>NZ_CP024847.1:2507253-2820660 GCF_002892535.1 Aquella oligotrophica | reverse complement strand
ATATGCCACTCCATCAAAAATTTTTTTATTGAGATCATTAAGCTGACAATCAGTTATTCAATTCCTTCGAGTCATGGTGGTAAAAATAATGCTTTTTTTGAAATATGGACATTTAGTAAGAGGGCTTGGGTGAATCATTTTGGTAGAAGGCAGTTAAGACTAGAGTCAGCCAAACCAATGGGGCTTTTTTATACAGGTCATATGATTTTTGGGAAATATTTATCAATTACAAAAAGAAGCAGATGGGCAAAGTTACTCGGTAGTGCCTGTATAGTTTATAAAATTAGCAATAGTGATAAAAAATGAAAATCTTAATTACGGGTGTCGCAGGGTTTATAGGGCATCATCTAGTTATGGAACTAGCCAGAAGTCCAGAACATAAAATAATTGGTTTAGATAATATAAATAATTATTATGATAAACAACTTAAATATGATCGCCTTGCAGAGCAGGGAATTACAGTTAGTAATGAAGTCCCAACGGAATTAATTTGCTCTATAAAATATGAAAACTACCAATTTATTAAACTAGACTTGACTGATAAAATAGCTTTAGAAAATTTATTTAAAGATCAGTCGTTTGATTTGATCTGTAATTTGGCAGCACAGGCAGGAGTCCGTTATAGCCTTGATAATCCAGATAGTTATATTCAGAGTAATATTGTAGGGTTTGTGAATCTTCTTGAATGTTGCCGACACTATAATGTAAACAAACTAATTTATGCTAGCAGTTCAAGTGTTTATGGTAATAGTCAGAAGGAGATTTTTAGAACGACGGACTTTGTGGATGCACCAGTTAGCCTTTATGCGGCAACAAAAAAGAGCAATGAGTTACTGGCTCATTCTTATTCTCATTTGTATGGCATAAAAACTATTGGGCTTAGGTTTTTTACTGTCTATGGATCATGGGGACGTCCCGATATGGCTCCTATACTTTTTGCTAAAGCAATACTGGAGAATCAGCCAATTAAGGTCTTTAATTATGGTAACCTTGAGCGTGACTTTACCCATATAAGTGATATTATAAATGGAATAGTTTTGCTGATTAATAATTGCTTAAATGGTGGTAACAATTACAGAATATTTAATATAGGCAATAGTCAACCAATAAAGTTAATGGATTTTATAGCGGCTATGGAAGTTTCACTAGGTAAGACAGTTATAAAAGATTTTCTACCAATGCAGGCTGGAGATGTTTATAAAACTTATGCAGATATAAGTGAACTAGTTAATGAGACTGGTTATAAGCCTTTAATGTCAATTCAAGATGGGTTGCAAGAGTTTTTAGGTTGGTTTACAAGCTATTATGAAAGATTAGTTTAAATGAAAATTGCTATAGTTGGAACTGGTTATGTTGGTTTGGTTCAAGGTGTTGTGTTGTCTGAATTTGGAATGAATGTATTATGCCTTGATAAAGATAAAACTAAGATAGATAAATTAAAAAAAGGGATTGTGCCAATTTATGAGCCAGGCCTTGAAGAAGTTATGGCGCGAAATATTGCAGCTAACCGTTTAAGATTTACTACAGACAGTCAGGAAGCTTTTAATTTTGCTGATATTATTTTTATTGCTGTTGGTACCCCTCCCGCAGAGGATGGTTCAGCTGATTTAAGTCATGTCAGATTAGTTGCAGAAGAAATAGGTCAAAGTATTATTGGATATAAAATTATTGTTAATAAGTCTACTGTACCAGTAGGGACTGGTCGTTTAGTTCATGATATTATAACTCAGCAAATTAAAAACCGTAACGTTGATGCCAGAATTGATATTGTATCAAATCCGGAGTTTTTAAGAGAAGGCAAAGCAGTACAAGATTGTTTTAAACCAGACAGAGTAGTGATCGGTTGTGAAAGCGAAAATGCAAAAAAAATTATGCAAGATATCTATAATGTATTGTTTATTAATCAAACACCTTTTGTTTTTACTAACCTTGAGACTGCGGAATTAATTAAATATGCGAGTAATGCTTTCCTAGCAGTTAAGATTTCATTTATTAATGAGATCGCGCTACTAGCAGAAAAGGTGGGGCTAATACCCAGGAAATAGCCAAGGCAATGGGAATGGACGGCAGAATATCTCCCAAATTTTTGCATTGTGGGCCAGGTTATGGCGGTTCATGCTTTCCTAAAGATACACTTGCTTTAAGTAGAATTGGTCGCGATAGTGGAGAAGAAATGCTTGTTGTTGAAGCTGCAATTAAAGCTAATCATAAGCAAAAGACTAGGATGATTACTAAGATTATTAATAATATGAATGGTGTGAGTAATAAAACAATTGCTATTTTGGGTTTATCATTTAAACCTGAAACTGATGATATGCGCGATGCCCCATCAATCGATATTATTAAAGGATTGATTGAATCTGGTGCAAAGATTCGAACATTTTGTCCTAAAGGGATGGTAGAAGCACAATGGCGGTTAGCTGATTCTGCCAAGGATATCTATTACGCTAAAGATGAGTATGATGCTTCTGCTTCTGCTGATGCAATTGTTTTAATTACGGAGTGGAACCAATTCCGTGGGTTGGATTTAATTGAGTTGAAGAAAAATATGCAAGGGAGTTTCTTCTTTGACTTAAGGAATGTTTTTTCTCGATCGCGTGAAATTCGTCGGTTATTCAATTATTTTGCTGTTGGACAAAAATCGTAGAAGATTGGTGCAAAATAATAGCAAAGCTTACTATATTTAACACTAGAAATAATTATGTTAAGATTAAAAGAGAGATTTAAATGCGAAGACTAACCTCCAAATTGAGCATTGTTGCATTTGGTATTTGGGTGCTGTTACTCATTATGTGTGTTAAATTTCTGACATATCCACGGTTTATTACTTTATCAAATTCTATGTTTATTCATGAACAAGGATGTGCTTATATTGCTAAAATTAATAAACCACTTGGTTGGCCGCTTATAAATTATGCTACCGACTCTTCATTTAATGAAAGAACCTCTGGAATGGTATTATTTGAAAATAGTACTAAATTGAAAAATTCTCATGCTGCTCATGATTGGATAAGAAGTAATGGAGGTGGTAGTTATTCATATTGGAGAGGAGTATTATATTTTTCCAGTTCAGACTGTAGCGATCCAGCTAAGAATAATCGGGTCTATAAAGTATATGCTGCACCAAGTTTTAGTTTGATCAATTATCTAATAGGAGGAATATGTGGTTTATTTTTATTGTATAGCGTATTTCCAAAGTTTTTTTTAAGATTAATTGTAAATTTAAAAGAAAGTTTATCATCTACTAGTATTTCAACCCATTTTTATTGGTTATGGCTAGGAATTGCAATTCTTTTTCCTGTATGTTTTTTATTTTATGTATGGATTACGGGGCAGTCAATTGGACTAAGTGTTGCTGGACACTTTCAGGTAAGTGATCCATCTGGATATTGGTATTGCGCGAATACTATACTTAATCGAGTTGATTCTTTGGGTGGTATGCAAATTGTGGACTGGTGTCTGCGTCGAACGATTTATCCTACATTTTTGGCTGGGATTTTGTATTTTATGCAGCAAGATGTTTATTTTACTTTGCTTTTACAGTCTATTTTACTCTCGGTTTCGGCTTTCTTTTTGGCTAAGAGACTTGCTCATCTAAGTGGAATTGCTTCTGGAATACTAGTATTTATTCTCTTTCAAGCATATATGATAATTAATACTTATCCTACCACTATGACAGAGAATGCTGGGCTAATCTTTAGTTGTCTTGGTTTTGGGTTTATATTCTGGGGGTGTGAAAGACACAAAATACTTCTTATGGTTATAGGTATTGGCTTAATATCTATTGCTCTAAATGCGCGAGCTGGTGCTTTTTTTGTTTTACCCATGCTTTTAGTTTGGGTATTGGTGTATTTAGAAAGAGAAAAGCAAAAGGTTATTCCATGGGGGATCTGTTTTATCCTTGCTAGTTCTTTTGGGTTTATTTTACAGTTCTTATTGGCACATATGATGGGAAATGCTAGTAATACAATGGGTAATTTTTCTTATACGTTATATGGGCTATCCGTTGGGGGTAAGGGCTGGTCACAAATTTTTATCGATCATCCTGATTTATCTGGTACAGATACAGCAGTATCTTCTATGATATATCAATATGCTTTGATTAATATTAAGAACCAACCTTTATTATTATTAGATGGACTATGGAAAAATCTATCACTTTTTCTTAGCTCTGAATTTTACCCACTTAGATTTTCACAATTATTTAAATATTTATGGTACATCGGTTGGATTCCACTGATTATAAATCGTAAGAATCCAGTTGAGCTATTGATTTTACTGGGTAGTATTGGCGAATTGCTTTCTGCCCCTCTAATAACAGTTGATGGTGGGCAAAGATGTTTTGCCGCGACGGTGATTTTTGATTTTATGCAAACTATATTTGGTTTTGTTTGGTCAATAGGAATATTATTCAGAGTACCACATAGTTGTATGGGCAATCTAAATATTAGAGGTCATCATCGAGATTATTTAGGTATTATTTTAATCGGGATAGTATTTATAATTATATTAATACCATTATTACCTAAGAATAATAATAGCAGCAGCTTTAAAGTAAATTTGGTTGATAAGTGTAATAAGGATGAGTATTTAGTAGTAACTAATCTTGGACGAGGGAGCTTAATGTTAAATATAATTTCTGAAGAGAGTAAAGAGCGCTTTTTTATGCGTGAGATTTCTAGAAGTAAATTAATAAACAATTTATATCCAAATAACTGGTATAATAAAAGCTTTATTGATTTCAAGGGAGTATCTTTATTAAATATTCCTATTGTTGAAAAAGCATTTGGAATTCAAATTTATTCAAATCAAAGTATCGAGCCGTTTTATAATCAAAAAGTCATAATGTGCGTTGATAAGAATCAAAGTTATAGGCTTGCAGATACTACTTATTATAAGTTAAATTCAATAGAGAAAATTAAATACTAAAATAATGATATTAGATTATACAGTGAGTATTATTTATAGCAAGTCATATATTTAGCTATGGTTATACTTTTAAAGTCTAATAAGAAGGGCGTTAGGTGTGGTTAAAGTAGCATTAATAACTGGAATTAATGGTCAGGATGGATCATATTTAGCAGAGTTGTTGATAGAAAAAGGTTATGAAGTTCATGGTATTCTTCGTCGTAGTTCAATCTTCAATACTCAAAGAATTGAGCATTTATATCTTGATGATCTAGTTGAAGATATGCATAAAGAACGTAAGCTACAATTACATTATGGCGATATGACTGATTCAACTTCATTAATTCATATTATCCAAAAAACCCAGCCAGATGAGATTTATAATCTGGCAGCACAGTCACATGTAAAAGTATCGTTTGAGATTCCTGAATATACTGCAAATGGTGATGCAATTGGAACGCTACGAATTTTGGAAGCTGTACGAATGCTAGGCTTGGAAAAGAAAACTCGGATTTATCAGGCATCAACTTCAGAGTTATATGGTAAAGTACAGGAAATCCCACAAACGGAAAGCACTCCATTTTATCCACGTTCGCCCTATGCGGTAGCGAAGCAATATGCGTTCTGGATTACCAAAAATTACCGTGAGGCATATAATATGTATGCCGTAAATGGTATCCTATTTAATCATGAATCAGAACGTCGTGGTGAGACTTTTGTAACTCGTAAGATTACCTTAGCCGTTGCGAATATCAAAAAAGGCTATCAAAAGAAATTATATTTAGGTAACCTAAATTCACTCCGCGATTGGGGTTATGCCAAAGACTATGTCGAATGTATGTGGATGATACTTCAACATGATACTCCAGAAGATTTTGTAATTGCAACAGGTGAGCAACACTCAGTACGTGAATTTACTGAGCTAGCATTTAAAGTTGCTGGAATCGATATTGAATGGCGAGGTGAAGGTATTAATGAGCAAGGAGTTTGCCGTCAGAGTGGTCAAGTATTGGTAGAAGTAGATCCAAAATATTTTCGTCCAACAGAAGTGGATACCTTACTGGGGAATCCGGCAAAAGCTAGAGAGCTATTGGGCTGGAATCCAACAAAAACATCCTTTGAACAGCTAGTTAAGATTATGACGACACACGATTTAGATTATGTTGAAAAGATAAAATTATTGAGGTTCTGAATAAATGATAGTTGTTTATTTTTTATTGAAATAAATCATGTAAATAGCTGCGCCTATATCTAAATAATTAGATTATGATTCGTTCAAGTCAACGTAGCTAAAAGTGTTAAAGCTAAAAATTTATCAAATTAGAATATTAAGGGTAAAGTAAAATTGAATCAGTTAAATAGTCAAAGAATAAAACTAGAAGCAGTTGAATATAATGATCATCGTAGAAGTTTCTGGAGTAAGCAATATCTTGATAGTCATAAATCATGGGGTTACTATTATGCTAGAAAATTACAAAATTGTTATGCAAACCTAATTTTACCAGAGTCTTCAGTGCTTGAACTTGGTTGTGGGAATGGTGACTTACTTGCTTTTGTAAAACCATTAAGAGGAGTGGGTATTGATTTTTGTCCAGAGGCAATAAGAATAGCACAAAATAGTCATCCTAACTTAGAGTTTATACTTGCAGATGCTCATGATTTTGATCTTAAGAGTGATCAAAAGTTTGATTATATTATTTTATCAGAATTAGTTAATGATTTATGGGATGTTCAAACTGTACTAGAGAATATTAAGAAGTATTGTGCAGATCATACAAGGATCATATTTAATTTTTATAGTCATTTATGGGATATCCCATTGCGAGTTGCACAGTACTTTAAGGTAGCTAAGCCACATCTTTTACAAAACTGGTTAACTGTTCACGATATGATTAATCTTCTTGAAATCTCAGGTTATAACTGGTTACGTAATTGGGAAGAGGTGGCAATGCCATTAGAGTTGCCATTGATTACAAGAGTTACTAATCGTTATCTGGTTAAATTTTTCCCATTTAAGTCCTTTGCAATGGCTAATTTTATGCTTGCAAGACCTATGAAGCAGCCATCAATTATTGATCCTGTTGTATCTGTAATAGTTGCAGCTCGTAATGAAGCTGGTCATATAGATGAGTTAATGTCTAGAATCCCGCAAATGGGAGCTGGCACTGAAATAATATTTGTAGAAGGGAACTCCACAGATAATACATATCAGGTTATTGAAGAAACTATTAGACATTATCCAAATTGTAAACTATTAAAGCAGTCAGGAAAAGGTAAGGGGGATGCTGTCCGAGCTGGATTTAATGCTGCAGGCGGGGATATTCTAATGATTCTTGATGCTGATATTACTGTTCCGCCAGAAGATTTGCCTCGGTTTTATAATTTGATGGTGAGTGGGGAGGCTGAATTTATCAATGGTGTAAGATTAGTATATCCAATGGAAGATGATGCTATGAGATTTCTAAATCTAATTGGAAATAAATTTTTCTCATGGGCATTTAGCTGGCTTTTAGGTCAACCTATTCGGGATACTCTCTGTGGTACAAAGGTTTTGTGGAGAAGAGATTATATCCGCATCGCAGATAATCGTTCTTATTTTGGTGATTTTGATCCTTTTGGTGATTTTGATTTATTATTTGGTGCAGCTAGATTGAATTTGAAGATTAAAGAGGTGCCAATTAGGTATCGTGCAAGACGTTATGGAGAAACTAATATTTCTCGTTGGCGACATGGTTGGTTATTATTAAAAATGGTAGTATTTGCTGCCAAAAAGATAAAATTTATCTAGAGTACTGAAAATGGGGATATTACATAAATTTTTGGCGCATCCTTTAACTAAAGGGCTGTCTGTAGATGATCCTATTACGACTGTAAAGCGCAGGGAAATAATCTATTCTAAAACCTTTTTAACTGCAATTTATAATGAATGGTATCATGAAATAAATAAGCGACTTCCGATTAAAGAGAGTATTTTGGAATTGGGGTCTGGAGCTGGATTCTTTTCTGAGCATGTTCAAGGATTAATAACTAGCGAAGTTTTTCGTATTCCTGGTGTACAAATTATTGCGGATGCCTGCTCTCTTCCATTTGCAGATGATTCACTTAATGCAATTGTAATGACTGATGTATTTCATCATATTCCTGATGTACATAGGTTCTTATCTGAAGCAGCTAGATGCATACGTCCAAATGGTAAAATAGTGATGATTGAGCCGTGGCGCACTACTTGGTCAGAGTTAATTTATAAGAGATTGCATTCGGAACCGTTTGTTGTTGATTCTGACGACTGGCAGATTCCTTCTTTCGGACCTTTATCTGGTGCTAATGGTGCGCTGCCATGGATAGTATTTGAAAGAGACCGTGCTGAATTTAAATCTTTGTATCCATTTTGGGATATTATTGATATTAAACTATTAATGCCTTTTAGCTATTTAGTTTCGGGAGGTGTTTCCATGAGAGGTCTAGTGCCTGGGTTTTTATACAAGTACATTCGTAAAATTGAAGCTTCACTTGATCAGAAAAAATGGGCAATGTTTGCTGTTATAGAATTGGAGCTTAAGCATTGAATTTAGGAAATAATAGACGTCAATTAAAGCTAATATTAGGGATTACTGTTAGTATTTTTTGTATAATTATTTCTTTACATGGCGTAGAATTTACAGATGTTGTGAAAGCCTTTAGTTCATTTAATATATATTATTGTTTATTTATCGCGGTGGCATTAATTCTTGGGGTAGTCTTAAGGTCACTACGTTGGTATTTAATTACGGGTTTATCGGAGATCTCTAGAAAGTCTTTTATAGAAGCAACAGTCTTGGGCGTATTCATTAATCTTATTTTACCTATTCGTATTGGTGAGGTCTTACGGATTATTTCGCTTTCTAGGAAAAGTAATAATAAATCTTGGATAAGTCTTCTTATTAGTTCTTTTATTGATCGGGTAATGGATTTATCTGTATTGTTGATTTCCATTATAGTCTTATACTTTAGTACTTCTATGAGCAAACTATTTGATTATCAACATTCTTATTTATTAGATATAGGTATAATACTTATATTATTGTTGCTAGTTTTTTTAATTTTCAGACGCTCGATATGCCAATTGGTTATTAGAATAATAAAACAATTATCTAATGGTTATGGGGTCAATCTAGACATTTTTCTAAGTACTTTAAAGCTTATATTATATAAAATAATTCAACTAAAGGCAGTTATTCAATTATTTATTGTTATGTTGAGCATCTTTATAGCTGACTACCTCTGTATGTATTTTATTTTCAAGGGGTTTCATTTATCCTTAGGTTTTTTTGCCCCTCTTCTCTTATGGGTATTTCTAGCTTTAGGTTCAATGCTTCCTTCTGCACCAGGATATGTTGGAATATATCAAGTTGCTACAGTATGGGTGTTATCTCTTTATGCTATTTCTGCTTCAATGAGTATTGCTATAGCTACTATTCTACAAATTATTACATTTACTGTTATTTCGATGTTTATGCTGTACCTCAGATTCTTTAGATAGTTACATCTGGATTGGCATCTATCCATGCTTGTAGCATTAGGATGTTCCATAGTGGGTAGCCCCATGATTCGCCAGATAAATGTTTAAGCCAACAGTTGCGAATAGGTTTTGGGTTTAGTAATCCTTGTTTGTTAAGGCGTGTTTCATCCAGTAAGCTTTCTGACCATTCACGAAGATCTTTTCGTAGCCAATCATCAATTGGAATACCAAAGCCCATCTTAGGGCGGTCGACAAGTTTCTTTGGTACTCGTTTAAATAGTAACTCTTTAAGAATCCATTTAGATTCTTTGCCTCTTAGTTTCATATCTTGAGGTATTTGCCATGCAAGCTCAACAACTCTATGATCTATCAGCGGAACTCTGGCTTCTAATGCAAATTTCATTGTGGCCCGATCTACCTTAGTTAGAATATCTTCTGGTAAATATGTTGTTGAGTCAATATATTGCATCCGATCTAGAAAGTTATCAAATTCTAGTTTTATCTTGTTTGACCATGCGCCAATTTCATGCTCTATCCCATTTATTACTAATTGACTAGGGTTTTGCCAATGACTTAATCTGCTTTTGTACAAGAAATCGTGATCTAATAGCATGTTACTTGTAAATTTAAGTATCTTATTTGATACTGCTGGG
This sequence comes from Aquella oligotrophica, assembly GCF_002892535.1. Taxonomy (NCBI): domain Bacteria; kingdom Pseudomonadati; phylum Pseudomonadota; class Betaproteobacteria; order Neisseriales; family Neisseriaceae; genus Aquella; species Aquella oligotrophica. The sequence continues at coordinate 2,810,601 of NZ_CP024847.1, read as the reverse complement.
CTTAAATGTCTAATAATATTGGCACTATGATTGAATAAACCTTGAGTCCATCGGGGAAGATTAACTTTTTTAGGATGACCTTCTAAAGCAACTTTATAACGAGTATATCCAGCAAATAACTCATCCCCACCATCACCGGATAATGCAACAGATACATGTTGCTTAGTGAGTTTGCTTAAAGCAATTGTTGGTAGTTGGGAAGGGTCTGCAAAGGGTTCGTCATAGATAAATGGAATATCGGGAATTATATCTAATGCATAGTTTTTATCCAAGTATAATTCATGGTGAGTTGTTCCAAGGTATTTCGCTATCTCAGCAGCATAGCCTGCTTCATTATATGATTTTTCATGGAACCCAATTGAAAAAGTATTAATTCTGTTAGCTGACTGCTCTGTCATTAATGCAGTTACTAGTGTTGAGTCAATTCCGCCTGATAAGAAAGCGCCAACGGGAACATCTGAGACCATTCTTCGTTTTACTGCATCAGATAATAAAGAGTCCATTTGTAGCAGAATTTCTTGTTGGTTAGAGAAATTATCCCGTTTTTTAATAGAGGATGTAGCAATTAAATTTAAATCCCAGTATTTATGGATATCAATGTTACCATCTCGATCTATTTTTAGAATTGAACCTGGCTCTAATTTTTGAACACCTTCATAGATAGTATATGGAGCTGGTATGTAGCCATATCTTAAATAAGTTGCAACTGCATTTCGATCTATCTTCTTCTCCCACGTTGGAGATTTTTTTAGTGATTTTAGCTCAGACCCAAAAATAAGAACGCCATTATTGAAGCACCAATATAATGGTTTAATTCCCAAACGATCTCTGACGAGATATAATACTTGTTGTTCTATGTCATATAGAGCAAAAGCAAACATCCCAATCAGTCGACTAACCGTATTCTCAATACCAAACTCTGCACAAGATTCAACCAAAATCCTAGTGTCTGAAGAGCCTTTTACTGATCGATTCTTTGATATTAGGTCGGCACCAATTTCATTATGGGAATATATTTCACCATTGTAGACAATAATAAATCGGTCACAAGATGAGTGCATTGGTTGATGTCCCGTAGGAGATAAATCTCGAATAGACAACCTTCTATGTCCTAATGCAGTGGACTTATTCTGATTTATCCAAATCCCTGATGAGTCTGGACCTCTATGTTCAATTGCATCTGTCATTTCCTGAATAGTTTTTTGGACATCAAGATTTGTATGACTATCTAATTTTTCAGTAAAAAATATTCCGGCAATACCACACATATTAACTATATTTCTATTATTAAGAAGAATTATTATATCAGGTTACATAGGTTAAAAGAATACTTTACTTGAGTTTAACTAATAGGGTTTTAACGAATTGCAAAGATAATAAAAGCTATTATAATAGCTTGGAGATCTTCTCTTAGAGGATAGTGGTATAATTGAGTATAGTCAAGTTATGAGGTAACTTTATGCCTATTGTTTTAGATATTATTACTGGGCTAGGCGGCGGCGGGGCAGAGCGAGTACTTTATAATTTAATTACTCATTCTCAAGCAAACTGTTTTCAGCATATTGTGATATCCCTAACTGATATGGGCGAGTATGGCGAACCTCTAAAAGGTAGGGGTATAGAAGTTCATTGTTTATATTTAAATAAAAATCCAATATTGGGAATATATAAGTCATATAAATTAATTAAACTAATCTCACCAGATATTATCCAAACTTGGCTTTATCATGCAGACTTTCTAGGCTTAATAATCGGTAAGCTAGCAGGAATTAAGAATATTATCTGGAATATCCGGGCTTCAGTATTACCAAACAATAAAGGTTTTTATAAGACTAAATTTATCCGAAGGCTTTGTAGCGTATTATCTAGCCTACCCACAGCAATAATTTATTGCGCGGAGTCGGCAAGAAAAGAGCACGGTAGGATCGGATATAAAAATAAACAAGAAGTTGTTATAAATAATGGTTATGATTTAGATAAGTTCAAATACTGTGAATTAACCCGTAGAGAAAAACGCAAAAAATATAACATTTCTGAGAAGGATATTGTAATTGGCAATATTGGTCGGTTTGATTATACCAAGAATCACGAGCTACTTTTACACGCATTTGCAGAGGTAAAAAAATATATTTCATCATTTAAATTAGTGATAGTTGGTAGAGGTATTGATTCCAACAATGCCAAATTAATGGAATGGATTAAAGAGTATGCTTTAGAAGATAATATTTTATTGTTAGGGCACATTCCAGATGTAGAGCATTTATATCCAATGTTTGATATCTTAGTCTCAAGTAGTCGTGTAGAAGGGTTTCCTAATGTGATTGCAGAGGCGATGGCAAGCCAGATTCCTTGCATTGTAACTAATGCCGGGGATTCTGCGCATATAGTCGGAGATATTGGAATTATTGTGCCTATTGACTCTGTAACCGAATTATCTGCTGCTATTTTAAATATGTTAAACCAAAATAAAATTGAGCTATATCAAAAAGGTTTATGTGCCAGAAACAGGGTGGCGGATAATTTTAGCCTTACCACAATGGTAATAAAATATGAGAATCTATATCAACAAATTATTGATAAAAATCTTATTTTTGAGAAATAGTAATGATTAAATTTACAAAACAACCAGTACGAATATTAAAGGAATTTGGTAAGTCAATTTCATGCTTCAATATTCAGAAATTTAATATTGATGAAAAAACAGTTTATTCATTTGGTGAAGAATGGAATAAATTTAATAGCTTTACAGAAAAAGAGATTAGTGATATTGGTCAACAATATTTTGATATCTTACCTCCTGAAATAAATAAAGACTCGTTGGTACTGGATGTTGGTTGTGGTACTGGTCGTTGGTCAAAATATTTGTCTGATAAAGTTAAGTGGATTGACGCGGTTGATCCTAGCAATGCAGTTTTTGCTGCAGCAAAGCTTTTATCGGAGACTAATAATGTTAGAGTGAGCCAAGCAAGTGCCGATGATTTACCGTTTGAGAGTGGAACATTTGATCTTGTAATGAGTGTAGGAGTATTGCATCATATTCCAGATACGCAGCAAGCACTAGCTGATATTACAACCAAAGCAAAGCAAGGTGGTTTTGTCTATGTTTACCTATACTATGCACTTGATAACCGTGGGCAATTATTTAGGGTAATATTTAAATTAACCAATGCTATGAGGTTTTTTATATCAAAGTTGCCTAGCTTTATGAAAAAATTAGCTTGTGAAGTTATAGCGTTCTTGATTTATTTACCGCTAGTTGGGATATCTTATTTATTCAAAAGGATTTTTAAAAATAGTAAATTGTGGGAAAAAATTCCCTTATCCTTTTATGTTGGAACTTCTCTAAAAGTCATTCGTAATGATGCATTAGATAGGTTTGGTACACCATTAGAACAACGCTTTACCAAACAACAAGTAGTTGAGATGATGGAACAAGTTGGTTTGAGAGATATAACGGTATCCAATAATATGCCATATTGGCATGCAATTGGCAAGAGAGTAGATAATTAATGTGTGGTATAGCAGGTTTCATCGATAAAAATCCCAATTATGAATTTCAGTCTATCGCGACAAAAATGGGATCGTCAATTTGGCATCGTGGACCAGATGCATATGGTCATTGGATAGATAATAATTTTGGTGTAAATTTAATCCATCAGAGGCTATCTATTCTTGATTTATCGGATGCTGGCAAACAGCCAATGTTGTCTGATTCCGGGCGGTATATCATTACTTTCAATGGTGAAATATATAATCATAACAATCTAAGAAAAGAATATGAGCAACAATTTGGTAGTCATATTTGGCGTGGACACTCTGATACAGAAATAATACTTGCTTATTTCGATAGACTAGGTATAGAAGCTGCACTTGCAAAATTTGAAGGAATGTTTGCGATTGCGGTGTGGGATAAAGAGGAAAAAGCATTATGCCTAATCCGTGATCGGATAGGGGAAAAGCCACTATATTATGGCTATATCGAAGATACGTTTATTTTTGCTTCTGAATTAAAAGCTATCCGGGCTCATCCAAAATTTGTTGCAACTATTAACCATGATTCAATAGCACAATTATTACTACATAATTGCATTCCTGCACCACTTTCCATTTATAATGGAATTTATAAACTAGAACCAGGTCGCATGATTAAACTGGAGTATTCCCAATATCAAAGCCATACTCTGCCTAAGTCAAAACAATATTGGCAGTTATTATCATTTTTATCTATTCCATATAATGAAAGTTTTGCTACCTCTAGTGATAAACTCGAGTCGCTGCTATTATCTGTAATAGATCAGCAGATGATGGCGGATGTTCCGGTTGGTTGTTTCTTGTCTGGGGGAGTGGATTCTTCGCTAATAAGTGCATTAATGCAAAAGCAGGCTTCGAAGCCTATCGAAACCTTTAGTATTGGGTTTGATCATCCTGATTATAATGAAGCTCATTATGCTAAAGAGGTAGCACGTCATCTGGGAACTAGCCATAATGAATTATACGTTACAGATCAGGATGCATTGAATATTATTCTGGATATTCCGTTTATCTATGACGAACCATTTGCCGACTCTTCACAAATTCCAACTATACTAGTTTCCAAGTTAGCAAAATCAAAAGTAACTGTCGCACTTTCTGGTGATGGTGGCGATGAATTATTCGGTGGATATAATAGATATCTATTGGCTCAGAAATTATTTAATAAAGTAAGCCGGATTCCTAGTTTTTTGCGCCCTAAAACTGCACAATTACTGAACTTACTCAGCCCACAACTGGTTGGAAAGATCGAAAAACTTATAAAGTTTCCGGTAAGTAATTTATCTGATAAGCTTTATAAATTATCCGGAGCGTTTAAGGCAAAAACTTTTGATGATTTATATTTAGTTATCCTTGCTCATTGGCTTGACCCATCAATTGTTATGAAAACCAATATTTCAGCTAATAGCCTGTGGCTAAAAGATAATGATATTCGTGATAATCTATTAAAGATGCAGTACCTTGATGCTGTAGGATATTTACCTGATGATATTATGACCAAAGTTGATCGGGCAGCTATGTCAGTTAGCTTGGAGACCCGAGCACCGCTTTTAAATCATAAAATAGTTGAGTTTGCATTTACGTTGCCAGAAAAATATAAAATAAATAATGGTGTAAGTAAATGTATCCTTCGTGATATACTTTATCGACATGTTCCAAAAGAGCTTATCGAGCGCCCCAAAAAAGGGTTTGGTATTCCGATAAATCAATGGTTAAGAAGCGAACTAAAAGACTGGGCTGGTGATTTACTCAATCCTGCAAAAATTAACTCTCAGGGAATATTTAATGGTCAGGTTATCAATCAAAAGTTAACAGATCATTTAGCCGGAAAAGCAAATAATGGATACTATTTGTGGGATATTTTAATGTTTCAGCAATGGAACGAATACTATAAGGTTGTATAATGAAGCTAGATGTAAAGAAAAAATGGCTTATTACTGGCGTTGCTGGGTTTATTGGCTCAAACTTGCTTGAATATCTATTACAGAATAACCAACAGATTGTTGGTGTGGATAATTTTTCTACTGGATTTCAGCGTAACCTAGATGAGGTAAAAGATCTAGTTGGTGATACAAAATGGCAGAATTTTACTTTTGTTGAAGGCGATTTATGTAATTTTGACATTTGTAATAAAGCATGTGATGGTATTGATGTGGTTCTTCACCAAGCGGCCTTAGGCAGTGTTCCTCGCTCAATAGCCGACCCGGTACGGTCACATGCTAATAATACCACTGCAATAGTTAATATGTTAAAAGCGGCAGTAGATAATAAAGTAAAGCGCTTTGTTTACGCATCAAGTAGCTCAGTTTACGGTGACCATCCAGATTTGCCAAAGCAGGAAGATAAAATAGGGAATCAATTATCTCCGTATGCAGTAACCAAATATTGCTGCGAATTATACGCTCAGGTATTTGCAAAAACCTATGGAATCGAAACTATCGGTTTGCGTTACTTTAATGTATTTGGACGTAGGCAAGATCCTGATGGTGCATATGCTGCAGTTATACCTTTGTGGTTTAAGGCAATAATGCAGAATGATGCACCTTTTATCAACGGTGATGGCGAAACTAGCCGCGATTTTTGCTATATTGATAATGTAGTACAGGCAAATATTCTTGCCGGAATTACCGAAAATAATCTTGCGCTAAATCGAGTTTATAATGTAGCCTATGGTGACCGAACTACATTAAATCAGCTTTTTAATTATCTAAAATCGATTATTGCGCCTAACTCCACTTTGCAACCAATTTACCGTGATTTTCGTTCTGGCGATGTTCGTCATTCTTTAGCAGATATTTCTGCCGCTAGGGGTGGGCTTGGTTATGATCCGCAGTATAAATTGACAGATGGACTTAACCTTGCAGTTAAATGGTATCAAGAGTTTTTAAAATAATTGTTTGTGAAAAAAATAATTTTTATAGATAATACTGCCCATCATGTCTATGGGCAACTTCATTTGATGAAGTATTTTCTTCAGCTTGGCTATGAGGTAATTGTTGCTATTCCAATGGATAGTTTGTTTGTGGATAAACTAAAGCATGAGGACATTAAAATTCTCAATTTTAATGTGGATAGTAAAAGCATTAATCCATTAAAAGATTGTGTTTTATTTTTACGTTACCTCAAATTATTTTATTCTGTAAAGCCAGAATTGATTTGTAGCTTTACAATAAAGCCAAACTTATATGGCTCATTAGCTGCAAAATTTCTGGGGTTACCTATTGTAGCTAATGTTACTGGCTTAGGTTACGTTTTTATTCGAGATTCTTTTGTAAGTAAAGTTGCATTAAAATTATATCGGTTTTGTTTCAAATTTACTGATTTCATCTTTTGTCAGAATCATGATGATTTGGAAGCCTTAATTAAACATAGGATTTTATCGAATAAAAATAAGGTTGGGCTATTACCCGGTTCAGGGGTAAATCTTAAGAAATTTCCATATGTCGGGATACACTCTTCTGGGAATATACAGTTTATGTATTCTGGGCGATTATTGTGGGATAAGGGTATTCGGGAGTTAATTTCTGCTTTTAGAATAGTTAGACAAAAATACCCATTTACGAAATTAATCTTCATTGGTAATTATTTTCCATCTAATCCAGCAGCCATTTCTCCTGAGATTATTCAAGGGTGGCAAAAAGAGGGGCTTATTGAATATAAAGGAATGGTTGATAATGTTTTTGATGTAATGAAAGATATTGATTGTGTTATACTTCCTTCATATCGTGAAGGGATGCCACGTAGTCTGCTTGAGGCTTCAAGTATAGGAAAACCAATTATTACTGTTGATAGTGTAGGGTGTAAAGACGTAGTTGAAGATGGAATCACTGGATATATGGCAAAAGTAGCTGATGTAGAAACTCTTGTTATCGCCATGTCTAAATTTATTGAATTACCTTTCGACAAGAAGCTTGAAATGGGTAAAAATGGTCGAGCCAAAATGGAAAGGGAGTTTGATCAGCAAATAGTCATTGATAAATATGTGCAAGTAGTAAATAATTTGCTTGGAAGGTTGGTAGATTAAATGTTTACCCTATTATTTTCATTATTCATTTCGTTGATAATGGTAAAGTTAATCTTATTTACCAATGATGTTCATTATCATTTATCGCATGATCATGATCTGGTTGGGGTGCAAAAGTATCATCAGATTCCAGTCCCGAGAGTTGGTGGTATGGCAATCTTTGTTGCATTCTTACTATCAACTTTACTAATAAATAATATGGGATCAGAATGGAGTCGATTTATTTCTGGTGTAGCGGTATCAGTATTTTTTATATTTTTGGGTGGAATCACCGAAGATTTAACTAAAGATTTTGGTCCATTCAAGCGTGTTGCTTTTATGAGCTTGGGGACTTTTATTGCCATATTTGCTGTTAACGTATTGCCAGTTATTTATAACTTAGGGATTCCATCAGTTGATTCACAGTTAAAAACCTATTTTTTTACCTGTTTATTGCTTACGGTTTTGTTGGTAGTTGGCGTTACCAATTCATTTAATCTTATTGATGGATATCATGGTATTTCTTCATTTTGTGGAATGATAGGGTTAATTACTATTGCTGTAATAGCCTATAAATTAGGTTGTATAGAGGTTTATTATACTTCTCTAACTATGGTTGGAGCGATTCTAGGCTTTTTCATATATAATTACCCGCGTGGCAAATTATTTTTAGGTGATGGTGGTGCTTATCTAATTGGATTTTCAATTGCAGTATTAGGTATTTATTTGAGCCAAAAATATCATGATAAGTTTAAACCATTATCACTACTACTGATAGTTTCTTATCCCGTGATAGAGGTTTTATTTACCATTTATCGAAGGCGATTAGTGAAAAAAGTGCATGCAATGAGACCAGACCAAATGCATCTTCATCAATTAATTTATCATCGTTGTTTACCCCTTTCGCTTGGAAATAAAAGAAATTGCCGAGTTTTGCCTAGAATCCTTCCATTTATTGTTCCCCAATCATTATTGGCGATTTTCTTTAATAATCAATTCTACATTGTAGTGATTGGATTAATTCTGTCTGTGTTTATATACATATATTCTTATATTGCTCTTATAAAATTTAGAACTCCTTGGTGGTTATTCTCAAGGAAAAATAAACAATAAAAACAATAATAAAATTAATGTTATAATAGCTTGTTAAAATTTTAAGTGAGATAGTGAATTATGCAACAAATAGCTTTACCACAAGAGTGGCTAAACTGGATAAAAGAAAACATTTCCCGTGGTTGTGATATAAATATGCTAACCAATATCATGGTAGGCAAAGGCTATGCGCCGTCGCTGGCGATTCAGGCGATTACCATGATCAAGGAAGGCAAGGATGTTACTTCGGTATCAAATAATATTGCCGGAGCGATGATGGGTGGTGAGCGGGTAGATTATACTTATGAAACACCGCGAGTGCCGCTAAATACTAATTATATCGATACTTCTGATAAGCGTGTCTACATCGGCATGAAGATGGAAAAGCCGACCATCATGACTTTTGATAATTTGATGTCGCCAGAAGAGTGTGATGAATTGGTTAAACGTTCATCCGGAAGAATGCAGCAATCTAGAGTGGTTGACGATGCTACAGGCAAAGAATCCTTACATAAAGATCGCACTAGCGAAGGAACTTTCTTCAAGTTTATGGAAGATGATTTTATTGCCATGCTTGACCGTCGGATTGCTGAAGTAATGCATTGGCCAGCTGAAAATGGTGAAGGTATCCAGATCCTTCATTATCGTCCAGGTGGTGAGTATAAAGCGCATTTTGACTATTTCCCATACGATGTGGCTGGTAGTCAGCGTCATTTGGCAACAGGTGGGCAGCGCGTATCGACTTTGGTTATGTATCTTAATGATGTAGAGCAGGGTGGGGAAACTACTTTCCCGGATATCGGTGTTTCAGTAGTGCCAAAAAAAGGTTCGGCAGTTTATTTTGAATATTGCAATAGCAAAGGTCAAGTTGATAAGCTAACTCTTCATGCTGGTAATCCAGTTGTCAAAGGTGAAAAGTGGATTTGTACCAAGTGGATGCGGCAGAATAAATATAACTAATTAATTTAGCAGATTGCGTACATTACACCCAGCTTATTATAATAACTAGTGGCTTTATGTACGCAATTAACTGAGATGGTAGCTTAGCTCAATTCTACCACTTTTTTTACAAGCTTATTAATCCCTGTATATGCTTCAAGTATATTGTTTGCTAGCATGTACGCTGGTGTAGTTATTATCTTGTAAGCTTCATCAATACAAATTTCATCTACTTTACAGTTATGATGAATAGCACCACGGCTAGTTAATAATTCTGCTGTATCCTTATCCGTTCCTATGCTTAGATTTACTGGGAAAGAATATATTGCTGGTATCATTGCTGGAGCGATACAAATAAATCCGACGGGTTTTTTATTTTCGGTAAACTTGCGGCAGATATTTGCTACAACTGGATTTACGCTATAATTTTGCCCCTTTGTTGCCAGATCAAACAGGTTATATGCGGTACCATTTCCACCGGGTATAATTAGTGCATCATATTCATTAATATCTATTGTTTCTAAATTTGCTACATCTCCACGGGCAATCCTTGCTGATTCTATCAACATATTCCTTGATTCTGAAGTTGTTTCATTGTTTAGATGGTTAGTAACATGATCTTGCTCTTTATCAAGGCTAAAACATTTATATTCAGCATTGCATTCGGCAATTGATAGCAAGGTTAATACCGATTCATGTATTTCTGAACCATCCATCCGTCCACAACCTGCAAGTATTACAGCGATTTTTTTCATGGCTAATCCTTTTGGTTAATATCATATAACAAACTCAATTAGATTGAGTATATAATAAAAGGTACTGTATGATAGCAGTACCTTTGAATTTATTCAATTATTCTGAACAAATTTATTACATCATGTGTTGACCACCATTAATTGCTAGTTCAGCACCAGTCATGAAGCCAGCTAAATCTGATGCAAGATAATCTACAAGTGCTGCAATTTCCTCTGGTTTACCAAGACGGTTTACTGGAATTCCAGCAATAATTTTGTTACGTACTTCTTCAGGAACTGCCATAACCATCTCAGTCGCGATGTATCCTGGTGCAATTGTGTTAACAGTTACACCTTTTTTCGCAACTTCCTGAGCAATAGCCATTGTAAAGCCATGCACACCAGCTTTAGCTGCAGAATAGTTGGCTTGACCAAACTGACCTTTTTGACCATTAATTGAAGAAATATTGATTACACGGCCAAAACCTTTTTCAACCATATCGTCAAGAACCTGTTTTGTTGTATTAAATACGCTATCCAGATTAGTTCTTAAAACTGCATTCCAATGATCTGGAGTCATTTTCTTAAATGTTGCATCCCGTGTTATACCAGCATTGTTAACTAGTACATCAATATTTCCTACTTCAGCTTTAATTTTGCTAAAGCATTCTACTGTAGAATTCCAGTCTGAAACATCGCATTTGTATGCTTTAAAGTCATAACCCGCAGCTTTAGTTTTTTCTAACCAAGCTTTAGCTTTTTCTTCGTTGGTGTAAGTTGTAACAACAGTATGCCCGCTTTTTGCCAAAGCTTCGCACATAGCTGTACCCAAACCACCCATTCCACCAGTTACTAATGCAATTTTCGCCATTCCGGGCTCCTTTAAGATAAAATATTGGAAAATTTTTAACTTGGACGATATGATTACAATCCTTTTACATAGATTGCTACAAAGTTTTTTATTGCCACCGTTAAATTCGCTGATTATTATACTACTTGGAGCCTTTTTTTTCAAGCCACAAAAGCGAATTGGCAAGATTATAATTCTTCTTGGCTGTTTCTCATTATATATTCAATCTACACCGTATTTTGCTTACCAGTTAAACCGGGTAATTGCGCCAGCTACCATCAAGCCATCTTCACTTAAGCATGTGCAGGCTATAGTACTGCTTGGCGGCGGGGTAAATAATAATGCAAATGAGTATAGCGTAAATGCGATTTCTAGCCCAGATACTTTTGTTAGGATCAGATATGCAGCGTATTTAGCCAAAAAGAATCCAGATCTACCAATTTTTGTCTCAGGTGGTGCAATTGATACAAAAGATTCTGAAGCTAGTTTAATGAAAAAAGCATTGATAGATGAATTTGATGTTGAGAACCAGATTTATCTAGAGCCTGATTCAAAAACAACTAGCGAAAATGCAAAATATACATCCAGATTGCTTCAGCAGTATGGTATCTCAAGAGTAGTACTTGTTACTTCTGCTAGTCATATGCAACGTGCCAAAGCACTATTTGAGAAAAGTGGAATTAATGTAATAGCTGCACCAACAGGATTTTATTCTTTGGGTTATTCCAGCTTACCTGTTCTGTGGTTTATTCCTTCTGCCTTGGCGTTATCAACTACTTCTGCTGTTCTTCATGAAATATATGGGTATTTATATGATATAGTACTATAGTTATGGCTAAATGCTAACTTGCTACTATAGTTTTTACGTCTTTTCTTTACTTATTTAATCTAGTATTCATTTTTTGTAAATAATTATAATTATACTTATCTCACTGATTAGTTCAGGAAAAACGAGGAATTATTTACTTTAAATGCTTCATTTGTTGAAATCCTCCTAGAAAAACATTTGACAATGATGTGTTTGCTGTGTGATAATACTGATCTCGCGAATGAAGACGTGAGTTAAAAAAGAGAAACAAAACAGATCTTTAACAAGATAAACAATCAATAAATGTGAGGCATCTAGCTATAGAAAAGGTAGTGCCGTGGAGTGGGTTATTAAATAATCTGTTTCATGGTGTTACAAAAAAATAGCAGATGTCTAACGGGAAACCAAAGACGTCAAGCGAGTGTGTTCGTGTATGAATGCACTATAAAAAGAGTAGACTATAAGTCTAGGATTAAAACAAAAGAGTTTGATCCTGGCTCAGATTGAACGCTGGCGGCGTGCTTTACACATGCAAGTCGAGCGGCAGCACGACCTTCGGGTTGGTGGCGAGCGGCGAACGGGTGAGTAATACATCGGAACGTACCTTTTAGTGGGGGATAACGCATCGAAAGATGTGCTAATACCGCATAATCTCTGAGGAGGAAAGGCGGGGACCTTCGGGCCTGTCGCTGAAAGAGCGGCCGATGGCTGATTAGCTAGTTGGTAGGGTAAAGGCCTACCAAGGCGATGATCAGTAGCTGTTCTGAGAGGAAGATCAGCCACACTGGGACTGAGACACGGCCCAGACTCCTACGGGAGGCAGCAGTGGGGAATTTTGGACAATGGGGGCAACCCTGATCCAGCAACGCCGCGTGAATGAAGAAGGCCTTCGGGTTGTAAAGTTCTTTTGTCAGGGAGCAAAGGGTGGGTGCTAATACCATCTATCGCTGAGAGTACCTGAAGAATAAGCACCGGCTAACTACGTGCCAGCAGCCGCGGTAATACGTAGGGTGCAAGCGTTAATCGGAATTACTGGGCGTAAAGCGTGCGCAGGCGGATGATTAAGTTAGGAGTGAAATCCCCGGGCTCAACCTGGGAACTGCTTTTAAGACTGGTCATCTAGAGTTTGTCAGAGGGGGGTGGAATTCCAAGTGTAGCAGTGAAATGCGTAGAGATTTGGAGGAACACCGATGGCGAAGGCAGCCCCCTGGGATAAAACTGACGCTCATGCACGAAAGCGTGGGTAGCAAACAGGATTAGATACCCTGGTAGTCCACGCCCTAAACGATGTTTACTTGCTGTTGGGGGCAACCTTAGTAGCGAAGCTAACGCGAGAAGTAAACCGCCTGGGGAGTACGGTCGCAAGATTAAAACTCAAAGGAATTGACGGGGACCCGCACAAGCGGTGGATGATGTGGATTAATTCGATGCAACGCGAAAAACCTTACCTGCTCTTGACATGTACGGAAGATTTCAGAGATGAGATTGTGCCTTCGGGAACCGTAACACAGGTGCTGCATGGCTGTCGTCAGCTCGTGTCGTGAGATGTTGTCTTAAGTGACGCAACGAGCGCAACCCTTGTCACTAGTTGCCATCATTAAGTTGGGCACTTTAGTGAGACTGCCGGAGCTAATCCGGAGGAAGGTGGGGATGACGTCAAGTCCTCATGGCCCTTATGAGCAGGGCTTCACACGTCATACAATGGTAAGTACAGAGGGAAGCAAAGCGGCGACGTGGAGCAAATCTCATAAAACTTATCGTAGTCCGGATCGTAGTCTGCAACTCGACTACGTGAAGTCGGAATCGCTAGTAATCGCAGATCAGCATGCTGCGGTGAATACGTTCCCGGGTCTTGTACACACCGCCCGTCACACCATGGGAGTGGAGGATACCAGAAGTAGTTAGGCTAACCGCAAGGGGGCCGATTACCACGGTATGTTTCATGACTGGGGTGAAGTCGTAACAAGGTAGCAGTAGGGGAACCTGCGGCTGGATCACCTCCTTTCTAGAGAATGGTTGGATGCCTCACATTTATTGGTTGTTTATAGTAGTTAAGATTAGAAGTACTGGGTAGAAATACAGAGTATAAAAAATGCGAGTAATGCGCGGAGCGAAATTGCAAAGTTTAGTGATCTAAATGAGCAATTGAGCGACAAAGTAGTACGAAGACATTTGGGGGATTAGCTCAGCTGGGAGAGCACCTGCTTTGCAAGCAGGGGGTCGTCGGTTCGATCCCGTCATCCTCCACCAGGTATAGGTGAGATAACGGGTTTGTAGCTCAGTTGGTTAGAGCACACGCTTGATAAGCGTGGGGTCGGAGGTTCAAGTCCTCCCAGACCCACCAAGACAGAGTGTCTAATGTAGATGAGATTAAGATTAAGTCATTTATGTTAAGTACTTTGGTACTAAGATCTTTAACAAGATGGATAGAGTTAGATATTAAAAATTTACCAACGCGTATATTTATAAAAATCTGGCAATGATTTGAAAGAGTTATTGACAGTATCTGACTAAGCAGCAATGTTTAGGAAGAGTAAAGGATATGCGGGTAGATTGCATATGTAAAAAACTTAAGCAAAAAGAAACTCATACAGTAAAAAATAAATCTTAGAGGTTTGGAAACGAATCTTTGAGAATCAGCAGTTTACTTGAAATTTCTATGTTGTATTAACTAAGTTGACAAAGTTAGCTAATTAATACGATAAGAAGACTATTAAAATAATAGAGTCAAGTGACTAAGTGCATGTGGTGGATGCCTTGGCGATTACAGGCGAAGAAGGACGTAGTAGCTTGCGATAAGCTGCGGGGAGTCGGCAAACAGACTTTGATCCGCAGATTTCCGAATGGGGAAACCCAACCAGCAATGGTTATCCCGCAAGGGAAGCGAACCCGGAGAACTGAAACATCTAAGTACCCGGAGGAAAAGAAATCAACCGAGATTCCGAAAGTAGTGGCGAGCGAAATCGGAGGAGCCGTATAGTGTTATAGTGACGAGATAGGAGAAATACCTGGGAAGGTATGCCATAGTGGGTGATAGCCCCGTATCTGAAATCCGACATTAAGAACTAAGCTATAGAGAAGTAGGGCGGGACACGAGAAATCCTGTTTGAAGATGGGGGGACCATCCTCCAAGGCTAAATACTCGTAATCGACCGATAGTGAACCAGTACCGTGAGGGAAAGGCGAAAAGAACCCCGGGAGGGGAGTGAAATAGAACCTGAAACTGCATGCATACAAACAGTGGGAGCCCCAGCTTAAAGCACCTTGTAGTTCTTTCAATGAGCAAGTGAAACTTGCGAATTAAAAGACCAACAAAAGTGAAATAGCTGGAAACAGATAAAAGCCTGAATAAAGATCAGGGTGTTTTAAGCTGGGGTGACTGCGTACCTTTTGTATAATGGGTCAGCGACTTACATTCAGTAGCAAGCTTAACCGAGTAGGGGAGGCGTAGGGAAACCGAGTCTTAATAGGGCGATAGTTGCTGGGTGTAGACCCGAAACCGGGTGAGCTATCCATGGCCAGGATGAAGGTGCAGTAACATGCACTGGAGGTCCGAACCGACTAATGTTGCAAAATTAGCGGATGAGCTGTGGATAGGGGTGAAAGGCTAAACAAACCCGGAGATAGCTGGTTCTCCTCGAAAACTATTTAGGTAGTGCCTCGTGGTTGATACTTCTTGGGGTAGAGCACTGTTATGGCTAGGGGGTTATTGCAACTTACCAAACCATGGCAAACTCCGAATACGAGAAAGTAATACACGGGAGACAGACATCTGGTGCTAACGTCAGGTGTCAAAAGGGAAACAACCCAGACCGCCAGCTAAGGTCCCAAATGATCAATTAAGTGGTAAACGATGTGGGAAGGCATAGACAGCTAGGATGTTGGCTTAGAAGCAGCCATCATTTAAAGAAAGCGTAATAGCTCACTAGTCAAGTCGTCCTGCGCGGAAGATGTAACGGGGCTAAATTGATAACCGAAGCTGCGGATTCACAGTAATGTGAGTGGTAGAGGAGCGTTCTGTAGGCCGATGAAGGTGTGTTGAAAAGCATGCTGGAGGTATCAGAAGTGCGAATGCTGACATGAGTAGCGTTAAAGCGGGTGAAAAGCCCGCTCGCCGAAAGTCCAAGGATTCCTACGCAACGTTAATCGGCGTAGGGTGAGTCGGCCCCTAAGGTGAGGCAGAGATGCGTAGCTGATGGGAAACAGGTTAATATTCCTGTACCGATGTATAGTGCGATGGGGGACGGAGAAAGTTAGGCCAGCCAACTGTTGGAATAGTTGGTTTAAGCATGTAGGTGGGGAAGTTAGGCAAATCCGGCTTTCTAACACTGAGGTGTGATGACGATTACCTACGGGTAAGAAGTGGTTGATACTAAGCTTCCAGGAAAAGCCTCTAAGCTTCAGCTGTACACGACCGTACCGCAAACCGACACTGGTGGACGAGATGAGTATTCTAAGGCGCTTGAGAGAACTCTGGAGAAGGAACTCGGCAAATTAGCACCGTAACTTCGGGAGAAGGTGCGCCCCGATGATGTGTAGGAATTTACTTCCGAAGCAGTAAGGGGTTGCAGTGAAATGGTGGCTGAGACTGTTTATTAAAAACACAGCACTCTGCAAACACGAAAGTGGACGTATAGGGTGTGACGCCTGCCCGGTGCTGGAAGATTAAATGATGGGGTGCAAGCTCTTGATTGAAGTCCCAGTAAACGGCGGCCGTAACTATAACGGTCCTAAGGTAGCGAAATTCCTTGTCGGGTAAGTTCCGACCCGCACGAATGGCGTAACGATGGCCACACTGTCTCCTCCAGAGACTCAGCGAAGTTGAAATGTTTGTGAAGATGCAATCTCCCCGCGGCTAGACGGAAAGACCCCATGCACCTTTACTGCAGCTTTGCATTGGACTTTGACCATATTTGTGTAGGATAGGTGGGAGGCTTTGAAGTTGTGACGCTAGTCACAATGGAGCCGACGTTGAAATACCACCCTGATATGTTTGAGGTTCTAACCTAGGTGTAACAGCACCGGGGACAGTACATGGTAGGCAGTTTGACTGGGGCGGTCTCCTCCCAAAGAGTAACGGAGGAGTACGAAGGTAACCTTATCACGGACGGAAATCGTGAGGAAAGTGCAATGGCAAAAGGTTGCTTGACTGCGAGACTGACAAGTCGAGCAGGTGCGAAAGCAGGTCATAGTGATCCGGTGGTTCTGAATGGAAGGGCCATCGCTCAACGGATAAAAGGTACGCTGGGGATAACAGGCTGATACCGCCCAAGAGTTCACATCGACGGCGGTGTTTGGCACCTCGATGTCGGCTCATCTCATCCTGGGGCTGTAGTCGGTCCCAAGGGTATGGCTGTTCGCCATTTAAAGAGGTACGTGAGCTGGGTTTAAAACGTCGTGAGACAGTTTGGTCCCTATCTGCCGTGGGCGTTGGAGATTTGAGGGGGGCTGCTCCTAGTACGAGAGGACCGGAGTGGACACACCTCTGGTGTACCGGTTGTGACGCCAGTCGCATTGCCGGGTAGCTAAGTGTGGAAGAGATAACCGCTGAAAGCATCTAAGTGGGAAACTTGCCTCGAGATAAGATCTCCCTTGTGCCGTGAGCACACTGAAGGGTCGTTGAAGACTACAACGTTGATAGGTCGGGTGTGGAAGCGCAGTAATGTGTTAAGCTAACCGATACTAATTGCCCGAGAGGCTTGACTCTATTATTTTAGTAGTTTTAGTAAAATGCTGAGATAAGTGTGAGAAAAGCTTAAGTAAATAAACATAGTTAATATCAAAACAAAATCCATCTGTTAAACCGAATTTGCATAGTTCTTAATAAAGAACGTGCAAAAGAATTGCTTGGTGACAATAGAGACCTGGAACCACTCCTTCCCATCTCGAACAGGACAGTGAAACGGGTGATCGCCGATGATAGTGTGGGGTATACCATGCGAAAGTAGGACATTGCCAAGCTCCCAACAAGACAAAGACCCGGATAATACCGGGTCTTTACATTTGTGGAGCCGAAATAGTTAATAGTATACAATACGGCAACACAATAGTGTAAGCTGGGTAGCTCACACCTACCATGCTTCTTCAATCTGATTGAGTATAAGCATTGACACATCGTACATTGGACTTACGACAATTTCAATTAGCAACAAATTAGCTACAAAACAATCAAAAAGTTCATATCTCCCTCCATAACCTCCTGACCTTTGGTCAGGATCTTGTTATGGGGTTTACTTCCTTTTATACTAATAAATAATTATTCATAATTTAATTCCTCTTCTAGTTCTGATTAGGTTAGAATCATAGTGGTAAATTTTTTAAGACTAAGGGAAATTTGATAAATGAAATCTAAGATAGCTATAGCTTGTCAGGGTGGTGGAAGCCAGACTGCATTTACTGCGGGTGTATTAAAGACTTTTTTTAAACATAAAGTTCAAGATAAATATGATATTGTGAGTCTTAGTGGTACGTCTGGAGGTGGGATTTGTGCTTTCTTTGCTTGGTTAGCATTACATCTTGGACATGATGATTGTGAGGAGTTAATTGAATTTTGGCAAGATAACTCTGCTAAAACAGGTAGGGAGCAATTTATTAATAGTTTAATGATAGCATGGATTAATGCGGTTAATAAAGGAATTATTCCAACTTTAAATCAAAGTCCAACATCAGAATCTGCACGAGCAATTGCTAAAATGACTACGGTAGGGTTACGTCCAGAATTTAGTGATTTAAAACAGTTACTAATTCAACATGCTGATTTTACTCAAATGGAAGATTTTAAGGGTAAGTCTCCTGTATTGGTACTCGGGGCGTGTAATATTTTAAGTGGAAGATTAACTAAGTTTTCATCATACAATGAGGTAATCAAGCCAGAGCACCTTACCGCTTCTGCATGTGTTCCTAATATTTTTCCGGCAGTCGAAATTAATGGTCAGGCATATTGGGATGGTTTATTTTCTGACAATCCTCCAATAGATGTACTAATTAAAGAAGCCGTTATTGGTCCGTTTGTTCCCGATGAAATTTGGGTAATCAAGATTAATCCAACTACTACAGACCATATACCAACAGAAATATCTGATATTCACGATCGACGTAATCAATTGGAGGGGAATATCTCGCTTTTTCAGAATCTTAGCCAGATAGAGTTTCTGAATTTCTTGTTTGGTCTTGGTGCATATAAAAAATCACATTTGGCGGCACGAGGAATTACTCATGAAATCCGGATTCCCAAAAGTTTTCCTGATGATCCGGATAAACCATATCATATTCCCATGATTGAGATGTCTCCCGAATTGCAAAAATCACTGAATTTTGCGGGCAAGCTGGATAGAGATCCTGAACATATTAAATTACTGATTGATGATGGAATTAAACAGGGGACAAAGTTTCTTCAAGATATAGGGATGATTTAAACAAATTAATATTATTTGAGCTTATTAATTTTATGAATATAAAGTATACTTTTGATTAGTTTTATAATTTTTACCTGCTTAAAGTATCAATTTTATTCAAAAAATTATTATGGGAAATTAGGAAATGACACGGTAGTTGATTATCGCCAGATTAAGAGTGAGCTATTGTGTTGGATAATACTCCGTTTTGGTTTAAAGCTATGGTGGTAGATGTAATTTTAGAAGTGTAGAATAATGATAGGTGCTGCTATCGAATAACATTAAGATCCTAATGAAAAGCCGCCAGTTTCAAACTAGCGGCTTTTTTGGGTAGATTTTAATTAAGACTATTTTGACTATTGGTGATTGAAATTATTACTGTTTTTACAGTCTAATGGGTATTTACTGTTATCGTCTTCAGATGATCCAATAATTCTTAATATCCGCTTATAAGCATCAATCCGATTTTGTGCCTTAACATCCTTATCGGCTCCGCGGCTACTACCACATTCTAGCCCACCATTGATGATATTAATTACTGTACCAAACCCAGGCTGTCGACCATTTTTTATATCAGCTTCTGTTGGTTGCCATTGATTGGTCATAACTGCATGAGCTGATGGTTTAGGTGCCTGCGGAGTCATCCAGAACCAGATAGCTGAACCCCATAATAAACTGCTACGATTTTCCTGATTAGCTGAAGGATCAGCTACCAAACTAGGGTGCATTAATAAATCATAGCCTTGCTTTTTAACAAAATCAGTATTCCCAAATGCAATGTAGTTGTATGGATAGCTAAGTTGAATTGCACCACGCCCATAGTAATAATTAGGTGAAGCCAGGCAATCTTTTTCTCCTTGTGGATTTGCATCCCATTTACAATATTTGCCTTTAGGTTTTTTCACACTAAGAACATAGTCAATAACTTTTCTTCTGCTTACGTCATTAAGAGAGTAAAGATCAGTTACTCCTTGTCCGGCTAATGCTTTTTTATCATCATCATTCATCCACGCGGCTAATTGTTGATTGGTGATTTTGCTAAAGTCAGCTGGTGAATTCAATTTTTCGAGGATGTCAAATGGAGTTTCTGAGGCAAAACACAAGCCGGTGGTTTCTTGTTGTACATTGGCAAGAAGTGCTGCTAACTCACGTTTAGCATTATGGCGACCTCCGCTCATTGATAGAAAACCAGGGAAATACGGTGTTGTTTTAGCAAAATTTTCATAAGTATATAAGGTTTTTATTGATTTTATTGTTGATGGATCTGGCTTCTCACCACTAAAGTCGACTTTTTTGCCAGAGTTATCCACCACCATAATAGCTGGACAATTTTGTAATTTGCCAGCAAGCTCATCAAGAGTTGCTCTAGATTTGCCGTAATTTGGTGCATTTTCTTGCAGACATTTTGCCTGACCACTCCAGTCTTTCATATCCTCATATTTTTGACATTTTTGAGCTGCCGCAGCATATTCAGGTAAACTATCTTTAAATTGTTTATAAGCTTTTGTATATTCTGCTTTCAAATGTTCGCCGTTAGATAGAGGAAATATCTCATCAAACTGCTTCTTTGTAATTAGCCCGGTTACTTCATCCGCATTTACCATAGAAATCATGGATAGACCTGCAAATAGGCTAATTGCCATTGTGGATAGTTTAAGTTTCATTATGTTTCCCTTGTGTTAAATAGTTTTATCATACTGATAAACATATTTTAGCAGATAGCCATAAAAGTGGCAATCTGCAAATTCGTATATTAACTATTCATTTTCGTATGGCAAGTACTAAAAACATTTGTAAATCCTAATGAGAGGTAATTGAGTTAACTAAAACCTTATCGCTAAACTGCAAATATTGAATATTACTTAGGGTTTTTACTCCATCTGGACCACTAACTGTTGTAATCCCATCACTGGTGGAAATTGCATACATACTCGATGCCAAAGCAAATACTACCGTGTTTTCTCCAAGTCCACCATCAATAATATCATTACCTGAATATGGATAAAATACATCATTACCAAAGCTACCCCACATCTGGTCATCGGTATCTGTACCATTTAACCGTCCACCTTTTTCGGTAGTAAATAATGGAAGAACCCCTGTTGGTTGTACCTGCTGTGGGATGCTATTACCATTACCACTCCAATAAACCATGCTATAAGCATTATCGGCACTATCCCGGAAGTCCATAAACAATGAACTTGGATATGACTCATTCCCATAATAATTGTATGCAGGCATAGAATATAAATCTTGTGCCAAATATATACTAGTTTTCTTAAATCCAATTGGTAAAACTGCTGATTCGAAAGCTCTAGTAATCTCTTCTGGAGTAGTATCGGCAAGATTAGTTGATTTCATTATATAAATATTACCCCAAGTATCGGTAATAAAGTGGCGTAAAATTGCTTCACCTGCCTGATTATTTTGAGTGAACAAATAAAATTGATTTTTATTTATATTTGAATATTTAACCTCTCCAGGCGGAACATAATTACCTGTTTGCCCTGCCTGCCAGCCATTTACTGGTACGGGTGTCGGATAAGCTACAGATTCAAAAGGCCAGTTATAGCTTTGATTAATTACAATTAGCCCCCAAGTGTGTCCCTGACAGTCAGTATATGGAGTTAACGGACCAGGTGCTGCCATCGGGCTACCTAGAGTATTAGCATAATCAAAAGTCGCATTACGTGGAGTATTTCTGATCCAACTTTCACCACAATTGAAATTATTAAATTCTTCATCAGTAGTAATTGGATTTGAACCATAATCAATGTAAACATAAACGTTACCCTGATAATTACTGCCAATATCGCCAATATAAGCAACTTCATAACCACTACTATCTAGAGTACTCTTATAACCAGCTGATTCAGCAATAACTATTGAAGAATTAACATTAAATGGAGTACTTATTGCTGATTTATAACCTTCTGCACTCGCAAGAAGAGTATAACCATTTCCCGGCTGAGTAACCGATAGACTCTCAAAAGTTGCAATGCCATTTACTGCACTGACCGTAACATTACCAATCAGGGTTCCGGTATATATTTCTCCCATAGGCTGACTGACATTGGGTTGATTGGCGATAGAAAGAGTTACGGGCACATTTGCCGTACTCTCAACTGCACCATTGCTATCTAGGATAGAAACTTTAATTGCTGGTGTAATATAATTTTGTGTACCAGTTGGTGTACTATTACTGGCAGGTTCCACACTAAAACTTAGTGTAGCATCAGAATTGCTACTTGTTCCACTACTACATGAAGACAATAATGCAATACTAAAAAAACCACTAAAAACCAAGACTGTTTTAAAACTATTTTTCATTATGAATTTCACTTTTCTATATATTAGAGCTATTATTCTCACCGATATTATCTAAGATACCAATTAATATAGCATGGAGAAAATCATATTATCTAACCAATTTGGACAGGCTAGTATTTCAGGCTGGTAATTTTTGGTGTTGACTTCGATATCTAAAATCAATACAAGCCTGGATAAAAGACGAGAAGAGGCTATTATGTTCATAAAATTGCTTACATGAACGCTCTGGGTGTCCCTGAATACCAATCAAGAAATGTTCTGGGTCTGGGCTCTCAACAATTTCAATCAAACCGTCTTTGGCAAACCCAGTAGCAATCAAATCATGTCCCAAATGTTTGATCCCCTGATGGTGAATACTACATGTCATAAAACAGGTTGCGCCAAAAACTTGATGTGCGTGGGAATTTTCCTGTAAAAGAACTTCATGATCCGGAATAATGTCATCAGGTAAGATAGTATGTAATACATCGTTTATTTCGATTTCCTGAAATAAACTGCCACCTTCAGCTACATTAATCAACTGATAACCACGACAGATGCCGACAATTGGAATTTTGCGCTTTTTGGCTGCAAAATAAAGGGCTATTTCAAACTCATCGCGTAAATGGTTGGGTTTATCCCGTAGTGGGCGCTTATATGGAACACCCGAATCCTGAATGCTCGAACAATATTCAATAAGGCATTCTTCACCATAAAAACGTGGATCAACATCCTGTCCACCGATTAGTAATAATCCATCTAGAGAGTCAACAATATGTGCGGCATCTTCAGATTCAATCTTACTACTGATAATTAATGGGATCCCGCCATTTTCACAAATTGCATTGACATAATTTGATCTTACGAAGACAAATTCATCGTGACTAGCAGATGTTGCAGCAATACTATCCAGATTTGAAGTAATACCTATAATTGGTTTTCTCACAGTTTTCTCATTAGTAGATTAATTAAAGTCTTTGATAATTTCAAGTACACTACTGACATCATTCATCAGGAAGAAATGTACACATGGCGCACCACGAGCAATTAGATCCTTAACCTGAGTTTTTGCCCATTCTTTACCAATTGTTGCAGCATGTTCAGGCTTTGCGACCAATTCACTTACCAGTTCATGAGGTAGGTCAATATGAAATAAGCGTGGCAGGCTATTTAGTTGATTCGCAGTTTTAATTACTTTTATGCCCGGGATGATAGGGACATTTATCCCTGCTGCACGACAGGCATCGACATAGGCAAAGTACTTATCATTGTCGAAAAACATTTGAGTAATTACATATTCGGCACCAGCAGCAACTTTTTGCTTCAAATAATCAATATTAAGCTGCATATTGGCGGCTTCAAAGTGTTTTTCTGGATAACCAGCAACGCCCATACAAAAGTCTACCGGAGGGTATTCAGTATCAGCTATAAATTTACCATCGCGCATCTTGGCAACTTGGCGTACCAGATCAACTGCATTGCGATTGACTGTCTCATTGTCGGCAATTTGGCGGTTATAGTTAAGATTATCACCTTTTAAGGCAAGAATATTTTCTATTCCCATATAATTAAGCTCAATTAGGGCATCTTCGGTTTCTTGCTGTGAGAATCCTTGGCATAAAACATGAGCAACAGCATCAATTCCATACTTATTCTGAATTACACCACAAATGCCCATTGTTCCTGGACGTTTCTTATGGATTCTTTTACTAATCGTTCCATCGCTATTTTCAACATATAATAATGATGAAGCATGAGTTGTAACATTAATCCATTTCGGATCATACGGTAAAAGCTTTTCAATAATTGAAAAGATTTCCGTTATCGGAGTAGAACCGCGTAACGGAGGAACAATCTCATAACTAAATAGAGTTTTTTTTGCCTGACTTAAATGATCACTTACTCGCATTTTTCTTTGGACACCAACGACTTAAATTAATTGCAAAACATATTTTTACCAACACATAGCCAATTAGACCACTACTAATTACATCTAGCGGCCAATGCCATCCGGTACAGATACGCGCAAAAGCAGTTGCCGCAACTAGAAATAGCATTAAGAATTGTAAGCCGCGTTTATTGGCAAAAAACATGGTGCTAATAGCAAAGGCAAACACTGCCATATTTCCGGTATGCCCGGAAGGGAAAGATTTATAAGCTGATTTTACCGCATCTTCGAAATAGTTTAGCCAGAAAAAGCTGTTTTCAGGTAATACTATGTATGGGCGAGCTTCGCCGACCAATTTTTTTAATGCCGCAAAAACTAGATAGTAAAGAATAATTAGTAGTAAAACATTTGGTAATGCACTGCGTTTTTTAACAACAGTAATAAGTATCAATAATACTGGAAGAATGAAAAATTTTGAATAACTAAGTAAATTAAATGAAGCCCAGAACATGTCTGGTAATAAATCATGGTGGCTATTTATGGCTAGAAAAAGTTCGTGATTTTTACCGGATAACCAGATTCCAATGGCAAGAGCCAGAAAAATTAAAAATAACCAGCTATCTTTAAGACAGCAACATTTTGTTTCGCATTTGTGTAATGGGCAAGCCATCAAAAGTTCCTTAATAACTATATAGTTTTATAAAAATAGAGATTATGATGTAATGATTTTCAGGTATTTAAACTTACTCTATCCATTGCCCATAAGATACTCTTTCAATCCCGGCGTAATCTTTCTCTGAACTGATATTTTGAAAACCACGTTTTCCCAACAGTTCCCTAACCTTATTCGCCTGATCATAACCATGCTCAAACAATAACCAACCTTGATTTAACAAATGCTTTGGTGCATCTTGTATGATCTGCCGAATAGCAGATAAACCATCAGCAAAATCGGTAAGTGCTGAAGCTGGTTCATATGCTAAATTAGCCAGATGATTATCTGTTGCATGGATATACGGTGGATTACTCGCAATTATAGCAAATTTTCCACTAATAGCCTGAAACCAATTGCTTTCAATACAAGAAATTTCTGCATTAAGCAATCTAGCATTTTCTTTGGCGATAGTTAGAGCTGCTAATGATATATCGCAAGCAGAAACATTTAAGGTTGGATTCTCCAGTTGGCAGCTAATTGCTATACAACCACTTCCCGTTCCCATATCGAGCAGAGAATCACCATTTTTGGCGGTTGCTAGAATTTGTTCTACTAGGATCTCGGTATCCGGACGAGGAATAAGAGTATCTGATGTAACCTTAAATCTTCGTGAAAAAAATTCTTTATAGCCAATAATATATGCAATTGGCTCACCTTTTTGTAGTCGCTCAATCCAGCTTTGATATTGTATAAGTTGCTGATCGGATAAAGGTGTATCATCACGACTTATAAGTTGTGCATCTGTAAGCCCAGTGATTTCACGAAGAATCACCCGATTATCCAGTCGGCTAATATCATTTTTCATTAATAATTGACGGATAGTAATCATCTGCTACTATTCTTTCTTAAAAAAATCTCTTAATAAATAACTGGTCATGTAAAGCGTTAATTTAATTATTTTGTGAGTATCAGTAGCGATGTTAACAGATTTATAATTAAAAGGGTAGGGTTGCATTTTTACAGTTGTTATGGATCCTAAAGTGGTCAAAATGCATTCATTAATTTCCGATAGTTAAAAAAGATTGTATAATACTGGAAGAGTGTCTATTAATATTGAGGCGATATGCTTGCGAATAAAAAGGGTATTTCACAGATAGGTCTTGTTGCTGCGATGTTTTTGGTAACAAGTAATATGCTTGGTTCTGGCGTATATATGTTACCAGCCTCACTTGCTGGAATAGGTGGGATATCACTTATTGGCTGGGGCGTAGCAATGTTGGGTGTGATTGCTCTCGCTTTGGTGTTTGCTAGACTTGCTATCATCGTTCCGGGAGGAGCTGGTCCGTATTCATATGCTAGAGCAGCGTTTGGCGATTTTATCGGCTATCAAACCAATTTTGTTTATTCTCTTGCTAACTGGATCGCTTTAGTTAGTATGGTTACTATTGTGGTTGGTTATCTTGCAAATATTTTTCCCCTATTTAATAATCTGGCAATTAGTGCCGCTACTCAGATTATTATTATCTGGCTCTTTACTTGGCTTAATATCCGTGGGGCAAAGGTAGTTGGACTCGTCCAGTCTCTAGCTTTTCTCTTGGCTGTTTTTCCTCTTTTGTTTGTTGCTATTTTTGGCTGGCACTGGTTTAGTTATGATACTTTTATGGCGGGCTGGAATGCTTCTCATCAAACGCCAATAACTGCGGTAAACTCCTCGTTTAATAACATTATGTGGGCGTTTATTGGTGTTGAATCTGCCTGTGTCTCTGCTGCTGTTGTAAAAAATCCTAGAAAAAACATTCCGTTAGCAACAATTCTAGGCGTAATGATTGCGGCAACGATTTATATTGCTACTTGCACAGTAATGATGGGAATTATCCCAAATCATCAGCTTGCTGCATCTAGCTCACCATTTGCAGATACTCTGGCTACAATTTTCCATTCCCATACTGCCGGGATTTTGATGTCAATTGTTGCCATTATTGATTGTTCTGGTGCAATGGCTGGCTGGACACTAGTAACTGGACATACTGCCCGTGCTGCGGCGGAAGATAATCTTTTCCCTAGCGTTTTTGCCAAGACGAATAAACATGGCGTTCCTGCAATTGGACTTACGATTCTTGCGGTTGTTATGAGCTTTGTAGTTGTTTTGACTATTTCACCTACAGCACAGCAGCAATTTAATAAAATCATTACCATGTCAGTAATTTTATATCTGATTCCATATATATTTTCGGCATTTGCAGTGATAAAGCTTGGTAAAATTGAAGTTGGGAGCAAAAATTACTGGTTATATGTTACTCTGGGGCTAATTGCAGCAGTGTTTTGTATGTGGTCAATCCTTGGTTCTGATAAGCCATTGACAGTTTGGGCATTTCTGGTGATGATTGCAAGTACGGTATTTTTTGCTTTCAAAGGTTACGGGAGTAAGTAGTTAGTAAATTAAATGCTTTGAGTATAAATATAAAATCGACTATCAATTTGAATGTGATAGTTTTCGAACCTTATGGTTCAATAATTTTAATAGGATGTGAAGGTTTTTATGAGTGAATTGACGGTTAAACAACGCCAATATTTAAAAGGGTTGGCACATGGTATTCAGCCAGTGGTAATGATAGGCAATAATGGCGTGACGCCTTCGGTTATTAAAGAGATTCAATCAAGTCTTAATGCACACGAATTAATTAAAATTAAGGTGATGAGTGATGACAGAGAAGTTCGAGAAGCTCTTATCCCACAACTTTTGACAGAAACAGCAGCACAGTTTGTTCAACATATTGGTAAGCAGATAATATTGTTTAAACCTAGTGAGAAGCAGAAAATCACTTTACCCAAAGAGTAGCGAAATGGCAAAGTATAAGGTGGCAGTTTTGGGTGGCGGAGCAATTTTTAGTCGTCATTTGGCTGCACTACAGGCATATCCTGAAGATTATCAGTTTATTGGTCTTTTTGACCCTAGAGCCTCAGTAATTGATAAATGGCGTTCCCAACTTCCTGAATTAAAGTATTACTCCAGTGAAGAAGAGGTCTATCAAGACTCTGAAGTTAATTGTATTGTAATCTTGACTCCAAGTAATCTACACTATGTGCAGGCAAAGAAAGCACTAGAGTCATCCAAATCAATTATCGTTGAGAAACCAGTGTCTTTTGATGCTAATCAGGTTTTGGAACTTGAGTCTCTTGCCGCTAGATATAATGTTGATGCTTTTTGCGTTTTACAAGTAAGGATTAATCCATCTATTGCTATCGCAAAACGAATCATGGTAGAGGAGCTATTAGGCGATATTCGAGGAGTTGGTTTGATTCAGCGTTGGCAGCGTCCACTCGACTATTTTAGTGGTTGGCGTGGTAAATATAGTAGCTGTGGAGGAGTTCTTTTTGAGTTTGGTATCCATTACCTAGATATTATGCAACAGTTACTTGGAACCCCCAAGGTTTTAGCTGCAAATTCTTTTTATACCAAATTTCAAGGTACTGATGTCAGTGATACTACTTATGCCTTATTTGATTTTGGCTCATTTGGTGGAACAATGGAAGTATCGCTTGCAGCTGAGCCACGTAATATTGAGTTATCTTTGACCATTATGGGTAGTGAAGGGTATCTAAAGCTTGGTGGTAGATCTCTAGATCAGATTGTTGCCTGCGAATTTCTTGATCCTGAACGATTAGCCCGGTATAAACGGATATGTTCTGAGGTTCTTGGGGTGACTATTGATAATCAGGTAACAATTGGGGCGTGTCCGCACCATCCTGAACTGTATAAACAAATTATTCATAATCCAGACTTATTTGCGATAAAAAATACTCATGATGTTATCCAGTTGGTATCTGAGATTAATGCTTTGGATAAACGTAGTTTTTAATGAAAAATAAGTTCGGTAAGGTTGTTGGCATTATAGCATTGTTTCTGGTTGGGTTTTTGCTTTATCAGAAGCGGCAGCATGATATGATTGCAAAACCTAGATTTATTATAGAATCAACTTCTCCGGTGAGGTCAATGTCAAGCAGAGCCTTACTTTTTGAGTCTGCAATAATTCCACAGCCTCTATATTTACCTGCTGCACACAGTTCTTCTTTTACTATGCTTGCAAATGATGACCTCCTCGCTTTCTGGTTTGCTGGTACCAAAGAGGGGCAGCCAGATGTTAAGATTTGGCATTCTACTTACCATAATGGCAAATGGGATATGGCAACTTCATTGGTTGATCCACAAATGATTGCCAAAGCGAATCATCGTTATGTGATCAAAGTTGGTAATCCGGTTATTTATCGTGCAGCTAATGGAGTTTTACATCTTTTTGTTGTATCCGTGAGTATCGGTGGTTGGTCTGGAAGTGCACTAAATCACTTGCAGTCACAAGATAATGGGTTACATTGGACATCACCTGAACGTATCGTTATTAGCCCATTTTTTAATATAAGTACGCTTGTTCGGACTTCTGCGATCGGATTATCTGATGGCGGGTTCTATTTGCCTGTTTATCATGAATTTATCCGCAAATATCCTGAATTATTAAGGTTTGATGCTGATGGTAACTTTATTCAGCAAATCCGAATTACCAATAAAAACAAAATGCTACAACCGAGTTTGGTTCCAGTGGGTAGTTTAAATGCTTGGACATTCTTCCGTAATAGTGCAAATGATAGTGAATCAAGGATTTTATATACTTCACAAACTACTGATGGAGGCATGCATTGGTCTGATCCTGAGCCAACTAATCTAACCAATCCAGATGCCTCAATAGCAGCTGTCAGTTTGAATGATGGTCGGATGCTAATGGTTTATAATGATATTAGTCGCGCTCATTTATGGCTAGCTATTTCATATAATGGAACCGAATGGCACCCAGTTTATCAGCTTGAAGATAAGCCAGGTGAAGAGTTTTCGTATCCATCAATTCAGGTTAATGGTAATCTGATTGATATTTTATATACCAACAATCGTCAGAACATTAAACATGTAAGGTTTAACCGTAACTGGCTTAATGAAGAGATTAATCATGCTAAGCATTGATTTTTTCCAGCAAATTATTTATACCATGGCATTATCTTTATTGCTGGTATATTTGTCTCAGCTTCCTAAAAGGTCATTGTTTTTTAGTTCATTATTGTTTATACTTCTAACTCTAGGGGTTAATTTTATTCCTTTATTCCGTGGTAGTTCGCTGGTTGAGTTGGTGCGGGGGGTAATCGGTGATGTTAGCACTGCGAGCGGGGTTCTACTGATATTAATTATCTTTAACCAGTTTGATGTTAGTGATAGCAAAGCACCTGTATTAAACAGTGTAGAAAAAGTGGCTATTTCCATAGTTGGGCTTCTATTATATTTATCTACTTTTGGTTTCTTTAAAATTGATTTTTATTCATATGGCTATTTACCATGGTTGATGTTATGGATAATCTTTATTCTAAGCCTTGGGTTAATGTTAACTAATCGTCGGCTGGGATTAGTGCTGGTTGTGGCTTTATTTGGGTTTTATCTACATCTGCAATCTTCAAATAATCTTTGGGATTATTTGCTTGATCCAGTACTTTGGTTGGTTTTGCTGGTTAATTTGCTAATAAATGTTTTTAGCCGGGATAAAGAAGTTGAAAGTTGGGAAAGGTATTGAGTCGTAAAGCATATAATTGCCAGCTTATTTACTACAGGAGTTTTTTTAAATCATGTTTAAGGTGCTTGTTGTTGGTAGTATTGTAATTGAACATCCTGAGTTAAATGTTCGGCAGTGTTTAGCAGATACATTGCCAGATAAAATTGAAGATTATGATTTTATTTTGATTGATGGGGCTGAGATTCAGCTGGGTAAGCTGGTGACTAGGTTACGGGCTGATTTGGGTTGGTTGAAACCAGTAGTTAGTATTAACGGTAAATCCATTTATGCCAATCTCGAATTTGCTGCCACAGCAAATTTTTTTACTGAAATTAAAAGTCTTCTTGTTCGCTATCAGCAGCTTGATGATTTAAAGCTCGATGACACGTATCATCGGGCTTTAAAATACCTGTTTCTTTATCCTTCGGAAGCATTAATACCATTACCCGGGGTTTTTGGGGCACAATTATATACTTATCTTCTTCAGCAACTTTTCCAAATTGATTATGGCGTAATTAACAGTATCATTAATGAGTTGATAGAGTTAAATTTAATTACTGATAAAAAATATATCGATAACTGTTTCTGTTGTAGTCTTTGTCAGTCTGAATTATTGAAGTTTTCAGAAAACTGTCCCCATTGTAATAGTAGCAATATTATTGAAAGTAAATTTGTCCATTGCTTTAAATGTGGCTATGTTGCTAATGAAATTGAGTTTATTGTACCAGAGGGTTTACGCTGTAATAATTGTCGGACTAAGCTGAAACTGATCGGTGATGATTATGATCATCCGCTGGAAAGCTCAAGATGTTTGAATTGTCAGGAGATTTTTATTGAAGGTAATAGTTCTGCATTATGTATAAGCTGTGGGCATTTGGCTAATGATATTAACAAATTACCAAAACATACTTATCATGCTTACCAGATAAAAATTGGTAATGACAGTAAATTTTTGAGCTATATAAAAGGTGAAACTTTATATTTATTTGATAAGTTAAATTATGCGCACAAGGATTATTTTTTACAAATGCTGGAATGGTTAATTCGTCTGTATAAACGGCATTCAGATGAACATTTTAATATGCTTGTTCTAGAGCTGGATTTAAAAAATGATGACTTAGATTTCCGTAAATTGTCTCAAACATTTAAAATGACCCTACGGACTACCGATTTATATTGTAATTCTGGATTAGGTACAGTTCTCTTTCTTTTTCCTAAATCTTCCGTTATTGATGGAAATATAATCAAAGAGAAATTAATGAAATCCATAATGACCACGTTTAGTAATGCCGAGAAAGAGCCTAAACTAAATGCCTATGCTGCAGATCAAATAGTTAATTTAGATTTCCGTGAGTTATGGTTTAAATAATGGATTTTCATTCTTATTTGATAGTAATATCAACAGCCATCTTGGAACTTGGGCGTTATCAATTTTTGATGGGGCTATTTACAATTGTCTTACTTATTGAACTACCCTATTATCTGATAATTATTTTGACAATTTTACGTCAATTTTTATTAGCAAGCTTTAGTCGATGTCCAAATTATCCATTGTATTATCCAACGATTAGCTGTATTATTCCATGCTACAGCGAGGGTACTGGGGTGATTTTATCAATTCGTTCTCTGGTTGAACAGATCTACTCTGGTAATATTGAAATTCTTGTAATTGTTGATGGCTCTAAACAAAATCAGCATACTTATGCTGCAGCATTAGCAATTGCTAAAAGTTATGGAAATGTTCCTAATCGTGAAATTAGGGTCATTCCTAAATATATTCGAGGAGGAAAGGTTTCATCATTGAATTTGGGATTGCAATTGGCAAAAGGCGAAATTATTATGGTTCTCGATGGTGAGACCTCCTGTGATAACACATCGATACAGGTCGCAGCACAGATGTTTGTTGAGCAAAGTGTTGTTGCGCTAAGTGGTGCAGTAAGAGTAAGAAATGCCAGTAAGAATCTTGTGACCAATCTGCAAAATCTTGAGTATCTACTTGGAATAAATCTTGCCAGACAGGGCTTGTCTGAATTAAATAGCTTGAATATAATTTCAGGTGCATTTGGTTTTTTTCGTAAAACAATGCTTAAACAGATGGGGGGATGGCGTACTGGTTCGGGAGAAGATCTTGATTTGACTATTCGGATTCAGTCGATGTTTTCGCGTTATCATAAATTGCGACTTCTTCACTCTTCACGGTTGGTTAGCCATACAGATGCCCCAGAAAGCTGGCGTGTTTTGTTCCGGCAGCGATTACGTTGGGATGGCGATATGTTCTATGTTTGGCTTAAACGTTACAGGGGGAGGCTTACTTCATCCTTTATGCGGTTTACTACATCATTTCTTTTGATGTGGGGAGGGTTGTTATTTAATTTGGTAGTACCCTTGTCGATACTAGTCTATATTCCTTATATATTATTTAACTTTCAGTTAAATTTTGTGCTAACCTTATTACTGTTAACCTATTTCTATTATTTATTAATTACATTTCTAAATTTTGTGATATTTATTACAATGGTTTCAGAACGGAAACGTAGAGATTTTTTGACGATTCCATATTTATTCTTGATGCCAATCTATCAGTTCATAATGAGAATATGGACTGCTATAGCAATTATCTATGAGATAACCTTAAATAGCCATCGCTATAGTTCTATGGCTCCGTGGTGGGTTCTTAAAAATAGGGAGTGATTTTTTGTTCAAATTGAAACAGGTTAATCGCAATCCAAATAGTAAAGCCGAGTATGGACTTGGCAAGAAGTTGATTCCACGATTACAGTGGTACTTACTTGCTGTTTTTTTATTATTACCAATGATTTATCTTGTTGGCAAAATTGTTTATGACAATTTCTATCCGCATGCAAAAGGAGTTGTAGTAGCGGAGGAATTTAATATCAATGCTCCTATCGATGGTTATGTCGAATCAATCAATTATCTTCAGGGTGATAAGGTCAAAATAAACATGAATTTGGTTAAACTAAAATCACCAGTTCTTGAAAGTCAGATTACTACCCTAAGCCGCCAGATGGAAACTCTTTTACAACAGAAAAATGCTTATCAAAATCCAGAAATAGCTGAGCTTGAAGAGTTAAAGAAGCAGGCATTAGGGCAGATAAAAACCAGTAAGAGCTATTATGATAATTTGTTGGTTTATCAGAAACAGGGCATTGTTACTTTATTGCAGCTGCACGATGCCAGGCAGCTATACTTGAATGCTGAACAGCAATATAAAATGATTTTGGCAAGAATCACTCAAGCCAAACTTGATTTTGAGGTAAATAAGGCTCAGGTATTTGATGATGATATTCGCAAAATTGAACTGGAAATGATAGATAAAAATAAACAAAATGAATTATTAAATCTAGTTGCGCCAACTAATGGTACGATTAAGGAAATTGCAGTTCATAGTGGAGAGTTTGTTGCGAAAGACAAGAATATTTTGGTGATTTCAAGTCAGGATCAATTTAGAGTATTAGCGTTTGTCGATGCTAAATATTTAGCAAGGGTGCATGCAGGTGCTAGAGTCAGGTTGATTTTGCCAAATAAAGGCATTGCTAGCGGAATTATCGAGAATATCCCCAGTTTTACCGATAAATTATATAAAGGTGTTGATTTGGTTGGTAGTCAAAATGAAAGGAAACCGGTAATTGTGATTAAGCCTGAAAGTGGGTTTCCTGATTCGTATAAAGTAAATGGTATTGAGGTGGAAGTTTTATTATGAAAGCAGATTCTATTTCAGGGAAGCAGAATAATCTTCATTCATCGGGTATTTATGATGAGTTGACTCAATCTTATAATCGTGCATTCTATCAGGAGATGCTTGATGAGTTTGTGACTAGTACGCTTAGTCTTGGAAAGCCATTAAATGCAATTTTGATAAATATTAATCAATTTGCCAAGATAAATAATTTCTACTCTTTGCAAGCAGGAGATTCAATTTTAATCTCATTATGTATGAGGATTCGTGAATTTTTTAATCATCAGCAGGTGCTAATCCGGATGAATGGTGATGAATTTATGATACTTGTAAGTGATAATGTAGATTTGGAATTACTCGAGCGGCTTTATGAAACACTGTCTACTCCATATCATGTAAATGGCAATATCCTTGAATGTAGTGTTCGCCTTGCTTATCTGCTTAATCTAAATCTGTCATTTAATGTAAATAATCTTTACTCCTCCCTGGCAAGCAGTATCAATTTTGCCAAAAGAGCAAAAATAAATCTAATTAAATTTGATCCAGTGCATAGTGAGTTATCATATAATAAACTTGATTTTCCGGCAGCAATTCAGAAACTCTTTGATGAAGACCGTTTTTTTATTGTATTGCAGCCTGTTGGAACTGATATAAATCAGATTATTGGTTATGAGGTGTTGGTTCGACTTGATCTCGATGGTAATATACTTAATCCAGACATGTTTATTGACTATATTATGGAAAATGGCTTCAGTAGTAAACTAAACCAGTTGATGCTAGACAAGGTTATTCTTCTTCTTCAGAATGAATGCTGGTCTCATTTGCTTTCAACTACCCAATTAAAAATATCAATAAATCTAGCCTTGTCAGTCGAGAATTTTTTACTACATGTTGATGAGCTATTAAAAGTTTATGTTATAAATAAAGAGCTTTTTCAAAATGTACAGCTGGAATTTGAAATTACTGAAAATCAGCTTATGCCTGATGATGCCAAAAACTCTCATTTCTTCAGACAATTAATCGAAAAAGTCCACCAATTTGGTATCAGGTTGGCATTAGATGATTTTGGGGTTGCATATTCCTCTTTACAGCGCCTCATGGAATGTCGTTTTGATACAGTAAAGTTGGATATGTCTTTTGCCCGAGCATTAAATCCTCGGCATGATAATTATGAAAATAGTCTGGCAATTTTTGAAGCTATCAGCTTTTATGCCAGAAAAATGAATATTGATTTGGTAGCTGAAGGGATTGAAACTCTTGAACAGCTACGGATATTACAGGGAATAGGTTATAAATATTTTCAGGGATATATACTTGGGCAAACGCTAGCCTTTATAGATGCCTGTCAACTGCACATGGAAAAATATAGTCAGAGTTAATATTGAGAGTGGTTATGAAAAATATAACTGGCGGATTTAAACTAATTATTCAGATTCTGGCTTTAATTATCATGTCTCTTGGTTTATTTGTAATGTTTGGCTGGTGTATCCAGAGTAGCCAAATTGTTCATATTTTACCCAGTTACTCTCCGATGCAGTTTAACACTGCATTATGCTTTTTTTTAAGCGGAGTTGCAATTACACTTCGCTTGGGTAGGCATCGCTGGTTTTTGTTTTCATGTTATCTTTCAGGTATAATTAATATTCTTACTTTATCCGAGTATCTGTTTGGTATTAACTTTGGAATTGATTCTGTTGTGCTTCAGATCTATCTTAACAAAGTAGCATTTTTACCTGGACGAATGTCCCCAACTACAGCCATCTCTTTTATTGTTCTAAATCTAGCGCTAATTTTTAATGTAGTTCGTTCCTACCGGACGATTATGTTATTTATCCAGCTGCTTTTAATCGCAATTGCTTTTATTCTAAGCTCGCTTGCAATGGTTGGTTATGCTTTTCATCTCCCATCTCTTTACTCTTGGGTTAGTTCAATTGGTATTGCAATTCATACCGCTATAGGTATTTTTTTACTTGCTACGACCCAATTTTTATTTATCTATCGAGAAATTATTCGTTTTAAGGCAATAAAAATATATGCATCAGCACTCTCTTTCTTTGCAGTTTTGGTTACTTTTGTAATTTTTCAATGGCAGTTACTAATTCTCAGTGCGCATAAATTTTATGCTGATAGTTTACTTCGCAATAATCAGATTTTAGTTACCAATCTTGCTAACGAGTTTAAAGCTGATGTTCTTGCCCTTGAACGATTTTATCGGCGTTTGGCTGTGGATAGTTTTAACAATGCTTTATGGGAAACTGATAGCCAAAGTTATTTGAATAATTTTAATGAGCTAGTTTTGCTGAAAGTCGTTGATAATATTGGTGTTAGTCATATAAAAAATAGCGTGACACCTTTTGATTCAGAGCAATTGGCACAGATCGAAAGCAGTTGCAGAGGCATAACTGGCTTATCAGCTAATGCTAGTTTGGATACAATTCTATTTCACAATACCTATTATTGGTGTTTAAATTATAAAGGTAAAATCCAGCAGCTGGCACTACTAAAAATAGACAAAATTTTGCAGCGAGTTATTGATAATGATAGTGGATTAGGGCAGCTTAATTTTAAAATATTTATAGATAATCAACTGCTTTTTAAGCAAATAAAGACAACTGATCCGGTAAATAATTTTCTTAATCATTTAACTACTTCTGCATATCCAGTTAATGGCGCAGTAATGAAGATCGATAGTTGGCCAAGCCAGCAATATATTAATGAGCATCCGATGAGTTTTCAGCCATTGCTATTTCTGGTTTTTGGCTTATTAGTCAGTGTGCTTTCTTCATTGTTGATTGTTCTAGTTTATACGATTAATCAGAGTAACCGTAACCTTAAGCGCTTGGTGTACCGACGGACGAAGCTGTTAAATAAGAGCCGACATCAATACATGTTGCTTTATGAAAATGCTCCAGATCTATATTTAACCTTTGATTACTCGAACCGCCTTATTCTTAATTGTAATGATACGCTAGTTAATGTTCTGGGTTATCCGGATAAGACCTATTTAATTAATCAGTCAATCTTCATCTTATGTGCTGAAGAGTGTCACGCCGCTTCAACCGAAATGTTTGAACAAATGTTAATTGGTGATATTTATGATCAGAAGCTGATTTTGCTTCTTTATAATGGATCAAAACTACATGTTAGCGCCAAAATAGGGATACAGCGAGATGCTTCTTCGGGCAATCCATTAGTTTGTTATGCCAGTTTTCGCGATATTAGCCATCAGGTAATGCTTGAACATGAACTTGAGAAGCAAAATGCTAGTGCAGTGATGTTTACTCAGAATGAGCAGTTATATCAAACTATTTTAAATGCGGTCAATGATGGCTGGTGGGATTGGAATGTTGAGACTGGGGCGGTATATTATAGTGAAAACGTTCGTATCTTGTTCGGTTATGAAGAGTATGAGTTTAAGGATGATAACCTTGGGCTATGGCAGACGGTTATTTTTACTGAAGATGCTGAAATGGTCACTAAGGCAAGCCACCTAGCTGTTTCAGATAAGATTCCATATCGGTTAACTGCAAGATTTCATCATAAAAATGGCCAGACGTTATGGTTAATTGTTCGTGGTTGTGGAATTATAGACCAGGATGGCGTGGTTCGCCGGGTAGTTGGTACATTTACCAATGTGACTGAACAGCATCGATTAATGGATGAAATTATTCAGATGTCCGGGTTACAAAATGCA
Organism: Aquella oligotrophica; assembly: GCF_002892535.1. Classification (NCBI taxonomy): domain Bacteria; kingdom Pseudomonadati; phylum Pseudomonadota; class Betaproteobacteria; order Neisseriales; family Neisseriaceae; genus Aquella; species Aquella oligotrophica. The sequence goes on along the minus strand of NZ_CP024847.1, from coordinate 2,772,419 downwards.
ATTCTCAATTCAGCTAAACAATCAATAATTTCTACCGACTGTAATGGGATCATTAAAAGTTTTAATACTGGTGCTGAGGAGATGCTTGGTTATTCGGCAAGCGAAGTCATTAATTTAAAAACTCCAGCAATTATTCATGATTCAGCAGAGGTTGCGGCAATGGCAGATAGGCTGTCTACTGAATTTAATGTTGCTATTGCTCCGGGATTTGAAGTATTTGTTTATCGCTCGCGTTTAGGTGGTGCAGATACTAATCAGTGGACATATATCAGAAAAGATGGCAGTCGGTTACAAGTTGAATTAAGTGTAACGGCTCTTTTTGATAAAAATGGTGAAATTTATGGTTATCTTGGGATTGCCAAAGATATTACTGAGCTGGTAATTGCTAATGAGAAACTAAAGTTTAGCCGAGAGTTACTTGAACAGACTGGACAGATGGGGCTGATTGGTGGCTGGGAAGTTAATTTGCTTAGTGGCGAAGTGCTTTGGACTAAGACGATGTATGAGTTATTTGAGGCACCACTAGATTATCTTTCTTCCTATGAAGCCGATGTTAGTCGGTTTTATGAAGAAGGTTACTATCGTGATAAAGTGAATTCATCGTTTATGGAAAGTGTGGCTAGTGGTTTATCCTTTGATATTGAGGTTAGAGCAGTCAGTTATCAGGGTAACTATAAGTGGATGAGGGTCAAAGGATTTCCGGTTATGGAAAATGGAATCTGCCTCAGAATGTACGGAGTTTGCCATGATATCTCAGATCGGGTCAATCTGGTACGGGAATTGGATGCTGAGCGTGGACGATTGGGCTATATGATTGATGGTACTGGTCTTGGCACTTGGGAGTGGAATATTCAAACTGGTGCGACTATTTTTAATAAAAAATGGGCTGAAACAATCGGTTATACATTGGAGGAGTTAGCTCCTACAGATATAAACACCTCGACTAAATGTATGCATCCGGATGACAAAATTCGTAGAAATCAATTATTGCAGGAGCATTTTACTGGCAAATCTGAATTTTATGCTTGTGAAATACGTATGCGGCATCGTGATGGGTATTGGGTCTGGGTGCTTGATCGTGGAAAAGTTACTACCTGGACTAATGATGGGAAGCCTGAATTAATGTATGGTACTCATCAAGAAATCAGTAACTATAAGATATTGCAGAATGAATTGCAAAAAACTGCGGAAAAATTCCAGAATCTGTTTGAATTATCGCCAGTTGGTATTGCCATGAATGATTTTGCGACAGGTGCTTTTCTTGAAGCCAATAACTCATTACTTAATTCAATCGGCTATACTCTTGAAGAGATAAAACAAAGTGATTATTGGGATATAACCCCTTCTGAATATCAGGAGCAAGAGCAGATTCAGTTGGAGTCCTTAAAAGCAACACGTCTTTATGGTCCGTATAGAAAAGAATACATCAGGAAAGATGGCAGCTGTTATCCAGTTCTGCTAAATGGTATTTTGACCACTGATCATACTGGTCGCGAAGTTATCTGGTCGGTAGTAGTTGATATCAGTCAGCAGGTAGAGTATGAAGCAAACCTGATTGCAGCAAGAAAAGCTGCCGAAGAAGCAAGCATTGCCAAAAGTAATTTTGTCGCTAATATGAGCCACGAGATTAGAACTCCAATGAATGCAGTTATTGGATTAAGCCAGTTACTTACAGATACCTCGCTTAATCATATTCAAAAGGATTACGTTAATAAAATAATCAATTCTTCACAATTGCTACTAGGGATAATTAATGATATTCTTGATTATTCAAAAATTGAGGCTGGCAAGTTAATGCTTGAAAAGGTGAGATTTAATCTTGATGAAGTTTTAAACCAGTTGATAATTATATTTATTGCAAATAATCGTTCTCCTGAAAATCTTGAATTTTTTATCCATGTTGATAATAATGTTCCCCAAAATCTTTTTGGTGATAAATTACGGATTGCACAAGTCCTGACAAATCTACTTAGTAATGCCGTTAAATTTACTCCAGAAGGTAAAATTGAACTGACTATTAGTTTATTATCGATTAATCCGCCGGAAAAAACCGTCTCACTTCTGGTTTCGATGAAAGATACTGGTATCGGTATTGCTGAGGAGCAACAGCAGTCACTATTTAAACCATTTAGCCAATCAGACTCCTCGATTACCCGTAAATATGGCGGAACTGGACTGGGGTTGGTCATCAGTAACCAGATTCTGCGGGTTATGGGGTCTGAATTAAATCTTGAGAGCGTGTCCGGTATTGGTTCTAAATTTAGTTTCAACTTAAACCTGCCATACGAAGATGTTCCTGAAGAGGGAGGATTGACTAAAATTAGGGGCAAAAGAGTTCTGATTGTTGATGATGAACCCATAACCAGAAATATTTTACGAAATATTCTCGAGGGACTTAGCCAGAATGTATCTGAGGCACAGAGTGCTGAGGAAGCTTTGACCATGATATTGTCAGATAAAGACAGTGGCTTTGATTTTGTAATTATGGATTGGAAAATGTCTGGCATGAATGGTTTAACTGCTATTCGTAAATTAAAGCTAATGGCGAAAGAGGGAGTATTGGGGCGAACTGCGCCAACAATTTTACTGGTAAGTGCGTACTCAAAACATGAGATAGCTTTGACCAAAGAAGATGATGTTGCTTTACTTACTAAACCAGTGACGCGTGGAATGCTGATTAATGCTCTGCAACTTAGTATCAATAGTACCTTGCAGGAAATGCCGGAAGCTAAACCACAATTGGTTTCACTCTTAGGTAAAAATATTTTGCTGGTTGAAGATAATCTGATTAACCAGGAAGTTGCAAGTCTTATGTTGAATAAGATCGGTGCAACAGTCATGATCGCTAATAATGGGCTTGAAGCAGTAAATATGGTTACGAATAACAATTCTGCCAAAATAGATCTGATTTTAATGGATTTACAAATGCCTGTGATGAGTGGTTATGAGGCTGCTACTATTATTCATCAACAATTACCAAATTTGCCGATTATTGCTTTAACGGCAACAGTTATGAGTGAAGATATTAAACTGATGTTGAATTCGGGAATGTGTGATCATATTGCAAAACCTATTGAAACAAATAAACTATATTTGACAGTTGCCAAATGGTTGAAGGTAGATCTTGGTGTTGAGGCAGAAATGTCAGAAAAACAGATTCAGCAATATGTTGATTTTATTATTGATCTAGAGTATATAAAAACTGTGGTAAATGGTGACCTTGAGAAAGCATTGAAGTTATTTGGGCAGTTTAGTATACAGCTTGATGAAGCTATGTTACTTTTAGCTAGCAGTATAGAGAAACACTCTCAAAGCCAAATTTGTAATTTGCTGCATTCTCTCAAGGGGGCTGCTGGTAATTTAGGACTAAATCCACTTTTTACATTATTTAGTAGTTTGGAAGAAGAAACCAAGTCTGATAGCGGCTTTAGTCAAACAAATTATGAGAGTTTGAATAAGTTAATCACGCAGTTCAATTTTGAATTAAATAAGTTACAAAATAGCTTATATGCAGAATATGGTGGACTGAATACTTTTTCAACTAATACTGACTCGATTTTGGAAATACTTGATAAAGTTATGCAGGTAATTTCAGTTAATGAAATTGTTGAAAATGATGACCTAAAACAGTTAGATTTCATGGCTAAAGGATCTTTTGTTGAGGGATTAATTCATCAGTTTATCCGTCTGATTGAAAACTTTGCTTTTGATGCTGCGGTTAATCTAGGAAATGAAATAAAAAAATCTTTAGTTGAGAATAAATAAAGTGAATGTAATACCTGAGATAGGTGAGATCCTAAATAGCACAAATTATGCCATAATTTCCACTGATATTAATGGAGTTATCCAAATTTTTAATCATGGAGCCGAGCAACTACTTGGTTATACTGCCAAAGAAATGATTGGTATTAATTCATTGACAATATTTCATGATTCTACCGAAATTGAGCAAAAAGCCAGTGAGTTATCAAGGGAGTCTATATGTCGGATAAATCCTGGATTTGAGGTTTTTATTCATAAATCAAGGATGACTAGCGCACCGGATATTGGTCAATGGACATGGATTGGCAAAGATGCTAACAGGATAAAAGTTGAATTAACTATTACTACTCTTCGGGGAGCGGATGGACAAATTACAGGTTACTTGGGAATTGCCAAGGATATTACCAAATTTGTTGAACTTGATGATAAGCTTAAACATAGTGAAAAACTTTTGGCAGAGACGGCAAAATTGGTATTGGTTGGTAGTTGGGAATATGATGTTGGACGTGATACTGTATATTGGGGTGAATATACCGCGCAAATGCATGAAACACCAGCTGGATTTCAGCCTTCAGTTACAGATGGGGTTTCTTTTTATAAAGAAGGAGAAAGTCGGGACAAAATAATTCGACTTTTTGGCAATGCGATTGAAAATGGTATTCCATTTGATGATGAATTTATTATTGTTACTTATTTGGGTAATGAGAAATGGGTTAGATGCAAAGGGTTTCCCGAAATGCAGAATGGTAAATGCTACCGGGTTTATGGTGTACTCCAGGATATTACCGAGCGGAAAAGTTATGAAACTAAGTTGATTCAGGCAAAAGCAGAAGCCGAGGCAGCGAGCATTGCAAAAAGTGCGTTTGTGGCGAATATGAGTCATGAAATTCGGACACCGTTAAATGCAGTTATTGGACTAAGTCAACTTTTATTACAAACTAGACTAGACTATATTCAGAGTGGGTATCTGCAAAAAATCACCGCCTCTTCAAAATTGCTACTGGGTATAATCAATGATATTTTAGATTATTCTAAGATTGAGTCGGGTAAACTGGAGCTTGAGCAGCAACCATTTAATCTTCACGAGTTAATCCATCAGATAGTAACTGTTTTTTCTGTAACTAATGGAAATTTGGATAAGCTTGAGTTTTATGTACGGATGCATGATGATATTCCTACAGAATTGCTTGGAGATTCATTACGTTTGACCCAAGTGATTAATAATTTATTGAGTAATGCGATAAAATTTACCGAAAAAGGCTATATTGAGCTTAAACTTAATCTTCTAGAGTCAGGCGATGATCTGGCCTTGATTGAATTTAGTATAAAAGATACTGGAATTGGAATTAGTGAAGAACAGCTATCACGGTTATTTAAGCCATTTACCCAATCGGACTCTTCTATTACTAGGAAATATGGCGGTACAGGTCTGGGGTTAGTTATTAGTAGCAAAATACTTGCGGAAATGGGTAGTCAGCTCAAGGTTGACAGCAAGCTTAACCATGGCTCGGTTTTTTATTTCCAGTTGCGCTTGCCTATTGTTAGACATATACAGCAGGAGAGTAATTCCCAAGCTTTATCTGTAGGGCATGGTAAGCGAATTCTGATTGTTGATGATCAGGAGCTTGCGCGTGATATTCTTAGGGAAATTTTATTAAAAAATGGCTATGAAGTTATTGAAGCGGATAGTGCTGAAAATGCAATTGCAAAAATATTGGTTGAATCTGAAAACCAAGGATTTGATTTTATACTGATGGATTGGCGAATGCCTGGTATGAATGGGTTAGATGCAATTAATAAAATTCGCAAGCTTGCTGCTGGCGGGTTAATAAAAGGACAGATTCCTTCAGTATTGATAGTTAGTGCATATTCTAGTGAGGAAATCAATTTAGGAAATAATGAGCAAATTACTTTGTTACAAAAACCAGTTTTACCACATATGTTACTTCAGTCAATGGAGGATGCACTAAAAGGAGTTTATTCATATAATGAATATACTAGTGTAAATACTGCGATTACAGATTTTAGCACCCTCAGAATTTTGATAGCTGAAGATAATGAAATTAATCAGGAAGTAGTTACTGCCATGCTAGTCAGAGTAGGTGCGCAGATAACTATTGCCAATAACGGTCAGGAGGTAGTTAACTTCATTATTGAGCAAAATGAAATATTTGATCTGATATTAATGGATCTCCAAATGCCGATCATGAGTGGTTATGATGCTGCAAAGCTGATCCATGCAGCTAATCCTAAATTACCAATAATTGCTTTAACTGCAACCGTTATGGCTGAGGATAAAGCAAATATGTTTGCATCAGGAATGTGTGATCATATAGCTAAGCCAATTGACATGCAGGAGTTATACACAAAAATTGCTCACTGGTGTTATCAAGAGGGAGACGCGATAGTTATTCCAAATTTGGATTCCATCTTGGGTATAGATTGGGGGAGTATTGAGAGAACTTTCGCCAATAACCATGAATTATTAGCTAAATTATTTTCTAAACTATTGCAGCAAATAGAGCAATATATCTTGTTGTGTGGTGAGTCAGAGCTCAGGAGTATTGATGAGTTATTTAGAGCCAGCCATTCTTTACGTGGAGCATGTGCCAATCTTTATGTCACTGGGTTAGCAAATTTTTTTGCTAAACTTGAACTTTCAATAAAGAATGGGAAAACTCCTAATGATTCTGAGATATTAAAGCTGGAACAGCTTTCTAATGGTTTACAGCATGAGTTGAGAGTACATGGCTTAAATATTTTTGTTAGTGGAGTGGAGTCTCATGAATCAATATAAAGCTACTATTTTGATTGTAGATGATACACCTATAAATATCCAAATATTATCTGAGATTCTGAAAAATGATTATCACCTAAAGGTTGCAACAAGTGGTGAAAAGGCTATTGAGATTGCTTCTTCGGGGGAAAGAATAGATCTAATATTACTTGATATTGTCATGCCGACTATCGATGGCTATCAGGTTTGCCGAAGGTTAAAAGCGGAAAATAATACCAACAAGATTCCCATTATATTTGTGACCGCCAAAAATGATGTTGACGATGAAGAAGCTGGGTTTAATCTTGGGGCGGTTGATTATATAATCAAACCATTTCATCCCGCAATTGTCAAGGTTCGTGTGCGGAATCAGGTGAGCTTGAAACTTAAAAGTGATTTGTTGGAAGAGCTTGCCCAAATAGATGGATTAACCCAGATTTTTAATCGTCGTTATCTGGATGGTAGGCTACCTCTTATTTTAGATGAGTGTCAAAAACAGCAACAGAAACTTTCCCTAGTTATGATTGATGTTGATTATTTTAAAAACTATAATGATAATTATGGGCATGGCATGGGGGATGTTTGTCTGATTGAGCTAGCAAAATGTCTGAAAAAGTACGTGAATATGGTTAAGGGGGCACTTGTTGCTCGTTATGGTGGGGAAGAATTTGTTTTGGTATTACCTGAGTTAGAAAAAGAAGAAGTTATTTCACTAGTAGATCAAGTGATTAAGGCTGTAGAGAAACTTCAAATCCAGCATGCTTATTCAAAGGTTAGTCCATTTATTACCATTAGTGCTGGTCTTGCAATATTTCTGCCCTTTAAACTCGACGCTGCTTCTAATGTACTTGCCATTGCAGATAAGGCTTTATATCAGGCAAAGAGTAATGGTAGAAATCAGTTGGTTACATTTTCATAGTAGTGGTGGATTTTTTTTAGATCTATTAACAAAGTAAATTGACCTCCTGCTGCATTTATGAATCAGGAGGTCAATGGTTATTTGAATTAGCCGCCTACATAAGTACTTTCAAATAATTTATCTGCTGATTTGGCAATGAAACCCTGATAAATTGAACCATCAGTTTGCGGATAGCGTTTGGCAAATTCATAAAAGCTATTCAAAATTTCATAAGTTCCTTGACTAAATTTTACTGGAACTTTATTTGCCATGGTGCTGGATTGTTCTAAGAGTTCTTCTGGAGTCCCTTTTATTTCACCGCCTGCGGTATTTAGGGTAAATCCATTCTCTTTTAAAAACTCATTTACTTTTTCAATTGTATCAAGTTTTTTTAATTCATTGATATAGACAGTAAAATGATTTGCGCGAAATCCAAATACATAGAGCCATGCAGCGTACTCAGATTCAGCAAGAAGTTTCTGATATACTTCATAATCAAGATCAGCCCAGATTGCACCAGAATAGAGTAATTCAGGCGTGCCCAAAAACGCTTGTGGAATCCGCTCTACACATTCTTTGGCTTTATCCTGTAAGTATTGACTGAATTTACTGGTTGTTAACTCACTGATAAATACTTTTGGTTGTTTGGGGTCGGTTTTATGTTCAAAATGTTTAGCTCTTAGGCATTTACTTTCAAATACATATTCACCTTTTACTTCATAACCAAGTTTTTCAAAATGAATTGCTAGTTGCTCAACATTGATGCGCGGATCATCAAAGGTGCGAAAGGCAATGTGATCATTAATAACCTCTTCGCCAAATTCTACAAATTTATTATAAATCTCAAGTGCTTCGGGACTTTCTTTTACGTATTGATCCCAAAGGTTATTAAATAATTCTGATGCATTCATATTTTTGTCTCCGATAAGTTTAAATAAGATAAGGTATTTTAAATAACCTTGTTTATTTAGATATTGTAATACATTTTTTATATTGTGGTTATATAAACTTATATTTTTTGTGGTTTAATTTTTGGTGAATAATATTATGTTAATAATCTCAATAGTATTAGTTAGTTATGGATTATTTGACAGTGGATGTAAATAGTCGTTACAATTGAGCACTTAATTCAACAGTGTGAGGATAAATGATGAGAGTTTTGGTAATTGGTGCGAGTGGTACAATCGGTAAGGCAATTGTTGCTGAGCTAGCAGAAAGACATGAAGTTATTACTGCGGGGACAAAAACGGGTGATGTTCAAGTTGATATTTGTAATTTGGATTCGATTCGGGCAATGTATGCTCAGGTAACAAATCTGGATGCGGTAGTTATTGCCAGTGGTAAAGTTCATTTCGGCAAATTAGAAGAGATGACGCCTGAACTTTATGCTAAGGGACTAGACAATAAGCTAATGGGGCAGGTAAATATAGTTATGGAAGGAATTAAGCATCTTAATGATAAAGGTTCTTTTACCTTAACTAGTGGCATTCTTAATCGTGACCCAATAGTTTTGGGTAGTAGTGCTGCAATGGTAAATGGGGCACTTGATGGGTTTGTTAAACATGCTGCAATAGAGTTACCACGAGGTTTAAGAATAAATATCGTAAGCCCAACTGTAATTACTGAAGCAATGGCAGGTTATGCACCATTTTTTAGAGGTTATAAACCTGTTGCGGCGGCTGAAGCTGCTTTAGCATATAGTAAAAGTGTTGAAGGTGCTCAGACTGGTCAAGTATATATTGTAGGTTGATCATCTAATTTAAAGTTCGTATACTAAATCAGATTGAAGGAGCATGGTAGGCGTGAGTGACGTGGCTTACAAGTAGTAAGTAAGGAGCGAAACAACAACCTAGAAACTTCAATTTGTTTTAGTCTATAATCCTGAATATCTGTTATTCAATATTGTATTACTGTCTGCTTCTTTATTCTGATAAAATTCTAAGGACTCATTTATTCAGGAATAAAGAATGAAGAAAATAGCTTTAACTTTTGCTGTGTTGCCATTACTTATATCTTGTAGCAGTGGCAATTCATCCAGTAGCAATACTACTCCACTAATCAATATAAGCTCAGTAACAGTTGGTAAAATGGCTGGTGATACTCAGGCAAGTCAGTTTTCAACGGTAATAAAATTTACCAATGGGAATAATAAGTTATCTAACTGGCAGTTTGGCTTTTATATGCCTCGCAGCTTTGATACTGTGGTAACTACTCAGCAATCAGTAAACCCTGATTTGCTTATGCAAATTTGTATAGAAAATTCAACTAGCTGTGCTAATTTAAAATATCAGACGACTTCCTCAATAACTAGTCAAGATTTAAGTGCTGGCTATACAACGGTTCTGGCACCAGAAGGCAGTTTTATTCTAGAATCTGGGGTTAATTATGTTGTTAATCTACTACATAATAATCAATGGAATGCAGGTAATTATTCAGCAGTTCCACAAAACTTCTTTATTACTTCAGGAAGCCAAGTTTCTAATATTCCAACAACAACTACTACTTATCAATTATTGGATTATGATGCGACAGCAGTTAATATACAGATCAATCAGCATATAAATACTATCTGGGCAAATTCAAATTCATTTATTGAAAGTGTTAATCTTATCCCAAGTCCAGTTACATATGTAGCTGGAACTGGTAGTTATACACTGCAAAGTGGTTTAGCAATACATAATGAGTTAAATACTGATAACACTGTGGCAAATTTTTATCGTGATGATCTGGCTAAAGATCTTGGAATATCAGCTACGGTTGATAATCAGCCTAATGTAACTAGTGGTATAGTTATAAAACAATTAAGTGATACTACATTAATTGCTAATAATCCCGAGGGTTATCAGATTGCAATTGGAAATGGAGTAATTTATGTTTATGCGTTAAATAATACTGGTGTGCTATATGCATTACAAAGCTTACGTCAGCTTTGGAACCAGAACTCTACTTTGGCGGCAGCTACAATTACTGATTATCCACGCTTTAAATATCGTGGGGTTTTACTTGATACTGCACGTCATTTCTTTAGCGTTGCCGAGATTAAGGTATTAATTGATCTGGCATTGGCACATAAGATAAATACCCTCCATATGCATTTTGCTGATGATGAAGGCACCCGAATTGGACTTGCCGCTTATCCAAGCATTAAATCCGTGGCTGATGTGCGTGGTTATCCCAATAGTATTACGGCATTAATGTTTATTCAGGGTAATCTGGATATTACTAATTTTAATGATCTTACTTATCCGCAATATAATACTACATATACCGGAACCTATTCATTGAATGATTTAGCTGAACTTGTTAGCTATGCGAATAAGCGTGGAATTACTATCATTCCCGAAATTGATACTCCCGGACATGCGCGCTCACTGATTAAAGCTTTTCCTGATGAGCTGGTTGATCCAAACGATAAATCTGATTTTATCTCGGTGCAAGGTTATACTGATGATGTACTTCCGGTGTGTACTTACAACAGCACAACATCGGTTGGTCCAAAGTTTACTACGCTATTTGATAATATCTTTAATCAGGCGGCGACCATCTTTAACAACCAAAGTACACTTTATGCTATAAACAATGAAATAAGTGTTGGAGGCGATGAGGTAAGTTCTGGCGCTTGGACAAATGATAGCAGCTGTAGTGGACAATGGGCTAATCTAAGTGCATTGGGTAAATCACAGTTATTTTTCCAGATGTTTGCGGCAAAAAATCCAAATCTTAAAATATCTGGTTGGCAACAATATATCCAGACCGATGAAACTGCTTTGGGACAAAACGTAGTGCCAGCAGCGCAGGCAGGGCATGTGTGGATCTGGAATACTTCCACTGGTGGGATTCCACAAGCAAAAGTATTGGCTGAATCTGGCTATCCAGTTGTTCTAGATTATGCTGATGAAACCTATTTTGATCTAGCGTATAACCCAGCGATAACTGAGCCAGGTTTCACTTGGGCAACCGGATTTTCCGATACGCAAGCAGCATTAATGAGTGCAGTGAGTGCTACCCAGACAGTTAATCAGATAGCACCAGCGTATCAGCAAAATATACTTGGACTTGAAGGTACTTTATGGGCAGAAAATCTGGCTACTTATGAGCATATGATTTATATGGCATTACCAAAGATGGCTGGATTAGCTGAGGCTGGCTGGTCACCAGCTACCATAACTGATATAAATAACCAAGTAAACTGGCAGAGCTTGTCAATCCGGCTTGGTTGTGGGCAAACTGGCTTCTTGGCATATTTGAATAAACTATTTGCAGTGCATTATCGTGGTTATCCCAATGGTATTGCCTTAGAAGTTCCATCCTCAAGCTGTCCGAAAAACTAGCTTATACGGTAAAATAAAACCACTTTCAGCATGAAGTGGTTTTTTTATTTGCAAAAAAATTATAAAAAGCTCTTGAAATCCTCTTTTATACTCCCATATAGCAATTGTTAGATTAATTTTTATTGTTACTATAACTTTTTTAGGAGTTAGATATGGCAACATTGAAGCCTTTACATGACCGTGTAGTAGTTGAGCGCGTTGAAGCTGAAGAAAAAACTGCATCAGGAATCGTTTTACCAGGTAGTGCAGCTGAAAAACCAGATATGGGTGTAGTTGTAGCAGTTGGTTCGGGTAAAAAACTTGATAACGGTTCACGTCAGGAGATGTGTGTTAAAGCTGGTGATCGCGTATTATTTGGTAAATATTCTGGTCAAGCGGTAAAAATGGACGGTAAAGAATTACTAGTTATGCGTGAAGACGACATTTTGGCTATCGTTGGTTAATAAGTTAATTCATAAAGTTTAAGTAAATAAATTAGAGGACATAAAATATGGCAGCTAAAGAAATAAAATTTGGTATTGATGCCCGTGATAAGATGGTACGTGGGGTTAACTTACTTGCGGATGCAGTAAAGGTGACTCTTGGTCCAAAAGGACGTAATGTTGTATTAGAACGCTCATTTGGTGCGCCGTTAGTGACTAAAGATGGTGTATCAGTCGCTAAAGAAATCGAACTTAAAGATAAGTTTGAAAATATGGGTGCGCAGATGGTTAAAGAAGTGGCATCAAAGACAAATGATATTGCTGGTGATGGAACTACTACAGCTACTGTATTGGCTCAGGCAGTTGTTAAAGAAGGTATGAAATACGTTGCTGCGGGTATGAATCCGATGGATCTTAAACGTGGTATTGATAAAGCAGTAGAGGCATTGGTTAGTGAATTAAAAAATATTGCTAAACCATGTACTACATCTAAAGAAATCGCGCAAGTCGGTTCAATTTCTGCTAATTCTGATTCTGAAATTGGTGAAATCATTGCTGAAGCTATGGATAAAGTAGGTAAAGAAGGTGTTATCACTGTAGAAGAAGCTAGCGGTCTTAGTAATGAACTTGATATCGTTGAAGGTATGCAGTTTGATCGTGGATATTTATCGCCATACTTCATCAATAATGCAGATAAACAAATTGCATTACTAGATAATCCATTTATTTTATTATTTGATAAAAAAATCTCGAATATCCGTGATCTATTGCCAGTTTTGGAACAGGTTGCAAAATCTAGCCGTCCATTACTGATTATCGCTGAAGATGTTGAGGGTGAAGCATTAGCTACGCTAGTAGTTAATAATATGCGCGGAATTCTGAAAGTAACTGCGGTTAAAGCGCCTGGTTTTGGTGATCGTCGTAAGGCTATGCTTGAAGATATCGCTATTTTAACTGGTGGTACTGTGATTGCTGAAGAAGTTGGTTTATCTCTAGAGAAAACTGAATTAGCTCATTTAGGTCAGGCTAAACGTGTTGAAATCGGTAAAGAAAATACTACTATTATCGATGGTGCTGGTAGCCAAGATGATATCAAAGCGCGTGTTGAATTGATTCGTAAACAAATCGCTGAATCTACTTCTGATTATGACAAAGAAAAATTACAAGAGCGTGTAGCTAAACTTGCTGGCGGTGTTGCCGTGATCAAAGTCGGTGCAGCAACTGAAGTTGAGATGAAAGAGAAAAAAGCCCGTGTTGAAGATGCGCTTCATGCTACTCGTGCAGCGGTTGAAGAAGGTATTGTTGCAGGTGGTGGAGTTGCTTTACTACGTGCGCGTTCTTCAATTGTAAATCTTGATGGAGCTAATCCAGATCAAACTGCTGGTGTTAAGATTGTATTAAAAGCAATCGAAGCTCCATTACGCCAGATCGTTGCTAACTGTGGTGATGAGCCATCAGTAGTGGTAAATAAAGTCCTAGATGGTAAAGGTGCATTTGGTTATAATGCTGGTACTGGCGAATTTGGTGACTTGATTGAGATGGGTGTACTTGATCCAGCTAAAGTAACTCGTGCAGCACTACAGCATGCAGCATCTGTAGCAGGTTTAATGCTTACTACTGATTGCATGATTGCGGATTTACCTAAAGATGATGCTCCAGCTATGCCAGGTGGTGGTATGGGCGGCATGGGTGGTATGGACGGTATGTACTAGTCATAACTGCCATTCTTGTTTAAAGCTCCTGACAATATTCAGGAGCTTTTTTGTTGCATTTTTACAGTGAAAAAAGATATTTTTTTTGACAGTATTGGTCTGAAGTGTTTGTGTTTTTTTGATATGCTGGTAGTCTATAATTAATCCTAGTTACTATAATCAATACCCTTTGAAACAAATAGTTGTATAATAATAATGTTTGATATAAACCATCTTCTTACTATATTCTTTTTTATTGTTGGATATGCTAATAAATGAATTGAATTTTAAGTTAGAATACATATTATTATAAATATAAATTATCTAATGGTTTAAAAGTATTAATAAAACAAAGTGGCAGGTAATACGTTACACTTTAAAAGGAAAGTTTTATGGCTGGAAAGACTACCGGGCAGGGAATAGATGTTAAAGATTTAACTTTTTTTGCACTATTCTCTTTAACTTTTGGTTCTATGATGGGGAGTGGTGTATTTGATATTCCACAAAATATTGCCAATCGCTCTGGGGCGGTCGCAGTTGTTTTACACTGGGGAATTGTTGCCGCAGGCATGATTGCGCTGGCTTGGTCTTTTGTTTATATTAGTAATAAACGTCCAGATATTAAAAGTGGTATTTATGGTTATGCTAAATTTGGTTTTGGTGACTATGTAGGATTTACCTCTGCTTGGGGGTATTTTCTTAATGCTTTATTGGGTAATGCCAGTTATCTGATATATATCTTTGCTACCCTTGGTAATTTTTTCCCTGTTTTCGGACACGGAGCTACTGCCGGGGCTACATTACCTTCATTTTTATGTGAATCATTGCTACTTTGGATAGTTATGGGGCTAATTATAAAAGGAGTAAAAGAGGCTTCTATCGTAAACATAATAATTACTTCAGTAAAGCTAATGGCTCTTGCAGCCCTGATATTAGTATTCATTTATGGCTTCAAGACTTCAGTTTTTATGAAAAATATGTCTACCCATGATTTGCACCTTGGGTCAATGTTCGAACAGATAAAAGCTACCATGCTAGTTACTGTTTGGGATTTCTTGGGTATTGAGGCTGCCTGTATTTATGCAATTTATGCTAAATCAATGAAAGATGTTGGTAAGGCTACTATGTTAGCAGTAATTGCCGTTCTTTTGATTGATACCCTATTATCTTGCTTGCCATTTGGGATTATGCCAACTGCAGAAGTTCAGCAGTTAACAACCCCTTCTACCGCAGGTGTAATGGCATTAGTTATTGGGCCTATTAGTGCGAATATTATTCGTTTTGCAGTATTAATTTGTGTGGTTGGTGCATTACTTGCTTGGAATATGCTGGCGACAAATATTTTATTTCTTTCGGCTCAAGATAAAACTATGCCTAGATTCTTAACCAAGCTAAATAAAGGTGGGGTGCCAGTTAATGCAGCGATTATGTCTGGGTTAACTTTGCAGGTAATGATGATTTGTGCCTACTTTAGTCAGGCAGTTTACTTAAATATGATTATGATTGCTACAAGTCTGGTGCTAGTTCCTTATCTTTTAGCAGCAATGTTCTCTGTTAAGTTAATTCTTACTGATAAAAAAGTTCATTATTATGAATTGATCAAAGGATCATTAGCCGTTCTTTATGCAGTATGGATGATTTATGCTGGAGGGCTTAAATATCTTGCGATTTCAACTTTGATGTATCTTATTGGAATATTTTTATTTTATAAAGCACGTCGTGAAGATGGGCGGAGACTATTCGAAAACAAATTTGAAATTGTATTATTTACAACCATTGTGATTTGCGCAATTGCATCTGGTTGGGCGTGGTATACCGGAGTGGTACAGTTCTAGAAAATCCAAAACCGAAAAACCCCAACAAAGTTGTTGGGGTTTTCATTTAAGTACTATTTAGTTGCTATACAGGAATTTATTAATGTTGGTTTTTAGTTTAATTGGTCTTTTTCTTTTATTGCTTATTGCTAGCTTATTTTCTTTTCTAGAGACTGCGAGTGTTGCTAT
Source organism: Aquella oligotrophica (assembly GCF_002892535.1). Taxonomy (NCBI): domain Bacteria; kingdom Pseudomonadati; phylum Pseudomonadota; class Betaproteobacteria; order Neisseriales; family Neisseriaceae; genus Aquella; species Aquella oligotrophica. Next base: position 2,756,536 of record NZ_CP024847.1, on the reverse strand, counting down.
TTCTGAACACCGACTGATTAGTCTTTCTGAAAAACAGCGCTGGGCACATTATGCTCTAATTTTAAAGCAGCAGTTAGAGAAAGTACTTATTTTTAGTCTTTTTGGGAATAGCTTTTTTAATGCCTTGGTAACGACATTATCTACGATGTTAGTTCTTAATATATTTGGTAATGGACACCAGTTAATTCTATCAGTTGCTACATTAATTGTTACTTTAATGATTATTATTTTTTCTGAAGCTGCACCCAAGATAATAGCCTCAAAAGCACCATTACATGTTTTAAAGTTTATTGCTATACCATTATACTATCTATTTATAGTTACTAAACCATTAATTTGGTTTATTGACAAGATTGTTTATGGAATTACTCGTTTGATTGGTGTAGGTAGTGCAGATGGAACATCACTTGATGAACTGAAAGCGATAATTGCCGATAAACGTTCGCCATTTCAGGAGCGCCATCGTTCAATTTTGTTAAATTCCATCGAGCTTGAGCAGCTTACAGTAAAAGAAATTATTATACCTTTGCGAAATGTTGAGATGATTAATTTTTCGGGGGAAATAGATCTAATTCGTCAACAGCTTGAACAAGCTCATCATACCCGAATTATTATTTATGCGGATCAATTAGATAATATTCTTGGTTATCTACATGTAAAAGATGTTTTGAGTATTTCCAATCGTGACTATACTCATCAGGAATTAAGTAACTTGATCAGGAAAATAAATTATATTCCTGACTTTGTTCCAATTATAAAACAAATCGCAAAAGCACAAAAGAATCGGGATCGGGTATTTATGGTTGTCAACGAATATGGCGACAATCTTGGTATTGCCTGTCTTGAAGATATGCTGGAAATTGTTTTTGGTGATTTTACGACTGATGCTCCACATCGTAGTTACCTGATGGTTAAAGAAGAAAATGATTCCTATATCGTTGATGGAGCAGCCTTAATTCGTGAATTCAATGAAGCCTCTGGTTTTGAAATCCCATTTAGCTACGATGCCATGAGTATTAATGGATTGATAATGAAGTATTTAGGGACAGTGCCAGTGAATGGGGTTTGTTTCAAAATTAATCAAATCTGTTTTGAGATTATTCATGTTGGCAAATTCTGGGCAGAGCGGGTAAGAATTTCTAGGTTAAACTGATTGGAGCATAACATTTTTTAGCAGACATGATAAAATATTATGTGGATTGGTTTCATTTTGATAAAAATGGATGTATCACTTAGATTAGAGCTTGTAAACAAGTTCTTAAACAACAAGTACAAGTAACCTTAGAGTAAAAGACAATATGCCAGTAAATAGTGGAATTTTTACGATTTTGGAACAAAGTGGGTTAATTTCAGATCCAGAGTCAAAAGCTGCATTTGAGCTTGTCAATCGGGAGCGGATTTCTGTAATTTCAGCAGTAATCAGAGTAAAACCAGAATTAACAACGATACAGATCTTAATGGTACTATCCAAGTTTTACGGTATCCCAGTTTTGGATATTGATGCATACAATCTTGAATTTATGCCAAAGAACTTACTGCCTGTTGATTTTATAATTGAACATAAAGTTATTCCTCTTTTTAGCCGGAATAAACGCCTCAAACTTGGAGTCATTGATCCTACCCAAAAAGAAATTTTTGCCGACATTGCTTTTAAAACTGGACTGGCAATTGATTTAATTCTTCTAGAAGAAAAACAGCTACAGCAAGTAATAAATCAGAATAGCACTAATTATTTTAAAACCATTAACCTTGATGAGGATGCACTACAGGGGGTTGAGTTTGCTGACACCTTTCCTGATAGTGATATGGTCAACTCTGGCGATGATGACCAGCCAATTGTTAAATTTGTACATAAAATGATTTTTGATGCTGTGCAGGTAGGTGCCTCGGATATTCATTTTGAGCCGTATGAGAAAGTATATCGGGTTCGTTATCGGATTGATGGTGTATTGAGTGAAGTCACTACTCCGCCAGTTGCGCTTAAGGAGAAAATCGCAGCAAGGATCAAAGTTGTTTCTAAACTGGATATTTCGGAAAAGCGTGTTCCTCAAGATGGTCGCTTAAGGCTAGCCCTGTCTCAGAATCAGATAATTGACTTTCGGGTAAGTACTCTACCTACCTCTTATGGTGAGAAAATTGTACTAAGGATCTTAGATCGTAGTGCAGCAAGTCTAGGTATTGAGGCATTGGGCTTTGAACCGGAACAAAAGCGTGTCATTATGGATACTATTAGTCGTCCATATGGTATGGCACTAGTTACTGGACCAACAGGCTCTGGTAAAACCGTAACGCTCTATACTTGCCTCAATCTGTTAAATGATGCGAGTAAAAATATCTCTACCGCTGAAGACCCAATAGAGATTCCTATCGGTGGGATTAATCAAGTGGCAATTAATGAGAAGACTGGATTAACCTTTGGAGTTGCCTTACGTGCATTCTTGCGTCAAGATCCTGATGTAATAATGGTTGGAGAGATTAGGGATTTAGATACGGCTGAAATGGCGATTAAAGCTGCACAAACCGGGCACTTGGTTTTATCTACGCTCCATACCAATAATGCTCCAGCTGCTTTAACTAGGCTTGTAAGCATGGGTGTGCCAACTTATAATGTTGGTGATGCTATCTTGACGATTATTGCCCAGCGACTAGTTCGTAAATTGTGTCCAAATTGTAAGCGCCATGGTAAATTTGATAAAGAAACGCTGATTATGGCTGGATTTTCTGAAGAGTTAGTAAATAGTGGTTGGCAACCGTATGTTGCGGTGGGTTGCTATCTTTGCCATAACACTGGCTACAAAGGGCGGATTGGTGTTTTTGAGGTAATGGCTATTTCCGATGAGTTAAAACGATTAATTTTAACTGGTGCAACTTCAGTTGAACTTGCAGATCAGGCAAGAAAAGAAGGGGTTCTTAATTTACGACAAAGTGGGCTTGAGAAAGTAAGACAGGGTGTAACTAGTCTGTCTGAAGTGGAAGCTAATACTAATGAGTAGACATCATCATGGCAAGAGTTAGAAAGCAAGCAGATCTTAGTTGGTCATACGAAGGGCGAACTAAAAATGGAGACTTAGTTACGGGGACGATAGAAGCACCAACTGCAATTATTGCCCGTGTGAAACTGCGTAAACGTGAAATTATTCCATTAAGTGTTCGCCAGAAAAGCAGTTTTTCATTTCTTGGTGATGTACTTTCACAGTTTAAAGGAAAAGTCGGCACTCAGGAAAAGAGGCTTGGCTTATTTGCTAAACTTGCACGCTCCAAAGAAATTCATGATTTGACCCGTAAAGAAGAAACAGATGTCGAGAAGCGTACCAAGAAAAAAATTAAACGTCCGGTAAAAGCCAAAGAAATTACGGTTTTTATTAAACAGTTTGTGGTAGTTATAAAATCGGGTGTTCCATTATTAAAGGCTTTTGATATTGTTATTCGTGGAATAGATAATAAAAAATTCCTTGAGATTCTTGAAGATATCAAATTTGGAGTTGAGAATGGATTGAGTCTTTCAGAGTCTTTTGGTACCTATCCAAAAGTATTCGATCCTCTTTTTATTAATTTCCTTGCAATCGGTGAGCAGGGGGGATACTTGAGACTTTATTATTGAGATATGTCGAATATCGCGAGAAAATTGATGCAATCGGACGTAAAGTAAAAGCAGCAATGGCATATCCGGTAATTGTCTTGGTGGTATCAACAGTGGTTTTGGGTATTGTTCTTGGTTTTGTAGTTCCGCAATTTCAGAAGATTTTTTCCAGCGTGGGAGCTAAATTACCTACGCCAACCTTGATTGTAATTGCGGCATCAGATGCTGTAATACACTATTGGTGGTTATTTATCGCTGGTGGAGTGGGGCTATTTTTCCTATTCCGTTTTATGTATCGCAATTTTCCACGTTTTCGTTTCTTCTGTGATAGCAGTATTTTTCGGGTTCCACTTTTTGGGGAGCTTGCCCAGAAATCATTAATTTCACGCTGGACACGAACCCTATCCCTATTGTTTGCAGCTGGTGTACCATTAAATGAAGCACTACATTCGATTGCCTTACTGGTAAATAATTACTTATATGGTGCGGCGACGTTGAATATTCAGAAAGATGTTGAATCTGGTAGTAGTTTATATGGTGCGATGCTGGTTACGGATATTTTCCCCAGTATGGTAAATCAGATGATTGCCGTTGGTGAAGAGGCTGGTTCGCTAGAGTATTTACTACAATCGATAGCAGATTATTATGATCAGGAAGTCGAAATGGTTATTGAGACGTTACTTTCTCTAATTGAACCAGCAACGATAGTTATACTGGGTAGTGTACTAGGGTCAATTATCATTGCCATTTATTTACCATTATTTAATTTGGGAAATGTAGTAGGATAAATAAGTATTCATATTAATCCGCTAATCTTATTTAATACTTGTAACTGCTTGGACTAAAGGAACAGGTTAATTATGATTGATTTATTTGGTTTTTTATTTTTTAATAGCTTATTATTTCGGGCAATTTGCTTGTTTTTGTTTGGAATTTGTATCGGGAGCTTTCTCAACGTAGTTATTTATCGTCTTCCCATCATGTTACAGAAATCTTGGCGTAATCAATGCGTTGAGCTTTTGGGTGCAGAGTGCGGAGTTAGCTCAGATAATACTCATTTTAATTTATTGCATCCGGCATCACATTGTCCAAAATGTCATAGTAAAGTCCCGGTTTGGACTAATATTCCAATACTTGGTTATTTTCTGATAGCTGGCAAATGCATTAAATGTAAAATGCGAATTTCTATTAGGTACCCTCTAGTTGAGCTTGTAAGCGGATTACTTTTTGTTGCCATTGGTTTTATTGAGTCGGAAACTTTAAGTATTATTGGTGCGCTTATCTTTACCTCGATAATAATCTGCCTGATTCTAATTGATTTTGATACTTTTTTGTTACCGGATGAGTTAACTTTACCTCTTGTTTGGTTAGGGCTATTATTCAATTTAAATGGCAGTATCTGTGGAGGGCTAAGTAATGCGGTTATCGGTGCTGTAGTTGGCTATCTTTTTCTTTGGAGTATCTATTGGTTATTTAAGCTTATTACCAAAAAAGAAGGCATGGGTTATGGAGACTTTAAATTATTGGCTGCTATTGGTGCTTGGCTTGGTTGGCAGAGTTTGCTAAATGTGATTATTATTTCTTCGCTTGCTGGCATAATTTATGCGGTAATCATGCGTTTAACCGGACGGTTACTTCCAAATAAACCCATTCCATTTGGACCCTTTCTTGGGGTTGCAGGATTAGTTACCTTTTTTTATGGAAATAAACTGCTTCCTTTGGTACTTTTCTAATGAAAGTAATTGGACTTACGGGTTTAATTGGTAGTGGTAAGACGACTGTAGCTAACATCTTTATCAGACATGGTGTAAAAGTTATTGATACTGACCAAATTGCTCATGATATTACGGCTAGCAATGGAATTGCGATACCTATGATTATTAAACAATTTGGGGCAAGGTATATAGATAATAGCGGGGCTTTATCTCGAGATAAAATGCGCGAGCTAGTTTTTGGCGATGAGAGTGCTAGAGAAGAGCTTGAGAAAATCCTGCATCCGATTATTTTTGATGAAGTTAATCGCCAAATTGCAGCGTTTAATGTTGAGAGCTATTTGATTTTGATGGTGCCATTATTATTTAAATCACCTCGTTATTTAAAAATAACCAGTCGCAATATTTTTGTTGATTGTAATTACGACGCAATTGTTTCACGACTAAAAGCAAGAAATAATTTTACCCAGCATCAAGTGGATAATATCTTAGCAACTCAGGTGACAAGAGAAAAGCAAATGCTTTTGGCTGATGATATCATTTATAATAACGGGGGAATAGATAATTTAGAGCAACAGGTTAATCTTTTACACGAGAAGTATTTACAGCTAAAGTAAAATTGTAATGTATAAATATCTGAAATTTAATGTCAGTAGAAAACAGCGTCGGATTATCGGCTGGGCAGTATTTACTGCTTTTTTTATAACAGTTGGTTTGCCACTGATGTTTTTTTATTACTGGTTTGATGCGAAAACAGTTAGACAAATTGTGATTAGCCAGTTTGATAAGCAAAACTATTCAGTTCAGATCGATGGTACTGTAGAACCTCGCTCTTGGCACGGGCTTAGTTTATTTATATCTGATCTAACTGTATTTGATAAAAGAAATCAGAAGATACTACACATAAATACAGCTAATTGTCAATTATCATGGCCGGAATTAATTATCGGCAGATATAAGGTAAAGCGTATTGCTTTTAATGGGGTTACATTTTATCGTGATGCATTAAAAAGTACAAATTATGCTACTCTTTTTGACTATAATACAATTGCAAACTCTGAATTTAGCAATTTAAATAGTTTATCAGTTACTAATCTCAATTTGATTGAAAGTGCTGCTACTTACATTATTCGTGATGCTAACCTGCAACTATACAGTCTTAATTCAAAAAAACCAACTTTCCATTTGGGGTTTAAGCTCGCTCGTTATCAATCAGATTTGAATGTCTATGGTAAGGTTTCTAGTATTGAGAATGGTAATATTAATATAGAAGAACTAAATACTGCCATTGTTAATCCTCGCGTAAACTTTGAGATGCAGTCACATGCCCGTTATGTGTCGAAGGGGCAACAGTTATGGATTGAAAATAGTAAAGGAGTAGTAAATGGTAAAAAATATAGTGGAACCATGGCAATTGATACCATCCTCTATTCTAGTTATGGCTTAACTGTAAGCAGTATAAATGCGATACTTAATAATCCGTTAAAGCAGTTTAATCAGACAATAAGTTTAAATGCCTATAAAATTGCCACAGATGATTTTTATGACTATAATATTGACAGTCTTAACCTGCGATATGAGGCGGCGAACGTTGACCAGAAATTTTCAGCAAATATAGAACTAAATGATGCCAATCTTAATGAAAGCTTGAATCTGGTTAATAATAATTGTAGCGTTGGACTTAATATAAACTCTAGCAAACAGGGGCGACTGTTTTATGGTGGATTACGAGGAAGTTGTAATTTTTATTTGCCAGTTAATCAGGCTTCATTCAATTTACGTGGTAAGCTTAATGGTGCAAATACTCAACTGACAGGCACATATAGCCATAAGGATATTATTCCTGAACTTGAAGTAACTGCAAAGGTTGCGGCATTGGATCTATCAAAATTTATTCTTGAAGAACACTCCAATCAATTCTTGCCATTATACTCAGATGCTAGCCGTCTGCCATTTAATTGGATAAGCATTATTGACATGAAAGCCAAGATGTTTTTTGAGCAGTTAAAGCTTGCTAATCTGACATTAAATAATTTTGATACTGAGCTTAGTGTGCAAAAGGGGCAGCTGAATATAACAAAGCTTGATGCTGGGGTTTATGGAGGGAAATTGTCTGGACATGCTCAAATTAACAAGGTTAAGAATGGTTTTGATATTTCTCTTGCTAATACTATAACTGGAATAGATTTAAAGCGTTTATTTAGCAACTTATTTAATGTAAATGCCATTATTGGGAGTGCAGATTTATTAATAAATACTCATGCTGAGAGTATTACTAATTACCAGGATTTACACAAAAAGATGAATGGTACGGTAAATTTGAGCGTCAATAATGGTGGGTTCTCCGGAGTTGATTTTAGCTTGTTTCTGAGCCCCGAAAATCTGGCAGCTTTCCAAAATAGAAATGTTATGATGACAAACTTTACTCGGCTTCAGGCTAATTTTAGTTTTGTTAATGGGCGTTCAGAGAAAAGTCAGATTAATTTTAATTCGCCAACTATTCTAGCGAATGGAACCGGGTTAATCAGTTTTGCAGATAATAGTATTGATTATAAACTTCAAGTTAGCAGTATTTTGCCTTTAAATATGCAAAAAATTAAATCAATTTCAATTCCTGTGGAGATTAATGGAGAGTTATTTAGCCCTAAAATTTATATTCAGAATATGACATTAAATGCTGAGTCTGGGCATCAGAGAAATAAGACTTATAAAAGCGGAAAGAGACGTGGTGGATAATGAGCGGTAATATTTTAAAAGTCGGATTTAGCAATAAGAATGAATTAGCTAAAGCGTATATTAAACAATTCAAAAATGGTGGGATTTTTGTTCTGGATAATCATACGCTGGAACTAGGTGACGAGGTATTTTTAATAATCTCCTTGCCCGAAGGAAATGAACCACTTGCGATTAGTGGAAAAGTTTTTTGGGTTAGTCCTTCCTCTGCTGTAGGATATCGTGCTGGAATAGGTGTCCAATTCAATGCAGATAGAGCCGGGCAGGATGCCAGATCTAGGATTGAAGTTATGCTAGGTGGCTTATTACAGAATAATATGCTCGAATATTATACATTTTAGGTAAATTGAAATAACATGATAGCAAATACAAATAAATTTGGATATATTCTAATTACAGTGGGCATGCTTTTAGGTTTGGGTGGATGTGGTACTACCGATTCACAAGCTGCATTTACCTCTGCGGCTCCCCGAAATACAGATACATTAATTACACCGCCAGGAATGAGTAGCCCGGACTTGAATACTAACTATAAGATGGATTTGACGGCGCAAAAGCAGTCGTCATATCAGGTTAGTCGAGCAAGAGGTATGTCAATAGTTACGGGTGGTTCTCAGCGTTGGCTAGTTATTGAGAGCCAGAGCGTTGATCGGATGATGCCCGTAATGTTGGCATATATTAATCAGCTTGGATTAACTGTAAAATATCAAAATCCCGCCCTAGGGGTAATCCAGACTGATTGGTCAAGTAGAAATACCAAAGTTCCACAGGGCGCATCAATCAGGGGGCTTTTTGACTGGATTGGTTGGGGGGGATGTATTCACTCAATTCAATGTATCTTTACCGGGTAACTTTATGGCAAGATGGTCATAATGTTGTAATAATGGATACCAATTATCAGATGGATGAGGTATATGAAGGATGTGGTAGAGAGGGAATTTCTACTACATCGAGCTTTGCTTCTTCAGATACCCAAAGAACAAAATGGATAACCAGACCATCAAATCCGCAATTGGAGCTTGAATTTCTGGCTCAGTTTATGGCTTTTGCCGGAACTCCGCAAGATCAAGTCAAGAAAATTGTTAAACAGGTGGAGTCAGCACCAAAAGAAGCAAATCTCATAAATAATAATCAGGTGATTGTGAATGATCAGTTTGACCGTGCATGGTGGCGTACTGCCGTTGCTCTTGACCGAATTGATCTTGGAGTTGTAGATAAAAATCGGACCAAGGGCGAATACTATGTTTACCCACTTCAGGCACAGCTTGATAATCCTGATCCTGGCTTTATGAAAAAATGGTTTGGTAAGGAGTCTGCCAATCAGAATAGCGCACCAAAACCGCTTTATACAATAAAATTAGTTGCTCAGGGTAATCAAACTGTAATTACTATGTTACCATATGATAGCCAAAATCTTGATAAGGATTTTAGTGCAAATCAGAAGAAGTATATGAGTGGGTTAGCTCAGCAATTACAGTAAAATTTGCTATCAGGTTATAGACAAATGAAAAATCTGGGAAGTATCATTGAGCGTTTATATGCTGCGCGAAAAGATTCTCCGCAAGAGCAACTTGATTTGGTTATTGACCTTTCAAGGCGAGGATTTCTTCATCAGGTTGTAGGAGGAGTTGCATTAGGTGTTGCTATGAGTCTTTGCAATCATAAATCCATTGCCGATGGAATCAATGGTCTGCCAGATATGGGGGATAGTGATCGAAGTAACCTCACCCCTCATCAGGCAGATATGCTTGGTAAGCAAGTAATTTTGCAAATATATGCTAGTGGCGACATGCTGGAAGATTTTGATTGCCTTGATTATCTTAATACCTTAGGAGGTAATTTAGTTAGTTATTCGCCAATGGCAGGACAGCAATTTAATTTTTATTTGATTAAAGATAAAGAAATTAATGCCTTTGCTCTTCCTGGAGGGTATATCTGTGCTTATAATGGTTTAATCTATGCGACCATGTCTGAAGCAGAATTATCTTCTGTTATGGCTCATGAGATTGGGCATGTAATTCAGCATCATATTTTCCGGAATATAAGTGTCGCCAATCGGGCACAATGGCTTACTATTGCAGGGATTATTGCTGGGGCACTGATGGCTCCAATTGCCCCTGGAGCTGCAATAATTGCTGCGCAAAGTGGGCAGGGTGCTGGAATCCAAAGTCAGCTAGCTTTCTCGCGTGATTATGAGCGTGAAGCTGATCGGGTTGGGCAGCAGTTGATGTATCAAGCTGGATTTGATGCTCATGCCATGCCAGAATTTTTTCAGCGCATGCAGGATGCATATAAATTTAATGCTAATGATGCATTAGCTTTTTTGCAGACGCACCCTGTAACTATAGAGCGACTAAGTGAAGCTGAGGTTCGTGCCAATCATATGCCAGTTAAGATGCGTCAGGATAGTATAGATTTCTTACTATCTAGGGAAAAATGTCGGGTACGTCAGCTTGGTAATGAAGATGCAATAAAATTTTATCTAAACGCATTGGCAAATAAACGTTATGTAAATATTGATGCTCAGCACTACGGGTTAGCTCTTGCTTATTTCCAGAATAAGGACTATAAAAACAGCATCCTTATTTTAAATAAAGTTAGTAGTAAGTCAGTACAGGGGCACCCTATGACTCTTGGTTTAAAGGCAAAACAATTAATTGCCGTAGGTAATAATAAATTGGCTGATACTCTTTATGATCAGGCTTTGCAGGATTATCCAAACCATAAGGGATTATGGATGGGGCAGCTTGAATTTCTTATCGCTACTAGAAGTTATCCTAAAGCTGCGAATCGCTTGGGGATTTTGGCACAAACCAATACCAGTGATCCTGATGTCTGGGATCAGTACGCGATATTATATTCCGATGGCAAATATAATCAACCAATAAAATATCATTACGGATTGGGAACTGAATTTTATTACATAGGTAATTATAAACTTGCTATGGAACAATATAATGCAGCATTGAAATTGAAACCTTCCAAACCCGGTGATACTGATTTGCAGGGCTTAATCAGTGCCCGCCTACCAGAAATTAATGCCAAACTTCAATTATTGAGGCAATAGATTCTCGAGAGTTAATTTGTTATATTCCCAACTTATGCAACAAAAAAATGCTTACGGTGCTCTAAATCAGGTATAATCAAATAAAATTTTATTCAGAATAAGGAATTAAGGTGGACAACTCCATTTCTCCAACAAATTTTTACCAGATTTTAGTTAATAATAGTGCTCTCAAGCCGGGAAAAACAATAATTTTTGAAGAAGAATTAAAGATTTCCAATCAACAGCTTGTTGAATATGTAAATACTGTAGCAAGTTATCTACATAAAAAAGGAATTAAAAAAGGTGATAAAGTTGCACTATTAATGGCAAATAGCTGGCAATTTATTGTCAATTTCTTTGCGATTAATAAAGTTGGTGGGGTAGTCGTTCCAATAAATAACTTTCTTAAAGAAGATGAAATTGCCTATATTCTTAATGATAGTCAGGCAAAGCTGCTATTTGCCTCCGGTAAGTTTGCCAAGGAAGTCAAAGAGCAGGTATTTAAGACTGGAATAGCAAAAATCATCTGGATTGGCGATGTTCCGCTTGAAAATGATAAAAACATAGATCATGATTCAATCCTCTCTAGTCCTGAAGATTCTGCACCACACACTCCGCTTGATGAAAATGAATTATCTGTGATAGTTTATACTTCTGGAACGACAGGTAAGCCTAAAGGTGCAATGCTAGCATTCCGTAATATTTATTCAAATATAACAGGTTGCCTAGAACATTTGCGCGTTAAACCAGGTAAGATTCCAATGGTATGCTATCTTCCGATGTTTCATGCCTTTACGCTAACAGTAACTGTACTATTACCAGTATTAAGTAATAGTGGTGTAACAGTGATTCGTTCGATTGCTACCAAAGGTGATTTTGCTAAACTTTTGAAGCAAGTACTTTTAAAGCGTGTTCCTTATTTCGCTGGCGTTCCAGATGTATATAGCGCACTATCTAAAGCTACCTTACCTTGGTATTTTCATTGGTTTCACGCCGTCAAGGGGTTTATTTCTGGAGCTGCGCCATTAGCCGAAGAGACTATGCGTAAGTTCGCTGCTACTTTTAAAAAAGGTACTCTTATTCAGGGGTATGGAATTAGCGAGTGTTCGCCAGTAGTATCGGTAAATACGCCATGGGCAAACCGGACTGGTTCAGTTGGGAAGGCTTTACCCGGGTATCAGGTTGAGTGTTTTGATGACAATATGCAGCAGGTAGCCCGTGGCACAATTGGTGAGATTTGTGTTAAGGGTGATTGTGTGATGCTTGGTTATTATAATCGTCAGGCAGAAACCGAAGATGCTGTTATTGATGGCTGGTTTAGAACTGGCGATATCGGTAAAGTTGATAATGATGGTTTCATTTTCATTGTTGATCGAAAGAAAGACTTGATTATCAGTAAGGGGATGAATATCTATCCGCGTGAAATTGAAGAAGTGATTTATACTAATGATAAAGTTAATGCTTGCGCTGTGATTGGCATCAAGGATATTGAGGCGAATGAAACGCCAGTTGCCTATATTGAACTTAAAGAAGGTGAAACAGCTACTGAAGCTGAATTTAAAGAATATATCAAGCCACATCTTGCGCCATTTAAACAACCGCGTAAAGTTTATTTTATGGAAAAACTTCCACGCAATGCAACGGGAAAAATTCTCAAACGAGAATTGCGTGACATTGCCAATCAGGAGTAAGCAGTAGCTCTTTCTCTATTTCATTAATACTATACCTGATAATGAAGCTATTTTTATCAGGTATAATATTGTCTTATAATTAATCTCAAGCTAATGGATAAAAAATATGGTTAGAACTCGTTTTGCACCCAGTCCAACTGGGTTTTTACATATCGGTGGTGCCAGAACAGCACTTTTTTCTTGGGCATACGCCAGAAAAAATAAAGGTACGTTTATTTTGCGTGTTGAAGACACAGATTTGGAGCGCTCTACGCAGGAATCGGTTGATAGTATTATTCAGGCAATGGACTGGCTTAACTTAGATTATGATGAAGGTCCATATTTTCAGACTCATCGGATGGAGCGCTATAAGGAAGTTATCGCGCAAATGCTGAAAGACGGCACCTCTTATTACTGTTATTGTTCTAAAGAAGAATTGGATGAAATGCGCGAAGCACAGCGGGCAAGAGGTGAAAAACCTCGCTATGACATGCGTTGTCGGCATAACCACACACCACGCCCGGGAGTAAGACCGGTCGTTCGCTTTAAAAACCCGGTAGATGGAGTAGTTGTTTGGGATGATTTGGTAAAAGGGCGGATTGAGATTGCCAATAGCGAACTGGATGATTTGATCATTGCGAGAAGTGATGGGACGCCAACATATAATTTCTGTGTGGTAGTCGATGATCTGGATATGCAGATAACTCACGTTACTCGAGGTGATGATCACGTAAATAATACGCCACGCCAGATAAATATCTTAAAAGCACTTGGTGCGACTTTGCCGCAATATGCTCATGTGCCAATGATTTTACGTGATGACGGGCAAAAAATGTCAAAGCGGAATGATCCAGTTAGTGTCATTCAGTATCAGGATATGGGGATTTTACCGGAAGCATTACTTAATTACCTTGCACGATTATGCTGGGGGCATGGTGACGATGAGGTGTTCTCAATAAGTCAGTTTGTTGAATGGTTTGATTTAAATAATATTTCACCATCTCCAGCCCGCTTTGATATGAAAAAACTGTATTGGGTGAATGGACAACATCTAAAGAATAGTTCGGTTGAGACACTAACAAAGCTTCTTCAGCCTAAACTAGAGCAGTTGGGTGTTGTTGATCTTAATAGACTTGATTTGAATGCAATTATTGAGTTGGTTAAATCACGTAGTGATAATCTGAATGCAATGGCAGAAGAAGTACATTATTTTTATCAGCCAAAAATTGCCGCTTCAGAAGAAGTTGAAAAACATTTAACTTCGGATGCAAATGTGATTCTTACTAAATTTGCCGAAGCATTATCTACCCTAAATGAGTGGAGTCTTGATGCCATAAAAGCTACAATAAAAGAGTTCTGTTCAGTGAATAATATCAAAATGCCGCAGCTAGGGATGCCATTACGACTAAAATTATGTGGAACTACGCAAACACCATCGTTTGATGCTGTTCTATATATCTTGGGTAAAAACAATGTGTTAAGCAGATTGGCGGCTTAGTAATAAATTTTAGGCGTGAAAATAATATAAAAAAACGTTGACATTGTTGAATTGATTGAGATAGAATACCTATCTCAGATTTGAGGCGAATTAGCTCAGCCGGTTAGAGCGACGGAATCATAATCCGCAGGTCCGGGGTTCGAGTCCCTGATTCGCCACCAAAATATGCCGGAGTAGCTCAGTTGGTAGAGCAGCTGACTTGTAATCAGAAGGTCGAGGGTTCAATTCCTTTCTCCGGCACCATTTTTGGCCAGGTAGCTCAGTCGGTAGAGCAGAGGATTGAAAATCCTTGTGTCGGCAGTTCGATTCTGCCCCAGGCCACCATTTTATTTTTCCAAAACAATCAAAATTGCTAATAGTCCTGTTAGTACAAATAATCCTGATGATAGAGAATGCCAAAAGTTAAAGCTTGGTGTTGTTTGAATTACGTGGTGCGCGATATCGGCAAGTTTGGTGCGTAAATTTGCTATGATAGGGAAAATCCCAAAATAGTTTACTGTTAGTATTGCTTCCGATGAGAGTGCGTACCAAAATTTACGTGATTTAAAAAAATATAGCTGGTGTTTAATTATTAGTCCGATTATTATAAAAATACAGGCCACCATTCCTGTGTATGCATTTATGTTTAGAATTTGTCCGGTAATCGTTGCTGCGGTTATCTGATCTAGTGTCTTGAATAATAGTGGGATAATTATAGAGCCAATCGTGATAGTTCCTCCCGTCCAGAAGCAGGTGGCTAGTTTAGTTAGTTGCCCGAAATTGAGGATGTCAAGGGGTTGGTTTATTAGGTTTGTTGTTTTTTTTGCGCTTCTTTTTTTTATGGTTGCCACGATTTTCCCTTGCGATAGATGGTGCGTTAATTTGGGTATAGAGCCGAGTTTATAAATGCTTTGCATTAAATTATAGTAAATTAAGTGTGATTTTAACTTGAATTATGCTATAATAACAAGCTCAAAATTTCACAATAATCCGGGGAGCAAATCTAAGTTACTGCTTAGAAATGCGTTTTTACCCATTTTAAAGGTATGTATAAAGATGGCAAAAAAAGTCATTGGCTTCATAAAGCTACAAATTCCTGCCGGTAAGGCAAATCCATCACCTCCAGTTGGTCCTGCGCTAGGTCAGCGTGGTCTTAACATTATGGAGTTCTGTAAAGCTTTTAATGCAAAAACTCAATCAATGGAGCCAGGTCTTCCTGTTCCTGTGGTTATTACCGCTTTCTCTGATAAGAGTTTCACTTTTATAATGAAAACTCCACCAGCTTCAATTCTATTAAAAAAAGCTGCTGGGATTAAGAGTGGTAGTTCACGTCCAAACGCTGATAAAGTAGGTAAAGTTACTCGCGTTCAGCTGGAAGAAATTGCAAAAACTAAAGAACCAGATTTGACTGCTGCTGATTTGGATGCGGCTGTACGTACTATTGCTGGTTCTGCGCGTAGTATGGGGCTTGAAGTTGAGGGGGTTAAATAATGGCTAAGTTAACGAAAAGACAAAAGGCGTTTGCCGCTATTGATGGTGCAAAATTATACGCTGCTACAGAGGCGATTTCTTTAGTTAAGTCGGCTGCAACTGCAAAATTTGATGAGTCAATTGATGTGGCTATCAATCTTGGTGTTGATCCGCGTAAATCTGATCAGATGATTCGTGGTTCACTAGTATTGCCAAATGGTACAGGTAAGACAGTGCGTGTGGCTGTATTTGCTCAAGGTCCACAAGCAGAGGCAGCTAAAGCTGCTGGTGCTGATATTGTTGGTTTAGAAGAGCTTGCTGATGAAGTTAAAAAAGGTAATCTTAACTTTGATTTAGTGATCGCAACTCCAGATACGATGCGTGTGGTTGGTACACTTGGTCAAATTCTTGGGCCACGTGGTCTTATGCCAAATCCTAAAGTTGGTACAGTAACTGCAGATGTGGCTACAGCGGTTAAAAATGCTAAAGCTGGTCAGGTTCAATATCGTACAGATAAAAATGGTATTATTCATTCAACTATTGGTCGAGCTTCTTTTGCTCCTGAAAAATTGGGTGAAAATTTAGCTGCTCTTGTTGATGTGCTAGTTAAAGCAAAACCTGCAAGCAGTAAAGGTCAATATCTTAAGCGTGTAACAGTATCCAGCACTATGGGTGTTGGCGTTAAGGTTGATGCTGCTACAATTGCAAAATAATTTTTAAACCTCGGTAATTCTTGCCGGGGTTTGTAAAATTTGACTCTAGTTTTGGAGTCAATTGGGGATAAGGCTTTTGCCTTATCATTATCAAAGACCGTGGGAGTCGTTTGTTTTTAACAAGCGCTTAAATTTCTCTGAAATCCTACGCAGATAGTGGAAACTCGACAGATATAAAGTTCTCATTCTGACTACTCTATTAAATCGTTTAAATCCACTATAAATTTAGGAGTTGAGCCTTGAGTTTAAACCTAGACAGTAAAAAAGTCGTTGTCGCTCAGGTCTCAGAAACCCTTGGTAGTGCTCAAACTGTTGTTGTTGCTGAGTATGCTGGTGTTACAGTTGAATCATTGACTGCTATTCGCCGTGAAGCCCGCAAAGCAAATGTTTACTTGCATGTAATTAAAAATACATTAGCACGTAAGGCAGTTGAAGGTACCAAGTTTGCTCCATTGGCTGAGAAAATGACTGGCCAATTGATTTATGGTGTTTCTGAAGATCCGGTTGCTGCTGCAAAAATTATCAACGAATTTGCCAAAGCTAATGACAAAGTAAAAATCGTTGCTGGTATGTATAATGAAAAATTGCTTGATACCGCTGGTGTTAAACAATTAGCATCTATACCTAGCCGTGATGAATTGCTTGCTCAAGTTATGGGTGTTATGCAACAAATCCCTGCTAGCTTTGTTCGTTTGGTTGCTGCAATCAAAGACAAAAAAGAACAGGAAGCTGCTTAATATAGCAGTTGTTAAAATTAATTATTTTTAAAGATTTATTAGGAGTCAAAAATGGCTGTTTCTAAAGTAGAAATTATTGAAGCAATTGGTCAGATGACCGTTATGGATTTATCTGAGCTAGTAAAAGAAATGGAAGAAAAATTTGGTGTTTCAGCTGCCGCTGTTGCTGTTGCTGCTGGCCCTGCTGCTGGTGGTGCTGCCGCTGCTGAAGAGAAAACTGAATTTGACGTAGTTCTTACAGAAGCTGGTGCAAATAAAGTTGCTGCAATTAAAGTGGTTCGTGAAATCACTGGTCTAGGTCTTGCTGAAGCTAAAGCTCTAGTTGAGTCTGCACCTAAAGCAGTTAAAGAAGGCGTAGCAAAAGCTGATGCTGAAGCATTGGTTAAGAAAATTACCGAAGCTGGTGCTAAAGCTGAGATGAAATAATTAACTTGTCAGTTAATTTGAAAATAAAAGGGGTAACACTACGTTGCCTCTTTTGCCGTATTTATTGGCAAATAGCCAAACACTAATTAAAAGCTAATAAAAATAACTATTTCGACTAAATTTATAAATATTGCTGCTAGTGTTTTTAATAATTTGATTCCTTACTTTAATTGGGAATGATTTTAGCAATAGCAATTTAAACGTAAAAAGTAGTTATTTCGGTTATCTTTTTTCTTTATTTACTCATACACATCGGAGCCTTACTTATGAGCTATTCTTTCACAGAAAAAAAACGTATTCGTAAGAGCTTTGCCAAGCAGCCTGCCTTCTTGAAGGTACCCTATTTACTGGCAATGCAAAAAAATTCCTATAACGATTTTTTACAACAGGGAGTAGCGCCAGCAAAACGGCAAAATATTGGTTTACAAAAAGCATTCAATGATATTTTTCCAATTATTTCCAATAATGGTAGTACCCGTTTGGACTTTATTAGCTATAGTCTTAGTAGTCCGATGTTTGATGTTTATGAGTGTTTGCTACGTGGTGTGTCATATGCTGGAAAATTGCATGCCAAGGTACGCCTAACTGTATTTGACCGTGATTCTGATTATAAAACTGTATTACATACCGCGGAAGAAGATGTATATATGGGAGAAATCCCTTTTATGACAGATACTGCATCGTTTATTATTAATGGTAATGAACGTGTTGTGGTTGCTCAGTTGCATCGTTCTCCTGGGGTATATTTTGAGCATGATCATGGTAAAAATCATTCTGCGAATAAGCTACTTTATTCTTCAAGAATAATTCCTTATCGTGGTAGCTGGTTGGATCTTGAATTTGATGCCAAGGATCTGATTTACTTCCGTATTGATAAGCGACGTAAAATGACTGTTACTTTGTTATTGAAAGCAATTGGTTATAGTCATGATGAGATAATTGATCTTTTCTACGATAAAGATGTTTATGCTATTAAGCGCGGACGGATTTATAAGCAAATAATTTCTGAACGCTTAAAAGGTGAGACTTCGCGTTTCGATATCAAAGATAAAGATGGTAATTTGATTGTTGCTAAAGATAAAAAAATTACAACTAAGCATATCCGTGATCTGGAAAAAGCTGGATTGACCGAAATAGAAGTTCCTGTGGAAGAGTTGGAAGGACGTATTTTAGGTGCTGATTTACTGGATCGTGATACTGGCGAAATACTTGCTAAATCAAATACAGTGATTACTGAAGATTTAGTAAAAAATGTGTTAGTAAGTTCAATTAAAGAAATTAAGACTTTGTATGTAAATGATCTTGAGCATGGTTCATATCTGGCGGATACTTTACGTGATGAAGAGGCTTCTAAAGAAACTGCAGATAATAAAGTAGAAGCAATCCACCAGATTTATAAAATGATGCGTCCAGGTGAGCCATATTCTGAAGATATTGCAGCAACCGTATTTAATCGTACTTTCTTTAATGCTGAAACTTATGATTTATCAAATGTAGGTCGATTTAAATTTAATTCCCGTACATATCTACATGAATTAGATCCAAAAACTCCACAGTGGTTTAGAAACCTGCTGTCTAGTTTACAACAGCCAGATAATGAAGCCGTTTTATTAGCAAAAGAAGATATCATCTTATCGCTGGCTATTTTAATTGAATTACGTAATGGTCGTGGTGTTATTGATGATATTGATCATTTGGGTAATCGCCGGATTCGTGGTGTTGGTGAGTTGGTAGAAAATCAGTTCCGTATTGGATTGTCGCGAATAGATAAAGCAGTAAAAGACAAGTTGACTCAACCACTTGAAGAAAAAGATTTATTGCCAAATAAGTTAATAAGTGCTAAACCAGTTACATCCAGCTTGAAAGATTTCTTCTCGACTAGCCAATTATCGCAGTTTATGGATCACACTAATCCACTGTCTGAGATTACTCACAAGCGTCGTATTTCTGCATTGGGACCGGGTGGTTTGACTCGTGATCGTGCTGGATTTGAGGTTCGCGATGTACACGTTACTCATTATGGTCGCTTATGTCCAATCGAAACTCCAGAGGGGCAGAATATTGGTTTGATTAATTCTTTATCAGCATTCGCGAGACCAAATCAGCATGGATTCTTGGAAACTCCGTATCGTAAAGTTGAGAATAATCGAGTTACTGATGAAATCGAGTACTTATCTGCAATTGATGAAGATAAAGTAGTTATTGCGCAAGCAAATGCAACGCTTAGTTCTGATGGTTCTTTTGCGGATGAGCTGGTGTTTGCGCGTAAAAAAGGTGAAACAACACTTGTTTTACGTGAAGAAATTGATTATATGGATGTGGCAACTAATCAGGTTGTATCGGTTGCCGCTTCGCTAATTCCATTCCTTGAACATGATGATGCGAACCGTGCATTGATGGGTTCAAACATGCAACGTCAGGGTGTACCATGTGTACGTGCTGATAGTCCTTTGGTTGGAACTGGTATGGAACGGGTTGCGGCAATTGATTCCGGGACAGTAGTTATTGCTAAACGTGGCGGTGTTGTTGACTTTGTTGATGGTAATCGTATCATTATCAAAGTGAATGAGAATGAAATCGTTGGCAATGATCTTGGTATTGATATTTATAATCTAGTTAAGTATTTACGTAGTAACCAAAATACATGTATCAATCAAAAACCAATTGTAAAAGCTGGGATATTATTTCTGCTGGTGATGTGGTTGCGGATGGTTCTGCTACTGATCTTGGTGAATTGGCTGTTGGACAGAATGTTCTAGTTGCCTTTATGCCTTGGAATGGATACAACTTTGAGGATTCAATTCTTGTTTCTGAGAAGCTAGTTGCAGCAGATAAATATACCTCAATTCATATTGAAGAATTATCAGTTGTTGCTCGTGAAACCAAACAAGGTGATGAAGAAATTACTCGCGATATACCAAATCTTTCACAAAGCCAATTAGCTCGTCTTGATGATACTGGTATTATCCATATCGGTGCTGAGGTTACTCCAGGCGATGTTTTAGTAGGTAAAGTAACTCCAAAAGGTGAAGTACAACTTACTCCAGAAGAAAAATTACTGCGTGCAATTTTTGGCGAAAAAGCATCAGATGTTAAAGATACGTCTTTACGTGTACCTGTTGGTATCAGTGGTACAGTAATTGATGTTCAGGTATTTAATCGTGATGGTAGCAAGCTTGATCCACGTAGCCTTGAAAATATTGAAGCTGAACTTGGTAGATTGCGTCAAGATATTCGTGATCAAATGACGATTATTGAAGATGATGCGGCTACACGGATTAAATCGACATTGCTTACTCAAGAATTGAAAAATAAAAAAGGTAAAGTAACCGAAGAGTTACTTGCTGGAATGGCTAAACGTGATTGGTTGACCCTTGAATTAAAAGATGAGGCGATCAATGAGCAACTAACCATGATGGTTAAAGCTATTGACGAAAAACGTGCCGAACTTGAAGCGCGCTTTAAAGTGCAAAAAGATAAGCTTTATCAAGGTGTTGATCTACCAAATGGCGTTATCAAGATGGTTAAAGTTTTCGTTGCGATTAAACGTCGCTTACAGCCTGGTGATAAAATGGCTGGACGTCATGGTAATAAGGGTGTGGTATCAAAAGTATTACCAGTAGAAGATATGCCATATATGGAAGATGGACGTACAGTTGATATTGTTCTTAATCCACTTGGGGTTCCATCACGTATGAATATCGGACAGATCCTTGAAGTACATTTAGGGCTTGCTGCTAAAGGACTTGGGCATAAGATTGATAAAATGTTGCGTGATCAGAGAAACATGCTTGAAGTAAAACAATTTGTTGATCAGGTTTATAAGTCTGCAGGTAAAGGTGAAGATGTAAATCAGCTGAGCGAAGTTGAGTTTAATGAGCTAGCACAGAATCTACGTAAAGGCGTACCATTTGCCTCTCCGGTATTTGATGGGGCTAAAGAAGTTGAAATTAAAGAAATGCTAAAACTTGCAGATTTACCTGAATCAGGTCAGGTGACATTATTTGATGGTCGTACTGGCATGCAATTTGATCGTCCAGTAACAATTGGTTATATGTATATGCTTCGTCTCCACCATTTGGTAGACGAAAAAGTACATGCTCGTTCAACTGGTCCATATTCACTTGTAACTCAGCAGCCATTGGGTGGTAAAGCTCAATTTGGTGGACAACGTTTCGGTGAGATGGAGGTGTGGGCACTTGAAGCATACGGTGCTGCATATATTCTTCAGGAAATGTTAACTGTTAAATCAGATGACGTTGAAGGTCGTACCGAAATGTATGAACGTCTTCTTGAGGGTGAGCATAAGATTTCTGCACAGATTCCAGAAGCCTTTAGAGTATTGACTCGCGAGGTGAGAGCGTTGGCACTCGATATGGAACTCGAAGAATAAACTGCGCAACTAATTTTGTAATAGCTTTGGCGTAAGGCTTCTTGTGTATTAATTGTATACGGCGTCGCCTTACTTCTCGCTCTTACAAATTAATTTGGCAGTTTAGACATGAATCATCAAATAAAATAGGCAATGAAGTTTTCATTGCAGTAGCGGCAAAATTTTTGGAGTAGCGTAATGTTGGAGTTTAACAATCTCTTTCTTAATAATAAAGATAGTAATGAACATTATGGTCGTATCCGTATTGGCTTAGCCTCCCCGGAAAAAATTCGTTCGTGGTCATATGGTGAAATTAAAAAGCCGGAGACGATTAATTATCGTACTTTACGTCCTGAGCGGGATGGCTTGTTTTGTGCACGAATTTTTGGACCAGTTAAAGATTATGAATGTTTATGTGGAAAATATAAACGGATTAAACATCGCGGAGTAATCTGTGAGAAGTGTGGTGTTGAAGTAACTTTATCTAAAGTGCGTCGTGAACGCATGGGGCATATTGAATTAGCTTCTCCGGTTGCACATATCTGGTTCTTAAAATCATTACCATCTAGAATGGGGATGGTACTTGATATGCCATTACGTGATATTGAACACGTTTTATATTTTGAAGCATATGCAGTTATTGAAGTCCTTGATCGTGTTGAACCTCCGCTACATCCTAAAGATGGCAAAACTCCAATTAGAAAAGGAGATATTCTATCTCCTGAACAGTATAATTTTCTTATCGAAAATAACGATGATGACAAATTAGATGTCGGAATCGGTGCCGAGGCAGTACGTAGAATGCTTCAGTCAATTGATTTAGAAACTGAGATTGGTACAATTCGTGAAGAAATGGCTACTACCAAATCAGAAACTAATTTGAAAAAATTGGCTAAACGCCTGAAAGTACTAGAAGGATTCAAGCGTTCAGAAATGAAACCTGAGTGGATGATTATGGATTGTGTTCCAGTATTACCACCGGAATTACGTCCATTAGTTGCTCTTGATGGTGGACGCTTTGCTACTTCTGATTTAAATGATTTATATCGCCGTGTAATTAACCGAAACAATCGGTTACGCAAATTGATCCAGCTACGTGCGCCAGAAATTATCCTCCGTAATGAGCGCCGTATGTTACAAGAAGCTGTGGATTCATTATTTGATAATGGTAAGCGCGGTAAGGTGATTACTGGTGCGAATAAACGCCCATTAAAATCACTTGCTGAGATGATTAAGGGTAAATCAGGTCGTTTCCGTCAAAATCTATTGGGTAAACGTGTTGATTATTCTGGTCGTTCGGTAATTACGGTTGGTCCTAATCTGCGTTTGTATCAGTGCGGGTTGCCAAAAATTATGGCATTAGAGCTTTTCAAGCCTTTTGTTTATCATAAGTTACAAATTTTAGGTTATGCTTCTTCAATTAAATATGCGAAACGAATGGTTGAGCAGGAGCATCCACAGGTCTGGGATATCCTTGAAGATGTAATCCGTGAACATCCAGTATTATTAAACCGTGCACCGACACTTCACCGTCTTGGTATTCAGGCTTTTGAACCAGTATTGATTGAAGGTAAAGCTATTCAATTACATCCACTGGTTTGTGCAGCATTCAATGCCGATTTTGATGGGGATCAGATGGCGGTACACGTACCATTGAGCCTTGAGGCGCAGATGGAAGCGCGCACTTTGATGTTGGCATCGAATAACGTATTATCACCAGCTCATGGTGAACCAATCATTGTTCCATCTCAAGATATTATTCTTGGACTTTATTATATGACTCGTGAAAAAGTTAATGATAAAGGTGAAGGCACAATATTTGCCAATCTTAAAGAGCTTGAACGTGCTTATCAAACCGGTCAAGTTGGACTACATGCTTTAGTTGAAGTGCGTTTAGAAGAATGGCATCGTGATGGTAATGGCGATATGGTTAGCCATTCTGTTCGTCGTAAGACTACAGTTGGTCGCGCTATTCTTTCTCAAATTATGCCACAGGGGCTAGATTTTGAATTAATCAATAAAGCATTGAAGAAAAAAGAAGTTGCTAAATTAATCAACGTATCATTCCGTAAGTGTGGGATTAAAGATACAGTGATTTTAGCCGATCATTTGATGTATATGGGTTTCCGTTATTCAACAATTGGTGGAATCTCTGTATGTGTTAATGATATGCATGTACCAAATTCAAAATATGATAAAGTTGCCAAAGCTCAATCTGAAGTTGATGCGATTTTACAGCAGTATAACGAAGGTCTGGTTACACAGGGTGAACGTTATAATAAAGTAATTGATATTTGGGGTCGTTGTGGTGAGGATATTGCCAAGACTCTGATGAGTGAATTATCTAAAGAAAAAGTAACTGATAAAGATGGTACTCTTGTAGATCAAGATTCATTTAATTCAATCTTTATGATGGCGGATTCTGGTGCGCGGGGATCGATTGCTCAGATTAAACAGCTATCAGGAATGCGTGGTTTGATGGCTAAACCATCGGGTGAGATTATGGAAACTCCGATTACAGCAAACTTCCGTGAGGGATTGACGGTATCGCAGTACTTCATCTCAACCCATGGTGCACGTAAAGGATTATCGGATACCGCACTTAAAACAGCAAACTCGGGTTACCTGACGCGTCGTTTGGTGGATGTTACCCAAGATTTGGTAATCGTTGAAGATGATTGCGGTACAACCAATGGTGTAGTAATGCGCTCTATCATTCAGGGTGGTGATGTAATTGAATCATTGCGTGATCGTATCCTTGGACGCGTTGTTGCTGAAGATGTTATTGATCATGATACAAATAAAGTAATTGCTGCGGCTGGGACTCTTCTTGATGAAGGATTGGTAGAACGAATTGAGCAAACTAATATTGATGAAATTAAAGTTCGTACACCATTAACTTGTGATACTCGCTATGGTTTATGTGCTAAATGTTACGGTCGCGATCTAGCTCGTGGTTATCAGGTTAATCAGGGTGAAGCAGTTGGTATTATTGCTGCTCAATCAATTGGTGAGCCGGGAACTCAGTTAACGATGCGTACATTCCACATCGGGGGTGCGGCTTCGCGCGCTGCTGCTGTGAGTCAGGTTGAAGCTAAATCATCAGGTATTGTTGGTTATAAAGATTTACGTTATGTAACTAAACCATCTGGCGAAAAAGTTATTGTTTCGCGTTCAGCTGAATTGGTGATTTTGGATCAACATAACCGCGAACGTGAACAACATAAAATTCCTTATGGCTCAATACTTGCCGTTGCTGATGGTGAAAAAGTTGATGCTGGTAAAAAGCTTGCTAGTTGGGATCCACATTCACGCCCAGTAATTTCTGAACATTCTGGTACAATTGTTCTTGAGAATGTTGAAGAAGGCTTGACAGTAGTTAAAGAAACTGATGACGTAACAGGTTTAACTGCGCTTAAAGTAATTGATCCGGCTAAAGTTAAAGGTGCTAAATCTAAAGATAAAAACTTGCGTCCAGTAGCGCGTCTATTTGATGAAGCTGGTCGTGAGGTTAAAATATTTGGAACCGATGCGCCAGTTATTATTTCTTTCCAGATTGGTGATATTATTGCGGTTCGTGATAATCAGAATGTAAATGCTGGTGATATTATAGCGAAAAAACCACAAGAATCAATGAAGACTCGTGATATTACTGGTGGTCTGCCACGTGTTGCTGAGTTATTTGAAGCGCGGATACCTAAAGATGCGGGAATGTTAGCTCCTTTATCTGGAACAATTACCTTCCAAAAAGAAACTAAAGGTAAACATAAAATCAAAATTCTTGCTGTAAGTGGTGAAGAAGTTGATTTAGCAATTCCAAAAGATAAGCATATCCTAGTTAATGATGGTGAGTATGTGGAACGTGGACAGATGATTGTTGATGGTCCAGTTGATCCACATGAGTTACTAGAAATGAAGGGTATTGAAGAATTATCTAAATATATCGCACATGAGGTACAGGAAGTTTACCGCTTGCAGGGTGTAAAAATCAGTGATAAACATATTGAGGTGGTTGTACGTCAGATGCTACGTCGTGTAGTGATTGTAAATCCTGGTGATAGTGCAATTTTCCTTGAGGGTGAACAGGCTGAGCGTTCAGCAATTCTTGATGAAAATGATCGCCTAATTGCTGCGGGTAAAGAACCTGTGGAGTTTAAAAATATTCTTTTGGGTATTACTCGTGCCTCATTAAATACTGATTCGTTTATTTCTGCGGCATCATTCCAGGAAACTACTCGAGTTCTGACTGAATCTGCTGTATCTGGACGCGTTGATTACCTACGTGGATTAAAAGAAAATGTGATTATGGGACGTCTGATTCCTGCCGGAACCGGGTTGTCTTATCATCGTGCTAAACATGGTCACCAACTACCACAAATTAATGATAATGGTACAGCACTAGACTTAGATCAGTAAGTATTATTGTGTGGGTACATATAATGTGCCCTAAAAAATAAACTTATTTAAGATTTATAGTAATATATTTTTATTGTGCTATAATAATGGCGAAGGTTTTTTAAGGTTTTTAAAAATTATGAGTAATGTTGTATATGCTACAGATGCTTCATTTGAAGCTGATGTTTTAAAGTCAGAAGTACCTGTTTTAGTCGATTTCTGGGCTGAGTGGTGTGGTCCATGCCGTATGGTTGCGCCAATTCTGGATGAT
The DNA here is from genome assembly GCF_002892535.1 of Aquella oligotrophica. Taxonomy (NCBI): domain Bacteria; kingdom Pseudomonadati; phylum Pseudomonadota; class Betaproteobacteria; order Neisseriales; family Neisseriaceae; genus Aquella; species Aquella oligotrophica. Next base: position 2,729,934 of record NZ_CP024847.1, on the reverse strand, counting down.
TTATCTAAAGAATACGCTGGGCGTTTGAAAATTGTTAAAGTTAATGTGGATGAAAATAGTGTTTCTGCTGCAACTTATGGAGTGCGCGGAATTCCTACATTATTGCTATTTAAAAATGGTCAAGTTGTAGAAACTAAGGTTGGTGCTTTACCTAAAGGTCAGCTGGCTGCATTTATTGACAGCAATATCTAGTTATTATAAATAGTTGCCGAATAAGGCAACTATTTATCTTTCAATCAAATCGAGTAATTCCAAATACCACAAAAATTCTCAAAAATTCAAAATTCATTGTCTGGCAGGAAATTAAAACTAACAGTAACAGGTTTTTAGGTGTTATAAAAACATGCATTTATCAGAAATAAAAGATATTCACGTATCGCAGCTTGTTGAAATGGCTGCTGGTTATAATATTGAGGGGGCGAGCAGACTGCGTAAGCATGATCTGATTTTTGCTATTTTGCGTAAAGTTGCCGAACAGGGTGAGAATATATCCGGTGGTGGGGTACTTGAGGTTTTGCCTGATGGTTTTGGCTTTCTACGCTCGCCAGATACTTCATATCTAGCCAGTCATGATGATATATACATCAGTCCAAGTCAGATTCGTCGTTTTAATTTGCAAACTGGTGATACCGTTGAAGGTGAAATTAGGATGCCAAAAGAAGGTGAAAAGTATTTTGCCTTGGTAAGAGTTGATACAGTTAATGGCAATCCACCTGAGGCAAATAAACATAAGATATTATTTGAAAATTTAACTCCATTATTTCCAGATCAGCAGATACACCTTGAGCGAGATATTAAGGGTGAAGAGAATTATACAGGAAGAGTAATTGATTTGTTCTCTCCAATCGGTAAAGGACAGCGTGGTTTACTGGTTGCACCACCTAAGACTGGTAAAACAGTTATGCTTCAACATATTGCTCATTCTATTACAGCTAATCATCCTGAAGTTGTTCTGATTGTATTATTGATTGATGAGCGCCCGGAAGAGGTTACTGAGATGCAACGCTCGGTAAAAGGTGAAGTTGTTGCCTCAACATTTGATGAACCAGCTGCGCGCCATGTACAGGTTGCGGAGATGGTTATGGAAAAGGCTAAACGCTTGGTTGAGAGTAAGAAAGATGTGGTAATTTTGCTTGATTCAATTACGCGTCTTGCGCGTGCTTATAATACGGTTGCGCCTGCTTCGGGGAAAATTTTAACTGGTGGTGTTGATGCTAATGCCTTACATCGACCAAAACGTTTCTTTGGGGCTGCACGGAATATAGAAGAGGGTGGTTCACTGACGATCATAGCTACAGCGTTAGTTGATACTGGTTCGCGCATGGATGACGTGATTTATGAAGAGTTTAAAGGTACCGGAAATATGGAATTACATATGGATCGTACTTTGGCAGAACGCCGAGTTTATCCGGCAATTGATATCTTACGGTCCGGAACTCGTCGTGAAGAGTTACTATTAAGTAAGGATCAGTTACAAAAGTTATGGGTGTTGCGGAAGTTCTTGTCTGAGAAACAACCGATTGAAGCGAGTAGTTTTGTTCTTGAGAAAATCAGGGAAACCAAGAATAATGGTGATTTCTTTAATGCAATGACTAGGTAGTTTTAATTATTCATTTAACCAACGGTTTTGATGTCTCTAAGAGTTAGTAAAACCGTTGGAATATTATTCAATATAATCAAATCTGACATTATAAACAGCCTTTCTTGAAGCTTTCTTATCTAAAAGCCAGCTATCATATCCCAGTTGTGCACCATTTATTTTTCCAAGAGTTATTCCAGGGACTTCTTCTCCTAGAATTGATAATTCTACATCCCAAATTAATGGTTGATCAATATATAAACTAACCGATTGATGAAGTAGTTTAAATTTTTTAGAGTTAGGTAATAACTGGGAGTAGTCATCATAAGAAATTGGTCCAATCTGAATTGTAAATGCATTATTAGTGGAGATTATCTCTTTGCCCAGGTGGCTAGTTTCGCCTAGTTGACAGTTATTAATTCCTAAGCTAAACTGCTGATCTTTAGGGATTGGTAATAAACTATCTTGGCATTCAATGATTTTGATTGTGCTTAAGTTTAGTAGGTCACTAAGTAGAGTTTTCAAGCCATACGCAGATCTGGGGAAGTGCCCTAATATTCCAAGGTAGCGCAGCGGATTATATTCTGAAGAAATATTATTTCTTACATTTTCATTGGTAAGTCCACCAAAGCTATATAAGAAAAACATATAACTGTTATCTTTTTCTTCAAAAAGCTTATAGCCAAGTCGATGAGTCCGCCATATTTTGAAAAAAGAATGATAAAGGTGATTGTTAAAAATGTCGATAAATTCTCTATTTAATGAATTGTCTTCTGCCGCTTCATGAAATAGATTCTCAGTATAGAATGTTGGCAGCGGAGAAGATACCCCATAAAGTCCAAGAAAAGTAGCAGTTAGCAAATAACGGCTGCCATTTTCTGTCGCAACTTCTTCAATGCTGGCAACATCTGAGCCTGGGAATTCAAGTGATAACTCAGGGCGAATACGGAGTTGTTCCTGTAAGGAAGTTTTTTCTTCTTTAGTTAATAGGTTTAGTAGCCTATTAGCCTGAACGAAGGAAAACTTATTGCCAGAGGTTAATAGTAGCTCTTTTATATTAATGTTCGATTGCCTATTTTCACTGGCCATTTAAAACTTACTCCCGAGTTAAGTTCTTTAAGATTAAATTGGATAAAAGTATTAATACTTGCATAGATCGTGAAGAAACTATTTAATACACTTCCAAATAAATATACATCGCCAAGTCCTGCAAACTGATCTGCATATACTTCCATTTCTATCTTGTGTCCCCGAACTATACGTCCTTTATGTACCCTGTCAATTGGAGCTGCCTTGATACTACTTATTCCTGTAATTCTCTTCTGATTGGCTGTAAGTCTGGGTTTATCCTGATCTTCACTCGATAGAAATAGTTTTAACATGGCTTTAAGATTATCTAATTGTGTTAATGACAGAAAATTCAGTGATAAGTATGAAATAAACCGCCAGAAATTCATTGAGTCGGTTGGTGGTTCTATCGAATATGTCGGTTGTAAAATATTCCGAAAATTAAGGCTTTCAGGGGAATTAAAAGTTGGAACGCAAATATCGCCTATTCTTAATTTTTCGGGTAGCCTGCCATTAGTGGATTTTACAGTAACCACAAGAGTCTCTTCATTTATTTTGGTAGCGTCTTCCTGATATGGGAAAAATAAATATACTTCTGGATGGTTGTTTATTATTGAGCGTTCTCGAAGTAGCTGATATACAGGGCTGTTAGAGCTTTTATGTCCAACAAAACTGTTAATTGGAAGGTATTCTTTTTTATCATTAACCCCTTCGGTATATGCAACTACACTTTGGACTTCATATACCTGATAATGAGTTGGATAGTGGGGGTTTGGACGCAATAAAGTTTTTTCTATTTGGTGATTGAGAGTAATTGGATCCATTTCGTACGAAAACAGATTTATTACCGGAACTGCATTTAAAATGAAAGTATCCTTATTTACCTGTAGGTCATTTTCTGGAATGTCATGCAATTCAAAAGTAATTGAAAATTTATCTGATTTTCCTCGATCCAGCCATTTATCAAACCCGGTAAGCTTCATAAAGAAGAATTTGTAAGGTAAAATAAAATATTCCTGTAATAAGCGAAAGGCGGAGAATGATTGTACTGGATAATCAAGAAGCTGATTATCTATATCCATCCCAATTGCTTCTAGCTGCTCTGGTTTTAGGATAAACTGTCTCCCATCTTCAGATTTTATAATAATCTTTTTTAAGTTATTATACAGAAGCATATAAATATTTGCTGCCCGGGTATAAGTTCCACCAAGAAAAAGATATAATCCCTGTTGAATATTCCAGCTTTCCAATGTAGTACCTTGTAATTCAAAATATACATCTAGATGGGAGACCTCTTCTGTTACCCGCTCCAGTTTTGCAGAGATGATTTTTAGTGGGTGAACTTCAAGATCAAAAGAAGTTTGGAACTGACATGATGTGCCATCAACTTTGTTCGCTGCAAGTGTTGTTTTAGCTTTTACAGTTACTGGTTCAGTTTGCCCTGCTTTGGGCTCAAATAATACAATTGATGTTGCCGGAATAGGTCTTACGAATTGTGGGTAAATTAACTCGATGGTTTCTTTAATGAATTTCTGAAATTCATTATCTAGTTTTTGATTTAATAGACCACTTAAAAAGGCAACGCCTTCAAGCATCCGTTCAGCTCCGGGATCCATACTTGGTCCCATTAATAGTGGTGCTGTTACTGGATGTTCTCTTGCAAATTCAGTAGCTGCTTCTCGTAGCTTATGTAGCTCATTCTCATAGTATTTATTAAACATAAGCTTTTTTACCTTTCAACTTTCACCATGCCATCAGACGTTATTACTGTTTCAAAAAAAATTGGGTGCTGGCGCCCACCATTATCAACAATTAGTTCTGCTGATAAGCCAAACTTTAGTGTGAGAGCATCACTTGTGTCAGGGTTATAACTAATTTTAATATTGCGTAATCTGGGTTCATAACGCTCGATAGTGATTCGCATCATCTTTTCTAGTTCCTGAACAGCTTCAGCAAGGTTTTCCCCCGGAAAGTTAGTTAAATCTGGCATGCCATAATTATCTGCAATTAATACACTTCCTCGTCTGGTATTTAAAATATTTCGCAGATGTTCCAAAATCGAGTCAATATATGCAGAGCTATTATTATCCTGTTTATCAAGAGTTTTCTCAATATAACGGAAAGTTTCAAATAAAGTGCGAGTTGTCATTTATAGTACTTCAAATAAAAATGGCATTGATTAAAACCAATGCCATATTATAAACCACAAATACTTGGATTATGCTAATTTAGGTGCATTCCATGCATCTTCTGCTTCCGTACTATTTATATTGTCTATCCATGAAATTTTCTCATACGACATTGAAATTGTCTGCATATGTTTGTACGGTTTATTATCAGCAATAAAAGTCTCTGGAAACCATTCACGAGAGTTTACTACGATTGCCTTTGTTAACTTAACAGTGTAATATTTTTCTTCAAGACCTTTATCATTAATACGATAAAAATCAAGGGTTACATCTAATGGTTCACCAGTAGAACATGCTTGGAAAATTTTCGGCGTATGCTTTCCAATTTCAGTGGTTAGTACTACAGGATTATGAATCCGTTGACCAACAGCCAAACCAGTATGCGTGTCACGAGGGATTTCAACATCATGATCAAGTGCGTAACCTAAAATGGTATTTTCACGACCTTGCTGTTTAACATCGCCCTGGATAGCTCCCTGACTTGAACCTTGAATAGTTGCGTATATTGTAATAGCCATTTTCATCTCCTAGTTTATTAAGAATTTTTTAGTATTGAAAAGCTCAGATAGTTAGTTATTGAGCTATCTGAACTAACTTTTATACCTGTTATAACATTTTACTTTGTTAAGTAAAATATACTTATTATTTTGGTATGGCAAAATAATATCATAAAGAAAATTGTATTGCAAGCTTTTTAGTTAGCCAATTTGGACAAGAAATTAATATATGGTATTAATAAGATTGCTGCCATAAAGGTTTCATATATTTTCTTTGAAAACCAGTGTTTAAATCTGGGTTGACTGTCAAACTACTTATGATATAATTGGCTAAACATTCAACTATAACACTCGCTATTATTTAGGAGCATATATATGATCGCTAGCGATATCAAAGCCTTGTTGATGAAGTTAAATGATTGCAGTAGTATGGCACTGCAAAATGCGATCGGAATGTGTGTTTCACGAACTCATTATGAGATTACAATTGAGCATTTCTTATATAAACTACTTGAAGATATGGACAGTGATTGCTCGGTAATATTAAAAGAAAGTGGTCTAGAGCATGTAAAAGTCCAAAAGTTGCTTTTACAGGCACTTGAAGAGTATAAGTCTGGTAATTCTTCCAAGCCCGTTTTTTCGCCACAACTGTTAGATTTAATTCAGGACTCTTGGCTAATTACCTCCATTGACCTTTCTGAGCGCAAAATTCGTAGTGGAGCTATTTTAATTGCTTACTTAACTAAGCTTGTGTTGTATTCATCTGGTTATTACGCTGATTTGTTAAAAGAAATAGATCGCGATGCTTTACTGAAGTCATTTGCTGATTATACTCGAGCCTCAAAAGAGCATTCGACAGTAGATGATGCTGGGAGCTCATCAAATCCAATGGATGGGGTTCAGCAAGTAAATGGTACAACTGGCTTTGTTAAACAGTTTTGTACTGACTTTACCGAACTTGCTAAAGATGGCAAAATTGACCCGGTCTTTGGGCGGGATGAAGAATTGCGTTTGATAGTTGAGATTTTGGGGCGCAGACGGAAAAATAACCCTATATGTGTTGGAGAACCTGGGGTTGGTAAAACCTCTATTGTCGAAGGGTTAGCATTACGAGTAATAAATAATGATGTTCCTGATTTATTAAAAGACATGCGGATTCTTGGTTTAGATATGGGGGCTTTGGAAGCTGGAGCTGGCGTAAAGGGCGAATTTGAAAAACGTTTGCGTGGTGTGATTAATGAAATAAAGTCTAGCGCGCAAAAAACTATTTTATTTATTGATGAAGCTCATATGCTTATCGGGGCAGGTGGCGCTGCTGGTGGGAATGATGCTGCTAATTTATTAAAGCCATCTTTGGCGCGTGGGGAGTTGAGAACTATTGCCGCAACCACTTGGAAAGAATACAAGAAGTATTTTGAGAAAGATCCTGCGTTGGTAAGAAGGTTTCAGCTAGTGAAGCTTGATGAACCTTCGCTTTCTGATGCTACGCTAATTTTACGGGGAATAAAAGAGCATTATGAAAAAGAACATCAGGTAACAATTCGCGATGCAGCAGTGGAAGCTGCAGTTATTCTATCTGACCGCTATATAACCGATCGGTTTTTACCGGATAAAGCGATTGATCTTCTTGATACTAGTTGCTCGAGAATAAAGATAAATCTTTCTGCTAAGCCGGGCATCCTTGATAATAAAGAACGGGAGATTCTTGCTATAAACCGTACTTTGAATGCTCTGGAACGAGATCGTTTAAATCGGATTACCATTGATGAAGAAAAATATACCAAACTAGCAATTGAGAAAAGTCTACTTGAAGCCGAAGCACACGAGCTTTATGAGCGCTGGATGAAAGAGAAGAAGTTAGTAGAAGAAGTACTTGATTTACGGAAAGAGTTATTTGCCAATAAAGAAAATGCAGATAGAGCTAGGGAGTTAGGTGAAAAACTAAATGAAGCCGAATCTGAACTAAAACGTAATCAAAATCCGGATGCTTTATTAAGGATTGATGTTGATCAGGATGTCGTAGCTGAGGTTGTTTCAGATTGGACTGGTGTGCCTTTGGGTAAAATGCAGCGTGATGAGAGTGGTATTCTTATTGACTTGGAGAGTAGGCTTGCTGAATCTATCCGGGGTCAAAATCATGCGCTTCATTTAGTTGCTGATTCTATTCGTGCTGCCAAGTCTGGGCTGAAGAATACTCAGCAGCCAATAAGTGTATTTTTATTTGTTGGTCCAAGTGGTACGGGTAAAACTGAATGTAGTCAAGCTTTAGCTGATTTGATTTTTGGTAATCGCAAGAATATTGTTACTATAAACATGAGCGAATTTCAGGAGAGTCATACAGCTAGTAGATTACTTGGCTCCCCTCCTGGATATGTCGGTTATGGTGAGGGTGGGATGCTAACAGAAGCAGTTAGACAACGTCCATATTCTGTGGTATTACTTGATGAAGCAGAAAAGGCTCATTTGGATGTATTAAACGTATTTTATCAGGTATTTGATAAAGGTATCGTTAATGATGGTGAAGGCAAAGAAATCAATTTTAAAAATACCATTATTATCTTAACTAGTAATCTGGCATCAGATGTTATTCAGGAGATGACTAGTGGTGATGGGGCTAGTGAAATTCCGGTTGCCAATATTATTAGTGCGATAAATCCGATCTTGAGTGCATATTTTAAACCTGCATTGCTGGCTAGAATGACAGTTGTTCCTTTCTTTAGTCTTGGCAGTGATGCTATGTATGGGATTGTTGAGCAAAAGTTAAAGAATATTCAAAATACCTTATTTGCAAATAATAAAATGGTGCTTACTTATTCCAAGGCTGTGGTAGAAGCCATCGTTAGTCGTTGCGTAGAAGTGGAAAGTGGTGCGAGGAATATTGATTTCATATTAAATGGTAATGTTTTACCCAAACTTTCAAAAACAATAATTACTCATGCTGGTAGTGGAAAAATGCCAGAGAAGGTGTTTATAGATATTATGGAGTCTGGTGAATTTATTTTTAAATTTGATGAAGAAATAAAAAATATCGAGAGTGAAGTAAAAGAAAAAACTAAAGCTAAGGCAAAAAAAGCAAAACAGGATTGACTTGGCTAGTCAATTTGTAATAAAGTATTAACTCTATTACAAAAATATGTATGACTAGACAACTGAATGAGGGTAAGTGAGGGTATTGCATTTATATCTAAAATAATAAATAAAAACATAGATATATAAAGTATGTAGATAATTTGGCAGATTCTTATAGTATGGTTTATTGGTTTAGGAGATGACAATGGCCAATGTATTTCATTTTAAAATAAAATGGGAAGAAACAGATAAAAACAAAATAGATTTTGATGTGGTAGAACTTGATGGTAAGGAAGCTTTATCACAGCATTATGAGTTTGTTATCAATCTTCGTTCAAGTGAGTTACTAAAAAACACTAATCCATTAGGAAGAAAAGCAAGTTTAACCATCCAAATGGAGAATATGCATGATTTTTCGGTTACTAATCAACAATCAGTATATAATGGAATAATAATAGGATTTAGTAGCCTAGTCAAGATTAAAGATTACTACTATTATCGGGTTATTCTAGCCCCAAAACTAGCCAAATTAAGGTATTCAAAAAAATCAGATGTATATATAGGCAATGGTTTGGGGGATATACTAAATAATGTTTTTAACGAGCAGGGCTTCTCACAGGAAGAGCGTAAGCTTTCTTTTAATTCATCTGATAAAAAATATCAACCAAGTTCAGATTGCTATAATCGCTATGCTTTTATCTGTCAGTACGAAGAAAGTGATTATAACTTTATTAATCGGCTGATGGAGCGAGATGGCGTTTATTATTACTTTAAACAAACGGAAAGTGGTGAGCAAGTAGTTATCACTGACCGGAAAGAAGATTTTATTTCACGGCAGGAGTCATTGCGGTTTCGTTTTTTAAGTGAGCAAACTTCTGCTCCGGATCCGAATTCAATTCATGCTTTCGAAAAAAAGATGGTTAGTGTTCCCAAACAAGTAACTATTCTTAATTATGGTTATGAAAAAGCTAATCTTGGTGATCAAGGGGTAATTTCTTGTTCTGCTTTTGTTAGTGCTGATGGCACTGAGGATAAAAGTCTTTTTGGCGAAGAGGTTATCTATGGCGAAAATTTTATTAGCCAAGAGAATCAGGGGGATGGTCAATTTTTAGCTACAATTCGCGCACAGGAACTATATTCACATAGCCAATTTTGTTATGCGAAAAGTACTGCGGTTCCGATTCATGCGGGAATGAAAATAAAGCTGGATGATACAAAATATGATGAATACAATGGTGAATATTTAGTAGTGGAAGTAATTCATAAAGGACAGCAGCAATTGGCTGGAATGCAAAATCAGAAAGATAATTTGCGTTTTTATGAGAACACACTAGTATTATTACCAGCCAAAATTCAGTTTCGTCCAAAACGGATTACTCCTTTGCCGAAAATTTATGGTATCATGAATGCACTAGTTGATGGTGAACAAGATAGCCAATACCCACAGCTTGATAGTACTGGGCGCTATAAAGTTAGGCTTCCATTTCTTAAGACCGCTAAAGCTGATGGTAAAGGTTCAATCTGGATTAGAATGGCAACCCCATATGCCGGTAATGGTTATGGACTTAATTTTCCATTACATAAAGGAACAGAGGTAGCTTTATCATTCCGAAATGGCGACCCTGATTTACCAGTAATTATGAGTGCAGTATTTAATTCAATAAATAGTAATTTTGTTGTTGATCAAAATGCCTATTTGGGAGGAGCCATTATTAGTAAATCTGGTAATGTTTTTGTAATGGATGACACACAAGGTAACTGTGCTGTAGGGCTATGTGCTAATGACTCATGGCATTATTACAAGTAATTACTAAACTTTAAGGAGGATATTATTATGGCTGGTTATCTACTTTCAAATAAAGGTCCTGGATTAACTGTTAGCTCTTCAAATAGTAATGCAACATTAGCTATTGGAGATACTATTTCAATGGCAGCTGGAACTACAACTAAAGTAACAGCAGGTGCTACAGCGAGTTTGGCAATAGGACCTACCACTTCATTTAACCTAGGGACGACTGTTAGCTTTAATGCATCAACAACAATTTCCTTTAGCGCAAGCAAGGCCAAGAAAATTTATGCAGACGACAAGACAGAAACTGCGGAGAATACAACAAATTCTGCGACGGGGACATATCTTATTCAAGGTGGGACTCTGGCTGGTAATGCAGGTAATGTGGCAAGAATTTCCCGTAAAAAAGAGATCGGTATTGCTTTATTAGCAACTGCAGCTTCCTTAGCTGCTACAATTGGTGGGTCAATCTATGGTTTGATGAATCCACCATTTACTGTTAGCTCATCAACAGGAGCAAATGGTTATGCTACAGGATATTCATCAAGCTGGAGCGGTCTTGAGATAGGAATAACTGCAGTTTTTACTATGGTAGTTCAAATGCTAACAACTAAATATCTCTTTAACCAGATTCAGGTGGCCCCAGTTGCTAAATTAACTTTAGATAGTAATGGCTTTAAAGCTACTGCTACAAATAGTAATAGCTATACGGCAGATATTGGGATTACAAGTCCAGCAAATACTTTTCCAGTAATAGAACTAAATACCAGTTCTACGGTAGCAAACAGTAATTTCAGCAATATCTATCTTGGGCAGAAAAGGATCTTAATAAAAACTAAAAATAATGGAGTTACTCCTACGATTGCATTAAATAATAGTACAAATGGGGGGACTGTTTCACTATTTAATAATAGTACTGGGGTTTCCAATGGTGTAATTACGATGGATAATACTGCAACTAAAATTATGCGTCCAGCTCAAAATACCTTGTTGCAGGTTGGAAATGCGGCTACAAATTCCGCTTTAAATCTACAGAATAATCAAGCCGCCTTGAGTGCCACTGGAGGTGGGCAAACCGGGGCTGTAACTGTAACACCTAACTCTGTTGTAGTTGGGACGGGTGTTAATAATGCAACTTTTAATGCGAATGGTATTACTCTTGGTGGGGTTCAGATAAGCAGTAATCAGATATCTATTGGTGGGGTTTTAACTGTTATGGCAAGTGCAATTCCTGGATTAAATTCCGCAATACAACTGGCACAACAAACTGCAACTCAAGCAGCAACACAGTATACTGCACAAATAAATCAGTTACAATTGGACATCCAAGCGTTACAAACAGAAAATGCGACACTAAATACAACTATTAATACTTTGAGGAAAGATGTAGAGGATTTAATATTTACGTAGAGGGAATCAAAGTTTTTACAATTGATTTATGGTAAATGTTAAAATACTTGACATATATTGCTAACAATTAAAGTATATTAGATGCTAATTTTAAAGGAACTAAATAATGGCTAAAGAATCCTCAATTGCACCCAAAGAACGGGTGAATATTGTATATCGTCCACATACGGGCGATGCTAAGGAAGACATTGAATTATCATTGAAGTTATTGGTGCTTGGTGATTTTACTGGTGATGTTGATAATCGTCCGTTGGAAAACCGTAAGCCAGTTAATATTGATAAAGATAATTTTGATGAAGTATTAAAAGCATCTAATGTTAAGGCAACTTTAAGTGTAGCCAATAAACTGTCTTCGGAACCAGATGCAGAACTAGCTGTTAATTTGCGATTTGAACAGATGAAAGATTTTAACCCAGATTCAATTATGCAACAAGTTCCTGAATTAGCCCAAATGAAAGAATTGCGTGAGGCATTAAAAGCATTGAAGGGTCCACTTGGAAATGTTCCAGAATTCCGTAAAAAAATTCAGGATATTATTAAAGATGATGGTGCTCGTGAGCGCTTATTAAAAGAATTAAATATTGAAGCATGACTAAGGAGTAGTGAATGAGTGATGCAGAAAAGCAAGTTGAAGGCGGTGCAGCAGCCCAGAATGCTGAGTCTCAGTCGTTAATTGATGAAATAGTTTTAGCGACCAGACTAAAGCCAGTTGATGAAGGTTATGCCGCGACCAAGCAAGGGTTACAGGCGTTTCTCGATGAGTTACTTAAACCTGAAAATGCAGCAACTAAAGTGACCCAAGGTTTGGTAGATGAAATGATTGCCCATCTTGATCAGAAAATTAGTATGCAGATGGATGAGATTCTCCATCATGAACATTTTCAAAAACTTGAATCAGCATGGCGATCATTAAAATATCTAGTTGATAAAACTGATTTTCGCGAAAATGTACGGATTGAGTTAGTTAATGTATCCAAACAGGATTTGCTTGACGATTTTGAAGATGCTCCAGAAATTAACAAGTCTGGTTTGTATAAAACCATTTATACCAGCGAATATGGTCAATTTGGTGGTCGTCCATATGGTTTAATTTTGGGCAACTATGAATTTATCCCTGGAAGTCAAGATATTAAGCTTCTACAGTCAATTGCTAGTGTTGCAACCATGTCTCATGCACCATTTATTGCTGCTGCGGGGCCTGAGTTTTTTGGGTTGGAGGATTTCTCAAAACTGCCAAATTTGAAAGATCTTAAATCAATTTTTGAAATGCCTCAGTATATCAAATGGCAGTCGTTTCGTGAAAGTGAAGATGCACGTAATGTTGGCTTGGCATTACCGCACTTTTTATTGCGTTTGCCATATGGTCAGGATACTGTTCCAGTTAAGAGCTTTAATTATAAAGAGACAGTGCTTGATAGTAATAAAAAATTTCTGTGGGGTAATGCAGCTTTTGCATTTGCTACTCGAGTTACTGACAGTTTTGCTAAATATCGCTGGTGTGCGAATATCATTGGTCCACAAGGCGGCGGTGCGGTAGAAGATATGCCAATCTATCAGTACGAAGCAATGGGCGAATTGCAAACTAAAATCCCTACTGAGATTTTGATTTCGGAGCGGCGTGAGTTTGAGCTTGCTGAGGAAGGGTTTATTGCCCTGACCATGCGTAAAGGTAGTGATAATGCTGCATTTTTCTCGGCAAATTCAGTGCAGAAACCGAAGATATTTGGTGATACACCTGAAGGAAAGCAAGCTGAGGCAAATTATAAGCTTGGTACTCAATTGCCATATACATTCATTGTTAGTAGGCTTGCTCACTATATCAAAGTTATTCAGCGTGAGAATATTGGTACTTGGAAAACTCGTGATGATATTGAAAATGAGCTTAATAACTGGATTCGCCAATACGTTGCTGATCAGGAAAACGTCTCTCCAGGCGTGAGAAGCCGTCGACCATTACGTAAAGCACAAATAACTATAGCTGATGTAGAGGGAGATCCTGGTTGGTATAAGGTTAATTTGCTAGTACAGCCTCATTTTAAATATATGGGTGCTTCATTTACTTTATCACTAGTTGGTAAATTAGATAAAAAATAGTAAATAAAAAAGATGCAGTTTAACTGCATCTTTTTTATGCTTAATAATTTAAATTATTTTGGGGCTAACGCCCATTGCAGAGAGTAAGGTCTGTTCAAGGTTTGCCCCAGTTAAGTCAGTTTGCCCCATACTAGCTTTGTAAAAATCTACGCCGTAAAGATTTGAATAGCGTAAATCAGTTGCTAGTAAATTGCTTCGCCGTAATGACCCCTTAAATAGGTTGATTCTATTTAAGTCTGCATGTTCAAACACCGCTTTTGTAAAATTTGTTTTTTTGGCAGATGCTAGTTCTAGTTTTGCTTTGGTAAAATTTGAACTACTAAAATTTGATTCATCAAAAATAGCATTACTAAAATCAGACTCTGCAAGTTGTGCGCCTTCCCAGCTGGCAAAATTTAGGTTGGTATTTTTAAAATTTGCTTTATAAAGGGAAGTAGTTTCATCTGCTCGCGAATAGCTAAGGTTTGCATCCTTAAAGTCAGTTGATTCTCCAGTAGCTCCAGCTAATTTAATCCCAGTAGCACTAGCATTATTAAATTTAGAGTTGTTCAAAATTGAAAGGGATAGATCAGAATCTGTTAGAGTTGCCTTCGTAAAGTTGGCGTTAGATAGGTTACAGTTTGATATTATACAGCGAATAAATTTTGATTGTTGTGCCACTATATTTTCCAGATTACTTTGATCTAGGTTAACATCAGTAAATTGAGCACCTAATAAAATATTTTTATTAAAATTACTGCTATTTAAATCTGAATTAGTGATCTTAACACTAGTTAAATTAGCATTTAGAAAATTAGCACGACCTAGATATGAATCATTGATAGTAGCATCGTTTAATGAGGTATTACTAAAATCTGCACTGTCTAGAAAGGAATTATTAAAAACTACATTGTCAAGATTACTATTTTGAAAATTCACATTGTTTAAAATTGACCGACTGAAGTCAGCGCCTTTTAAATCTAAACTGCTTAGATCAAAATTACTTAAGTCCAGACTGCTTAAATCTTTATTGCGATTGTATTTGGTCATTACATCGCTAGTGGTTAATGTTAATGGAGTTAGGACTGGCAATGGTATGGTAGCTTCATCAATACCGTTATTATCTATAGGGCTTTCTTCAGCTATTTCTGGTTCTTGTGCTACTTGGTTATCTTGTGAAATTTTATCCAGTTTTACCAAATTTTCTACTAACTCAGCAGCATTACCCTCTAATGGACCAAGTTGCTTCAATAAATCTGACAGGGGAGGGAGTTTACTCTCAGCTGACTGCGTAATTACCTTATCCAAATCTGCCTGAGTTAAATTATTTTTCTGCATTATATTTTGTGTGATTTGCTGCAATTCCTTCAATGCTTCCTCACTACTCATTTCTTTACTTTGCGGGTTGGCAGACATTGACATTATTTTTGCTGTTTGCTGTTCGGGATCAACTCCCTGTGCTTTTAGTTGATCTGAGAGTTTTTTCTGAATATCTTGTAGGTCTTTTAATGCTTTATCTAGTTCTGGGTTCTGTGGTAGAGTATATTCTTCAGCTACTGTTTCTTCTACTGGAGCTGATTCTTTTGCTATAGGTGGTTCTTCTATTGGAGGTTCCGCGACAGCTTCATTTTCTATTTGGTCGTTTAGAAGTAGCTGCTGTAAATAGAATTCAGCTGAACGAGGGGCTTCCTCTACTGATTCCCATACTGCATATAGTTGTAAAAGATCACTATATTCTTCATCAATCACATTTATATTGGCACGAAAAAGTAAGGTACCTACTTCCTGATTTGGAAATAACCAAAGGGTTTCTGCTTTTGTCGGAAGCTCCTTAAATACTTCTTCATTATTTCTGTTTTTCTGGGTGATGAAGATTCTTGCCCTCACCCCTGGTAGCTTTGATGTTTGTGTAGAGTTAACCGGATGCATGTTTTTTATAGTAAATTTTTCTGTACCCTGAAAATAACCTTTTAATTGCTGATCTTCCGGTGCGGAATTGAAGATTAACGGATCAGTTCCTTTTGGGAATTCAGGCCAGCATTCCTGTAAGTAGTTATTATCAATTTGCCCCATATATTGCATTCTTTGTGGCCAATTGATTGGGTAGGCATTAAAACCTGCTGGGTGTGGTTGATCACCTTTTCTGGTAATGGGGCTATTTGGATCCTCAATATTTGGTAAATAAAATTTCCCAGCCTCTGGCGCCTTATACCCTTTTCCTACAGGGTTTTCTGCACATCCATCCCCTCCATATGCATTTGTATAATCAACTGTTAGTTCCGTAAAAAATTCTGGCTTACTTGCGCCTATGGGCGTCCAGTAGCGATTACCGATTACAACTAATGACTTGGATAGCTGATCTATGGTTATATGTATTGCCATAGCTTGAACAGGCTTGCTAGAATAGGCTTTTCCATATATCAAATATTCACCACGAGGTTTGGGTAGTCCTAAATCAAGAATCTCATCTTTTCCTAGGTTTAGCTCTACTATTTTCCATAATTGTTGTTCTTCTAGAAGTCGTGGTTCATTCATGTTAAAAGAGAAGGTTGCAAAAGCACCAATAGTTAGAATATCTTGTTTATTTAGCAACTGAGTTCTAAACAATAGCGACATATTATTTGGTTTTATTGTTTTCATGTTCTTTATGATTATTCAGAGGGGCATTTTCAGCAGTTATATCTTCTTCAATCTCCATTAGTAGCTGATTGGCTTTATTTATTAAAACTTCTAGCTCCGGGGACTTAATTCCTGATTCTCTTAAGTAATTAATTACCTCTTCACCCGATGGGTAAGAATTAAGTCCGGATTGTTCCCGATGTTTTTTAAATGATTCAAGACTTTCATGATTAAGGTTTAATTTCTCCATTATTTTACTAACTTCCTTTTGAACTTCTATAAACATTGTGCTGAGCTCAGGGTCTTCATTTAAACTAGCATTATTCTGTGGTACATATTTTAATTCAGGTGGAGGTAATTGGATTTTATATTGAGAACATATATTGTTTCGGTTATTGGGTTCTTTTGGTGATAAATCTTCAGCTGCCATTGTAAACTGAATTTTGGAGTATAAATCGGCATTGGAGGGGGCTTCTTTATAGCGTTTTATGATATTGTTAGCGTAATATTCCAGTGGTCTTATTTCTCCATTGATTTCCTCTTGTTGAATCAAAAGAAACTTAATATCTTGTAGATCGTCGCTGTTGATTTTTATTGTTATTCGATATTGGAGTATTCCACATTCTAAGTTAGGAATTACCCACAGAGTATCAGATTGAATATTTAATTCATTAAGAACTTCTTTATCTTCTTCTGCTTGAATAGCAAATACACGCAGCCGCTTCCCTGGTAATTTTGAATTTATGCTTGGATATAGTGGGTGCATATTGGTAATCTGTATTGGTTCATCACCATTAAAAAAACCGGATAATCGCTGATCATTCGGCGCTGTATTAAAGTGTTCGGGAAGAATATCGTCTGGTATAGTTACTGAATCCATTTTAAAATCGATATTTGGATGTTGTATAAAGTGTTGACTTCTTTGTTGCCAGTTTGGTGGAAATGGCTCAAATCCAGCTGGTGTTACTATATCTTCGATTGAAACCAATAACTCCTCAGATGACTCAATGTTGGGAAGTAACGTTCCAATAGTTGCCTTATAACCAACTCCATCTGGGTTTAGTTCAAAACCATTACCACCAAATGCATAATTATATTTAATCGGCATTAAATTAAATTGCCTTGCAATACTGGCCCCATAATTTGTCCATTCCCGATGTCCAAAAACCATGAGAGTTTTAGATATTTCGCCTACCGATACATTAACGCTAAGTGCATGAACTGGCTTGGTTGAGTATGCCGCGCCAAAGACAAGAAATTCAGCTTGTCCCTTAGGTATTCCCATATCCCAAAAAGTATCTTCTCCCATGGTGTTTTTTATAATAAGTTCTAACTGCTCTGAGGATATCAAACGATTATTTATACTCAAACTATTTAGAGAAAAGCCTAAGGCAAGATTCAGACACAGAATATTATTATTGTCTGCAGAAATTTTTTTCAATTTTAAAAGGAAATTATCATGAGTTATCATTATAATCTTAACTATAAAAGTTAATGTTGATTGTATATAATTCTTATTATGTACTTTTAGCTAACAGCAGTCATTTAATTATACCATATGGGATTGATATGATAAAACTGCTTTTGGATTATTTGGCGGTTATATTTAATATTCGTGTTAGTTGTAGTCTTCTTTGATTTATATTTTGTTTCAGAACTAGTTAGTAATATTGATATAATATTCGATATTTCTTTGGGTAAATAAATGCATCCTCAATTTACGGTTTTATTAAATAAACGTTTGTTGTTAGTTCTATCTGGAATACTCTGTGAGTATTTTTTATTTACCACTTTTATTTTATTTTCCAAAACCATTAGTGCTGATTTATTACCAAAAGTATCTGTTTTGGGGCACCAATTGTTTACAATATCTGTACTGTGCCTTGCTGGACTTTCGAGACCCCTTGGCGGTATTTTATTTAGTTCTATTGGTGACTCCCCAATTCGCTACCGGATTTTTAATTTTTCTTCTCTGGTAATGGCTATTTCCAGCATGATTATTGCTTGCCTACCCAATGCGATATATTTTGGATTTTGGGCACCGATTCTTTTACTTTTTATTCGGATGTGTCAGGGCATTGTTATTGGCGCGGTTATTCCCGAGGCGATTTTATATTGCTATGAGCAGAGTGAGCCGCATAGTAGATTATTTGCTACCAATCTGGCTAATATGGCAACAGGTTGTGGCTTCTTGCTGGCAATGTTAAGTGCTGATTTTATGTATATCTTTCTGGATGAACATAATTGGCGGTATATTATGTTCGCAGTTTCAGCCATTTGTTTGTTACTTTTTATTTTTACCAAAAGTTACTTTATCAACTCTAAAGCACCACAGCAAACCACTTTAGGTGGATTTCATTCCATTCGGGATGTAATTAATGGACATAAGTGGGAAATTATTCGTCTTTTTTGTTTTGCCACATTCTTAACTAGTGGTGCAGCAGTATTTTTCTATATAATGCCTGATTTTCTTACCCAGTACTTTCATTATACTTGGACTGAAACCAGAATTTTTGGTATTTCAGTTGTTGTTTCATATTTGTTCGGGATGATAGTTGCGGTCTTTTTCCATGAATATATAAATAAGAATTTTTATATTTCTTCTGGGTTTATTTTTAAAGCTCTTCTAGTTTTTGTATTTCATTCTTATATTACGCATGATTTTTATGAGGTGCTACTATTAAGTGATTTTTGTTGTTTTATGTTTGGGTTTTTTGTTGCCAAATTACCAGTAATGATGATTACAAGCTTTCCAACTCATTTACGTTATGCTGGAGTTAGTTTGGTTTATAATACCAGTTTTGGGATAATGTTTGGGTTTTCGCAGTATATAATCGGTTTTCTGATTCAGAAAACACATAGTCTTTATATGCCATCAATGTATATTATCTTTTTTAGCTATGTTTCATTAATTAGTCTCTGGTTTATGTCAAAAGATACTTTTACTAGATATAATAACCATCAGAAATAGGGGGCTTTTCTCCAGTTTTTTTGGGTAGTATTGACTATATAAAGTTTTATCACTATATTTCTTTTCATTCTGGAGTTAATATCATTTAACCTGAGAATGCTTTTATCTATTATAATAATTAGTATTTAGTTCATATGGGGAAATAGATATCATGCCAAGGCTTGGAATTAATATAGATCATGTCGCAACATTAAGAAATGCGAGAGGTACAATTTATCCCAGTGTAATTGAGGCAGCTCTAGTTGCAGAAACTAATGGTGCAGATCTAATAACATTACACTTACGTGAAGATCGCAGGCATATCAAAGATCAGGATGTGTATATTCTTAGAAACTGTCTCAAAACTGAAATGAATTTAGAGATGGCAGTTACCCGAGAGATGCTCGAAATTGCTCTGCAAGTAAAGCCACATTTTGCTTGCCTAGTTCCTGAAAAGCGTCAGGAAGTAACAACAGAGGGTGGGCTTGATGTAGTCAGTAATTTCGCCCCTGTTTCGCAGATGGTGCAGTTATTGCAGCAACAGGGTATTTTAGTATCACTTTTTATTGATGCTGACCAGCAGCAGATTATTGCGGCAAAACAGACTGGTTGCTATTCGATTGAAATACATACTGGAAAATACGCTGATGCTGATAATTCAGTTCTGGCTAATCAAGAATTACAGAAAATAGCAATCATGAGTGAGTTTGCAGCAAATCTTGGATTAGTGGTCAATGCTGGTCATGGCTTACATTATCATAATGTAAAATCAGTTGCAGCGATTCCCCAAATTCATGAATTGAATATTGGACATGCTATAATTGCCCAAAGTATTTTTCATGGGCTGGGAAAAGCAGTCAGTGATATGAAACGGCTAATTGAGGAGGCTAGATAATCATGCTACAGTTTTTTACAACTCTTTTTGGTGGAACTCTTTTTGTTTTGGCGGTAATAGCCGGAATTGGTCCACAAAATCTTAATACCATGACTCATGCGATAAGGCGCAATCATGAATATGCCGTTGCTACGACCTGTTTTTTTGCCGATACGGTCCTGATTCTAATCGGGTGCTTGGGGTTAAAATTCACAGAATCAAAAGTTGTACTTTTACTTATTAATGTAGTTGGGATAGGCTTTCTTGGCTACTATCTTTGGGTTAAAATCCGGGGCTTAAATAAGCCTCATGATGTTAAATTTAGCCACGAAATTCTTGATAAGAAGTCTGCCATTTTACGAGCCTTGGCATTAACGTGGCTAAACCCATTGGTGGCAATTGATACACTTATCGTGATTGGTGGTGCATCAACTAATTATCATGGTATTTTTAATTTTGCGTTTATTGCTGGAGCTATTCTGGGTGATTTTATCTGGTTATTTGGCTTGACACTGATCTCAAGGACATTTGCTGAACGGCTTAATCGTCCATTGGTATGGTTATTTATTGATATTTCTACCATCCTTCTGGTTGCATATATATTAATTCGTATGGTTTCTTTCTTGTTTACATGATTTACGCAATTGGGCATGATATTGTTGAGAACCGACGGATTGAACATATGCTCTCGCGATATGGTAATCGTAGTTTGAGTCGGATACTTACACCGCTAGAGCTGGAGCTTCTTGAAAAACGGAGTGACAAGATAAAATTTGTTGCCAAGCGGTTTGCTGCTAAAGAAGCATTTGCCAAAGCTTGCGGTACAGGATTACGTGAGCCAGTACTACTTTCAAATATTAGTATTCTTAATGATGAACTAGGGAAACCCTTTTTTAAACTAGCTAAAATACTAGATGAGTGGCTTTTAACGAGAGGGATATTGCGCTGTCATCTGAGCTTGAGTGATGAGCGAAGTCTTAGTAGTGCAATCGTAATTTTTGAATCCTAATTGTAACTAGTAAGCAAGAAGCTTGGCAACACAACCTAGGATGATGGATCTGTTTGAGTGTGGTTTTTGAATGCATTGTTAATGCATAGTTATGGAAGTTAATGACAAATTTTACAAATGTTGCCATAATTGGTCGGCGAAATTCTGAGTATCTAGTAGAACAAGTTACAATGCTGGCAAGATTTCTGCAAAGCATCGGCTGTAAAGCTTATATTGATTCCAGTGTTTCTGGTGAATTAGACTGTAGTGGATATAAATGTGGTGATTTACAGCAATGGCTTGATATTATTGATTTAGTAATAATTATTGGTGGTGATGGAACTATGCTCTCTGCTGGACGTGAGATTGTTAATTATAATATCCCAATCGTGGGAATCAATCAGGGGCGTCTTGGTTTTATGACTGATATTGCTATTGAAGATATGATTCAGGCGGTTAGTGATATTCTGGTCGAACGTAAGTATCGTCAAGAAGAACGAACCCTATTGTCTGCTCAAGTTCTACGCGAAGGTAAATTTGTTTATCAGTCTTTGGCACTTAATGATATTGTTATTTCTCGTGGCGAAATTGGTAGTATGATTGAATTTGAAATGAGTGTTGATACCGAGTTTGTCCATTCACAAAAATCTGATGGAGTGATTTTTTCAACTCCAACGGGTTCAACGGCTTATTCTTTAGCCGCTGGAGGACCTATCCTTCACCCTAACTCAAAGGTTTTTTCAATAGTTCCAATCTGTCCACAGTCAATGTCAAATCGTCCGATTGTTCTTAGTGATGATGTTGTTATTGAGTTGATTATTGTCAAAGATACTCCGACTATTATTCATTATGATGGTCAGGAATATACAGACTTGCAATATCTCGATAAAATTGTAATAAGTAAGGCAAAACGCCCATTGAAATTATTACACCCGGTAGGATATAACTATTATCATACTTTACGTACCAAGCTTGACTGGTCAAAACGAGTTTCCTGATAGATGTTGAGGTAAGAATGCTAACAAGTTTGCAGGTAAAAGATTATCTTTTAATTGATGAGTTGGATATTGATTTTTATTCTGGCTTAACGGTTATTACCGGAGAAACTGGTAGTGGTAAATCGATTTCGATTGATGCGCTAATGCTGATTTTTGGTGCTAAAGCTAGTGCTGAAATGATCCGTTCTGGACAGAAGCAGGCTTCATTTACTGCCACATTTCAGGTTGATAGCGAGCTGATTCTTAGCTGGCTAGCTGAGCGTGAATTTATTGATGATAATCAACAAAATATAGTTATTTGTAGACGCGTAATTGATGCCAATGGACGTTCCAAATCCTTTATAAATAGCATTCCGGTTAATTTGAGCATATTAAAAGAGCTTGGTGAGATGTTACTTGATATTCATACTCAGCATGCTTCAATTGCGCTTTTAAAGCCTGAAAATCAGCGTAAGCTACTTGATGAATTTGCTGGTGTTACTGATAAAGTCACCAATTTGGCAAAAGTATTTAGTGATATTAATAATGTAAAACAAAAAATCGAGAAAGCACGTCAATTTAGCCAAGATATACTAATCAGGCAGGAAATATTAACTGAAAAACTGAATGACCTGAAAGAACTTGATCTTGCTGAGGGTGAATGGGATGAGTTACAGATTAGGCAGAAGCAGCTAGCCAATGCTGGTTTTTTATTGCAGGAGTTAGACTTTGCAGTAAATCTGGTATCTGGAGAGCAAAATTCAATAGCCGATATACTTGGAACATTGGATAATCGCTTAGCGAAAATTAATGATTATCTGCCAAATAGCCAGCAAATTAGTCAATTAATTAGCAGTATGGAATCAGAAGTAGCTGAACTTGAGCATGAATTACAGCTCGTTGCAAATAAAATCGAGCAGGATCCTGAGCAACTAGCAATAGTTGATGCACGGATAGATGAAATTTATAGTCTGGCTCGTAAATATCGGATACGTCCCGAAGAAATTCAAGAACATCAACAGATTTGGCAGCAAGATTTAGATAATTTATCTGCCGAAAGTGATTTAGATAAGCTTTTACAAGAGCTTGAACAAAAAACTGCCAGCTATATGCAACTTGCTATAGAAATTTCTGAATCTAGGATTAAAACTGCAAATAAACTAGGTAAAGAAGTTAGCCAATTATTAAATAAACTTGCGATTAATGGCGAATTTAAGGTTAATCTAACTAAATTAGAATTAATGTCTAGCTTTGGTCTAGATGATATTCAATATCAGGTATGTTTTAATAAAGGTATGCCATTACAGCCATTGAATAAGGTTGCATCCGGTGGTGAATTATCCCGGGTTACTTTAGCTTTATATGTTATTTTGAGTATTAATAATCCGCCCGAAGTAATCGTTTTTGATGAAATTGACGTTGGGATTGGTGGTGGCGTTGCCGAAGTAGTTGGAACTTTACTTGCTGAACTTGGTAAATCGAAGCAAGTGATCTGCATTACTCATCAGCCTCAGACTGCTTGCTGTGGTAATTATCATCTTCGCGTTAGTAAGGAAGCAGCTAAGAAAACTAGTTTTTCTAGAATAGAATATGTTTCTGATGAGTCAAGAATTGGTGAAATAGCACGCATGCTTGGCGGATTAAACATTACTGAAACTACGTTGCAGCACGCTCGCGAGATGCTTGGAAGTGGGGTGTAACATACTTCCCCACTTTAAGATTGCTAAAACCTAAGTTTTAATTAAATTCTTTTGCCATTTCAAGTGCTCGGTTATAGCAATTATCCATTGCTTGTGCAATTATGTCATGTAATCCATTCGTTTCAAATGTTAGTATTCCCTGTTCTGTAGTACCTTTTTTCGAGGTAACTCTTGCACGTAATTCTTCGATGGCAATATTTGGATTACTAGTAATCATCGCGCTGCTGCCCATGACCGTTTGGTTCACAAGATTTCTGGCATCAGTCGCAGTAAAGCCATATTTTTCAACTGCATGATTTATGAAACCTTCGATAAAGTAATAAATAAAAGCCACTGTGCTACTAGTTACTGGCAATACTTTATCCACAAAGCTTTCATCTTTTGCCGGATAAATTATTCCTATTGCTTCAAAAATGCTATAAATAATTGCTTTTTCCTGATCAGTAACTAGCTCTGGGCAATATATTGCCGTTGCTCCCAAACCAAGACTTGCGGGAGTATTTGGCATGGTTCTGATTACTCGTTCATTTCCTGTCCAGTTTATGATAGTTTGACTAGGGATTCCTGCCATTACTGAAATGATTATGCAATCCTTTATTTTCTCTTTAATTGCATTGATGGCTTCCTTGGCATGCTGTGGTTTGACAGCGATAATTAAAATATCATTTTTATCTAAGGTGCTATCCAGGGTTTGCCAGATCTGGAACTCTGGGTAGTTATGAGAAAGTTCTTGTGCTCGTTCATTATTATTTTGAATTATCTCAATTTTAAATGCCGGGTTATTTTTTAGTTTGCTAAATATAGCCTCAGCCATATTACCACCACCAAAGAAAACAAGTTTATTTGTCATAGTTACGTTCTCCAAAAATTTTACTACCAATTCTTATCATGGTTGAACCACACTCAATTGCGATCTTATAGTCATTCGACATGCCCATTGAGAGGTGCTCTAATTCAAATCCATTCTGGTTAAGCTGATAAAGATATTGAGAAAGTAGATTAAATTGTTGCTTAAGCAGCTGCTCATCCTTAGTATTACTTGGCATACCCATCAGTCCTTTTAATTTTAATCTGGGTAAATCAGTGACCACCTTTGCTAATTCATAAATTTCAGCATAGCTTTTTAATCCACCCTTACTTTCTTCATTACTAATATTAACTTCAATCAGGATATTTAGTGGTGGAGAGTCCTCTGCTCGTTGATCATTAAGTCGTTTGGCGTGCTGAGGTGTAGTTAGTGTATGAACCCAGCTGGCATGTTTGGCTATAAGTTTTGTTTTATTGCTCTGGATAGTTCCAATAAAATGCCAACTAATCGAGTGGTTCTCCAGGTTTATAGCCTTACTACTCATTTCTTGAGCATAGTTTTCACCAAAGTCTTGTTGTCCCGCATTAATTGCTTCCAGTATTGCTGCTTCAGAGTGTGTTTTACTTACTGCAATAAGTTTAATCGGTCTTATGGTAGAGTTAATTTCTTGTTTTAGGGCTATAAGATCATCATTTATATTTTTCATGTTTGCTTGTTGGTTTTTCTTATGGAAGATTAATTATAGCATAGTTATTCAGGCTATTTGAAAGGTAGATGTTATGTCTCAGATAGAAAACTAATAGTACATTAATGAAGCAAGAGTCGGTTAATTATTAAAATCTACAATTAAACTGTGATTACTCATTCCCGTCATTTTTGGACGGTTTTTATTTTTCTACTCTTCATGTAGAATAGCGTTCAATCAAATCTTTCATATTGAGTCTATTGAGAAAGTTTTTTCAGTATTCGATCATTACAAAATTAAATGGTGCTTTAACTATATTGTGTTAACAATGTCTTATTTTTGATCAATCAATTTTTAATGGGAAGCAAGAAATTGAAAAACTTTATTATATTTCTATTATTTTTATTGCTTAGCGCATGTAATAATGGAAGTGATAATTCAAGCATCACGAACCATGCTTCAGCAAGCAATTTGTCGCAATTAACAATTGATTACGTCTCTACTATCCCATTAATTAATGATCTATCAACTACAGTGACAATCTATGTTCATAATAATACCGATGATGATATTAACAATATTATTTACACCATCAATAAAAATACTCAAAATAGTGGCGGCATGCCAATCATTAGTAAAGCATCACTTACTTCATGTGCTCATATTCCAGCTAAGTCACGTTGTGGGCTCGAAGTCACTCAACCCTCATTTTTATTTGATGCACCAAATCAACAGTCAGGTTCTTTGCAAATAAATGCAGATTATCAAGTTAATGGTTTATCTTTGAGACAATCACGGATTATCAATTTTAAACAAGTTAAACCAGATCAGGGGGTCTATTTCTCGGACGACAATATAGCTTATCAGGGTAAAGATGCAGCTGGAACATATTTAACCACTTTTATCTACAATAATTCTAATAGCAATTTAAATCATATTCTGGATATACGTAGCTCAAATCCAAATGTTTCAGTTATTGATAAGATAGATTATTTAGCCTCTTATCAAATCAAATCATTAGAAGTAAAAATAACAGCAAATAGTTCGGTGGTTAATGCAGAGCTTGAAGCAACTATTGAAAATGAACTAACAGGAAGTCAAATAGTTAAATCAGCATTACGATCTACGCCGGTATTTGGTGGTTTAATAGTAACAGGCACTCCGGAGATACTGAATACCGCTTTAGGCAATAATGGTAGTTTTCCAGTTCAAAATGTAGGAGACACTAGCCTCACAATGCATATTACGTCCACAGATGGGATTAATCTTACGACGGGTAGTAATGCTTGTGGCAATAATCAAGAACTACCGTCTGGTGATACTTGTATTATTTATTACACTGTGCCAGATACTAACTCTGGTAATGGAATAATTACCATCGATTATGGGGGTAATCAACAAAATCAAACAACAATTAATTGGTTTAATTCGAGTGGTAGTGCTTTACTTGCTATGCAAGAAAGCGTTAGCTTGATTATTTTTCCACGCAGTAGTACTTATACAGAAAGTGTAACGCTGATAAATCTTGGTGGATACAAATTAACTAATCTAACTTATACCGTAGAAAATAATACTGGCAGTGCAGTAGTGAATATTCCTGCTGGAGTATGTACGACTCTTGCGGTCGGTCAAAGTTGTAGTTTTCAAGCTGTATTTAGTAGCCAAATTGGTGATATAGCGGAACAAAGTTTGGTTATAAGAGCTACAGGTAATTATTCTAATAACCAAGTTTATAGCCGCGTAATCGGAGTTAGGTACTGGATAACTAGACCATCCGCTGTCTTAGTTGCAGAGGGGGGTAGTGTAAGTCGTCTTGATGTTGAAAGTGATTATATTCAGCCATTACTGGCTGCCAAAACTAAGCTATTAGGAGTTTCTCTCAGCAGTTCTGGTAATGCAGTTGCAGTGGGAGATGATGGTGTGATTTTATACAGTGAGAATTATGGTGAATCTTGGACACAGGTTTCTGCTGGGATTAGAGCCCCTATAAATAGCGTATCCTGTAATGGAACAGTTTGTATTGCTGTTTATGGTTCTGAAGGCACTGTTGATAAAGGTATATTACGATCTATTGATGGTGGCAAAAATTGGAATATTGTGAGGAGGCTTAACTCCAGTGGGCTTAATGGTCTGGTTCCGAATGCTGTTCACTGTGATGAGTCAGGAATCTGTATTTTAGTTGGGACGGTAGTAGGTAGTAGTTCCTCCATAAGTCTTCGTTCCACCAATAATGGTGTAACTTGGACTGAATCTAATAATAATCCAGGAAGTGCGGTAAGTTCATTTGGGCGAACATGGATTTATATCATTAATAATTCGACCATAACTAGAATATCTTTTAATAGTCAGGGAAATACTTGGGGTAGTTCTGGTACTGGAGCTTCTATTTTCGTAAGTTTATGGGGTGTTGCCTGTAAAGATGAAAATATTTGTTTTGCCGTTGGTGGGAGTGGAACAATTCGACGAACTAGCAATGCCAGTAATATTGGACAGGCTGGAGGGGTAAATTGGAGTGGAGTAGGAGTTGGAAATGTTCGTTACAATGCCGTTAGTTGTGCTAGCAATGCTTGTATTAGTGTAGGAAATAATGGTGGTCTTGCAAGGACTATTACAACTGATGGTAGTGAATGGGAAACACGGACTGCATTAGGTAGTAATAATCTAAATGCGATTAGTTGTATTGGTGATCGTTGTTTGATAGTTGGTGATAGCGGAGTAATTTATACTTCAAATAATTCAGGGGCAACGTGGAGTCAAATAAACTATGGCGCAGATAGTCTTAGTTCGGCTAGTTGCAGGGATGCGATTAACTGTGTATTGGTTGGTGCTTCAGGTAATGTAGTTTATTCTAGTGATAATGGCATTAGCTGGCAGAGTGCGAATTCCTTAACAACTAATAACTTGAATAGTGTTACTTGTTTATTTGGGACATATACCTGTCTTGCAGTAGGAGATGGGGGAGTTATTCGTCGATCTTCCAATTTTGGCAGAATCTGGTCAAGCATTGCTTCTCCAATCACAAATAATTTAACGGCTACGAGTTGCTTTGATAGTAAATGTTATGCAGTTGGATATAATGGAAAAATAATTACAGCCAATACCAATAATTTTGTTTTTACTGAGCTAACCAGTGGTACTGGAAATCGGCTTAATGGTATAAGCTGTAGCAATGCAAATACGTGTATCGCGGTTGGTAATGGAGGCATAATTCGTTTGACTTCAAATGGAAGTACCTGGAGTGGAATTGGCTTTGGGACAGCTGATTTTAAAGGGGCAACGGTTAATGCCCAAGGGAAATTTTTAATTATACGGCAAGGTAGTATTCTTCTTGCGAATGATCAGATACCAGCTTCTGGTAGTTCCAGTTGGACAGGTGTATATAGTGGAGCTAATGATGTCAATACTATTGCTTGTTTTGGAAATATCTGCGTTGCTGGTGGTCAAAATGGTTTACTCTTAAAATCATTAAATGGGGGTCAAACCTGGGCAAATGTAAATTCAGGTAATACCTTAGCTATATTGGCTAATACAGTTTATAACTAATGGGTACAATAATTTTAGAGGACTTAAATATGATGTTAATTAAAATCAGGAAGAAAATAAGCCTAGTATTTCTTGTCTTAGGGTTGAGTTTATTGCTTAATGGATGCGGTCAGAGCTCAAGTGGAGGGGCGACTAATACTAACACTTCCTCCAATTCATTCATAAAAGAATTATCAGTTGATAATATGGGCACTATTCCATTATTAGGAACCAGTAATACCCGGACTTTAACGTGGGTACATAATAATAGTGACGTTACCATTAATAATATTAAATACGATACATTTACCAATTTAAATGACAATGAACCTATGCTTGATCCAGATTCAGTTAATAATTGTAAATCGATTAAGGCACATCAATCTTGCCCCTTAACAATTAATGGTATAAACAGACAAAAGCCATATTCAGGGCTAATTAAGCTTGAATATGAATATGATGGGAAATTAAAGACAAACTCCCAATCAATTAATTTTGCTCCGGTGGCAACTCAGAAAGAAGGCGTATTCTTTAGTTCCAATGTTGCAGTTAGCAGTGTTGCTAATAATAAAGGATACGGTGTATTTTATGCTTATGCTACTGGTGATAACCAAATCTATAATATAAGCTCCTTAAAAATTGGTAATAATGGAGCCGTGATTACTAATGGTAATATCAGTAATCAGCAAATTCAATCTGGCTTTGTTCAGGCAATAGAAGTTAGCGTTTACAATGCTAATAGTAGTTATAATATCCCAATTACAGTTGATGCAACTTTGGCTACAATGCAATCGGTTACCAAGCAAGCTCGGCTCTTCAAAAATGGCAACCTTAAATCAGCTAGTTTTTTGAATACTGCATATGTATCTGCGTTGCCTAATAATGGTGCGGTTTTGATCTCATCCTTACCGCCAGTACTTAATACAGCAGAGGAGTCGAATCATTCATTATATTTTGTAACTAATATAGGTAATAGCGATGCTAACATTTCAGATATTATTGCTACTAGCGGTATTACCATTGAACCTGGCAGTAATCAGTGTGCCTCAGGTCCTCTAGCCGCAGGGGACAGCTGTAGCGTACACTATAGTGTAAGTATGAGTACTCCAACTTCTTCAACGAATACTATTAGTGTAAATTATACAGGAGGAGCTACAGGTTATAATAATAGTAATCAATCAATTTATTGGTTTAATGGCAAGAATTCTGCTATGATATCAATGATTGCATCGGCTAACCCAGTAACTTTTGTTCAATCAATTGGTACGAATGTTACAATTACCGTTACTAATGTTGGTGGGCTTCCCCTAGATATCACAAATACCCCAAGCTCAAGTACTTACAGTGGAAGTGGCGTAGCTAACGTGTTACCATCTGGAAATAGTTGTACTGGTTCAACCTTGAATTCGGGGGCAACTTGCAGTTTTATGATTAATGTAAATGATAACGTCGTTGAGGCTGAAAAGCAAATTAATGTCTACTTACAAGGTAGCTATTTTAGTGGTGGTACTACACAAAACTATTCAACAGTCATGCCTCTTTATTATACTTCGACCTCATCACAGCCTATCTTGGTTATTACACCAAATCCGGTAACGTTAATGTCAGTAGTAGGAAATGACATTGAAAGTGTTACCCGCAATTTAATAATTAGTAATGTGGGAACTGAAACTGCATTTTTTGATAGTATTGGTCTTGCCGATAATCCTGCATTCATGTCCACTAGTAATGGTGATGTTCCATGTGGAGCCTCTCTTGACGCGAGTGAAAGTTGTTCTGCTATTGTAAAACTAGGTCCAGTTTCAAGCGCAACCGAACAAGATGGTATTGCTCATTATCAGGCTACTTACACAGGCTCAAATATTGTGTCTGCTCAAGAAAGTAATAATATTCCGTGGCAAGTTACTCCAAATGAGCAGAGCTTGACTTTGACATCAGTAACTGCTTCTGGTAATAGCAGCGGTACAGGTTCATCTAGTGACCCGTTAGTTTTTAGTGGTAGTATCCCTTCCTCTAATCAAACTATTTCTTTACAGTATACCAATACTGGTACACATGCTCTTACTATTAGTGGTTTTCAGAATGGTAATTTGGGATATGCATGGGGTATTAGTAGCAACTCATGTACCACTAATACAGTTTTAGAACCAAGTGATACATGTACTATTGTTTATGTAAATAATTTAAGCACTTATAATCAAGCTGCATTTGGGTCTTCTTCAGTATTGGTAACATCGAGTTATACTGTAAATTTACCAGTTCCTGGCTTTGTTGTGATTGATTATTCTTCGATAACTCCAATGCAATTCACAATACAGCCTGATTTAAGCACTGTTCTGCCTGATACTGCTTCTTTAACTGAGGTGAGAGCAGAAGTTCATCTTGCTACCTTAACCAATACGATAACTATAAATAATCAAGGTACGCCCGGGGCATTTTTAACTGTAGCCCATACTCTTGCTAATGCTAATGGTTACCCTGCTATTAGTTTATCAACTATGATGGAAAATTATTTTGCAAGTTATTCGCTAGACACTCAGTGTTCAGCTAATAGTAATAATGGAATTATGACTGAACAATGCTTATTGTCACCTGTAAATGGTGTAGTTAGTATAGCTAATACGTATAGTATTAATTACACTTTATTTGCAACGCAGTCAGCAATATTAAATGCTATTTTTACTTTGGATGATCTTACTTATCCTTTAGCTATGAATACTAATGCTGCACAAGCTGAAATTAGTCAAATTCCATAATCCACGGCTTTAAATAAGGAGCCTTCTTGAATTAGAATGGGATAATTATGGGTTAAGATTATTTTAGAACGATATTGCAAGTAGGTGCTATCTCATTATTATGAAATAGCACCTATTCGGTTAATGTTGTATTCTATTAATGGGTTGGTTATATTTATTGACAATAAAACCTATTATAATTTTATCTTCATTGTTTTCGATAATTGAATGGACTGGAACATCTAGTACCTGTTCGAAGTTATGTGAAGTTTCTCTTAGCAATGATATTTTGCGATAAGTACTTCCATCGGGAATAAGATTTAGGCAATAGTGCCCAGTATCCATTATCATATTTTGTTGTTTAATATCAAATTCTGCTTGAAGAAGTCCCTCATTATTGGTATTGATGTTTGTTATTTTTGTCATGAATAGTGGCATGGTCATATTCCTTTCGGTTAATATGATACTATCCAGATTGTTGGTATTTTGTCTTTTTAACTCAAAGACTAAAGAGCCAGCTATTTTGAAAGTCATTTGTAAACTCCTTCCTTTCAACTAAAGCTTAATATTCTTTACTGTATTTCTGATTTACGATTTCGTTTTCTGGTTGAAGACTTTATCTTTGCTAGAGTTACCGATGTCGGTTCCTTGCTCTTATTGATAAAAGTAACGCTTAGTTTTCGCATCAGATCCTGATGGATATGAGATATACCTTCATTTGAAATATAGGCATCCAGTGGTGATAGTTCTACCGTTTGTGGTGATGTAGTACGCTTATTCATAAAAACTCCATAGCTAAAATTCATTTGTATATGCATTAGAGCCTGTTTACTAAGTCCCAATGAGCTACGAAATATGACCAAATGGCTAAAAATTTATAAAATTCTCGTTAAATAGAATAACTATTCGCCTCAAATTTAATAATTTTTTATTGCATTTATCATGATTTCTTGCTTGCATTAGACTTAGCAAACAGGCTCTTAGATTTATTTTCGTGCGGTAACTATTATTGCATAAATTTGTAAATGATTTTGATGCACTGCAAAGATGCTATAAAATACAAGGCTTATTTGGAAAGATGATGTTTATTATATATGAAGTAATTAATATGAAGATAAAATAATTGGGTAAGAATGGGGTGGATAATCGGGCTCGAACCGACGACAACCGGAATCACAATCCGGGGCTCTACCAACTGAGCTATATCCACCATTGGATAGCTAAAATAGTTATACTTTGAATGGCGCGCCCGACAGGAGTCGAACCTGTAACCCCCGCCTTAGAAGGGCGGTGCTCTATCCGGTTGAGCTACGAGCGCAAAATCACTCTCGTCAACCACGAAATTATACGGTGATTTTGATAGATGGTCGGGGCGGTGGGATTCGAACTCACGACCCCTTGTTCCCAAAACAAGTGCGCTAACCAGACTGCGCTACGCCCCGAATGACCATAATTTCTAACTAAGAGAGCGGTATTATACGGTTATGGGGCTTTATCTGTCAAGTTCTTTTCTAAATATTCTTGCGTTTGCATCTCTTCAAGCCTACTGATGGTTCGCTCAAACTCATTGGCGAAATCACCGCGACTATAAATATCTTTAAATGGAACAGAGCTTGAGATGGCAAGTTTACGGTTGCTGTCATAAAGGATATCAATAAGCCAAGTAAATCGGCGCGCAACATCTTTTTTGTCGGTAGTTAGTAGGCTAATATCACTGATAATAAACCACTGGAATTTTTTTATCAGCTCCAGATAATCTAGCTGGCTACGCATGTCACCACAGATAACATTAAAGTCAAACCAGATGATGTCGTGTCCCTGTTTGATATAGCGAATATTGCGCTTACAGATTTCAATACTACCAGCGGTGGTACTTTGTTTATTATTGTTTATTCTCAGGAAAATCTTGTCTAGTTTATTTACTGCCTCAGTATCGTTCATGATAAATAGTTGATTTACCGAATCATTAAATAAGCGATAATCCTGTTCGGCATCAAGACTGCGTATAGTGAGACATTCTTTTAGGACTTCAATCGCGGGTAAAAAACGTTCGCGCATTAGCCCATTTGGCCAGAGTCCGTCGGGGTGATAATTTGACGAAGTAACTATATAGATTTTATTGGCAAATATGCTTTCTAGCAATCGTTTCATAATCATGGCAGTGGCAATATCACTAACATGCATTTCATCTAGATAGATAATATCATAATCAGATTTCAGCTTTTTGGCAATAATGGCAAGTGGATCATCGACGTTTGATAAATTTGCTAACTGGCTATGAATATCCTGCATGAATTCGTGAAAGTGTTTGCGGGTTTTTCGGGTGGTATTGGTATGGTCAAACATTGCATTCATTATCATTGATTTACCGCGTCCAACTCCACCATAAATATAATATCCTAATTTGTGGTCATTTCTAAATAGTCGCGTGATAAAATTGAGGCTCGCAAAATTGGACAAGAATTTATCTAGTTCTTTAATCAGGTTATACTGTGCCTGATCATAGTTTAATTCTTTACTGTCTGTTTGCTTTTGGTACCATGAAGTTAGCTTTTGCATACGAAATATCTGTAATTATTGAAAGTTAAAGTTGTTAATTGTAAATTATGTTTGATGATTCGTGCAATATCAATTTTTAAACAGAATTTTATTAGGTTAGTTTATGACGTTAAATTTGAGTGATCCCCGTCAGTATAGTAATATTTTTCCCGATTCAAATATGCTGATAAGTCAGGCACAGGCCGACTTGGTAGATAACAATAGTGATAGTTCACTGATGGTTGCGTTGATTGAAGACTTATTAAAACGTGAGCAGGATGAATTTTTGAGTGTCGCTTATAATTTGGCTCCGAATCGCGAAATTTCCGATTATATTTGGGATGCTTTGCAATGTGCTATTAATAGTGGTAAAACCCGATTTTTTAGCATTCCTGTAATTCTAGTTGTTGGTAGTGGTAGCAAAGCTACGGTTAAAACTATTCTTAATGGTGAGGCTTTAAATCAGTTATTACTAGCCAAAGGGATTTTGAGCAAAGATCAGAATCCTTTCGTATCTGACACACTTTATCAGCTTGATGATGTTGTCAGACTAAAACCATCATATTTATATAAACAGCAGCATTCGCATGCTAAGATTGATTTATTTGATAAGTCGGTTAGTGATATTGAAAATTTAGGCGAAAATGTATATTTGCGTTATATCGTTGGTGGCGCGGATATAGTTGAGACTGGTTCTTTTGATAAACGCAAATTTGATACCCTTGGGCTTGAATTAATGCAGTTTATTACTGATAGCTTAAAAACAGACGGGGCTACTATATTCCCAATACCATTTCCACTATGTAATCTTTCTGAAGCGGCTCATTTGGGTGAACGTTACCGTAAGGAAATTCATATCTCGCTGCGCCTTAGTAATCAAGTACGTCAAATGCGCCAAAATGGTAAAAACCCCGAAGTTCGCTTGAAAACAGTTGATGAGACGATTAAAGTTGAGCTGTGGGATAATTTAAGTATGAAACCAGTAGAAATTCTTAGCTGGCATCTGGAGCGTCGTGATGACTTTGAGTTGGTTTGTAGCATCCTTAACGGCTTATTTGTTGATATGCAGCTGGCAGTGAGTTATGAGTGATTTAGCCGCCAAGATTAATGATATTTTGCCGCAAACTCAGTGCACCAGATGTGGTTATCCTTCTTGCCGAGATTATGCAACTGCAATTGCCGAGGAGAAAGCAGATATCAATCAGTGCCCGCCCGGTGGTAATGAGGGAATTACTTTATTAGCGAATTTGCTGGATAAAGAAGTAAAACCACTAAATCCAGAGAATGGCAAAATTGAGCCGCGGCGATTAGCAATAATTGAAGAAGAAACATGTATCGGTTGTACTTTATGTATAAAAGCTTGTCCTGTTGATGCGATCATTGGGGCAAATAAGATGATGCATACGGTTATTGCTAGTGAATGTACTGGTTGTGATTTGTGTATTCCTGCTTGTCCAGTAGATTGTATCAAAGTAGTGCCTGACCCGGATCAAGTCTGGAGTACGGAACGAAGAAATCGTGCACAGTTTCGCTTTGAACAGCATCAATTCCGCCGTGAGAATGAACAAAAAGCAAGAGATGCACGCCTTGCTATGCAGACACAGTTACTAAAAAAGGTTAGGGCAGCGCCAGATGATAATTCTGCTAAAGAGGAAAACTCAAGGGCAGATTTAATTGCTCAGATTATGGCTAAGGCTAAAAGTACTCAAAAATAAACCCGGTATGATACCGGGTTTATTTGTTATGCGAGTAGCTGATTTACATAGTTTTCAACACCTTGTTCCAGCGTCAGAAATGGTGTTTTATATAACCCGTCATTGATCAGGCGCGTATTGTCTGCTTGGGTAAAGCATTGATATTTACCCGCCAGATCACCGGGGAATGGAATATATTCCAAAATACCTTGCGTTACTGCTGTAGCGAGATCAATGGCTGGCTTACCTTCGGCTTTACGGCAAGCATTAATCGTTGCCATTGCCAGATCATTAAAGCTACGTGCCTGCCCAGTTCCGCAGTTAAAGATTCCAGATACTTCATGCGGGTTTTGGATATGGTTGGTAAAGAAATGCATGTTTACATTGACTACATCTTCAATCGATATAAAATCACGTGATTGTTCCCCATTCCCGTAGCCCTGACAACCTTCGAAAAGCTTAACCCCGCCAAATTCCTGATATTGACGGAAGTTATGTAATACAACTGATGCCATTCTACCTTTGTGAAATTCACGGTGTCCATAGACGTTAAAATATTTTAACCCAACTACCGGAGCTTTTAAACCACCTTCAAAATAGCGGCGCACGGTTTGATCGAATAATAGTTTTGAATAGCCATAGACATTTAATGGAATTTCATTCTCACGGTCTTCGACAAATTTACTGCTTGCTCCGTATGTTGCAGCCGAAGATGCATAAATCATTGGCACTTCATTTTTTTGGGCATACTCTAGTAAAAGACAAGAGTATTCATAATTATTTTTCATGATATAGCGTCCATCAGCTTCTACTGTAGCCGAGCATGCGCCTTGATGAAAAATGTAGTCAACCTGATTGTCGTATTCACCGGCAACGATAGACTGGATAAAGTCTTCCTTATCG
This sequence comes from Aquella oligotrophica, assembly GCF_002892535.1. Taxonomy (NCBI): domain Bacteria; kingdom Pseudomonadati; phylum Pseudomonadota; class Betaproteobacteria; order Neisseriales; family Neisseriaceae; genus Aquella; species Aquella oligotrophica. Next base: position 2,693,267 of record NZ_CP024847.1, on the reverse strand, counting down.
ATATAATCGAGAATGTCTAGATCGGCAAGATTTCTGGCTTTATTGCCATTGGTCAGATTATCTACGGCAATAATATCGAAGTGCCCGCGGGCATTTAATTCTTTGACTATGTTCGCACCAATAAAACCAGCCGCTCCAGTTACAACTATAATCATATGCTTATTTCCCTGTGTGTATTGATATAATAAGTATCAATTTTACTACTAATTAGGGCTGATATTATACTGATTTATAAATTAAATCAATTTTCGTGTATGAATCAGGCAAATTTGGGGGTATTTGCTTCTATTTAAATGTATAATTTAGGCTAATATATCTTAATGCTCTAAATAAATATTTAAAAAATCTGATACTAGTGTCTGATTTACCAGCGCAAGACTTAATAAACAGCCATCTAGGAGGGAAATTAATATGCCAAAAAAATGTGCGGTATTGGTATTAGCTACATCAATTTTACTTGCCAGTTGTGCATTTATGTCATCAACTAGTAAAGCCCCTTCCGATGACGAGTCTCCCGGGTTTCTTGAAAGCTATAATTTGTTAAAACCTTATCCAAGTGAATCAGGGGTCAAGGCATGGCGTTATATAAATCCAAAATTTGCGAGTCATCAGTATAAGTCTGTAATCGTTAGACCTGCTGTAATTGTTAGTAATCCTGATGAAAATAGTATTTCACCTGAAGTAATAGCTAATGGACAGAAATATTTGCAAGACTACACAAAAGCTTTTATCAAGCAAAATGGCTATACGGTTGTGAATAATTCTGGTTCATCTGTTTCTGCATTAGATATTATCGTTGCTGGCGCTGAAGTTGATCCTGTTACGTGGAAATTAAGGAAGCTTACTTCGGTAACTTCGGTTATGGGACGAATCACTGGACGGATTCCGATTGAGTCTGGAGATGATAGTTTGCTTGTGCTTGAGATCGGTGGGCGTGCTATCGATACCCAGTCTGGTTTATTGGTCGGCGCTTCATTCGTATCTGTGCCAGCGGTAAAATTTAAGGATAAGGCAGATAGTGTTGCCGAATTTGAAAGTGCATTGACTCCATGGATAAGTCAGGCACTAAAGAACTTTCATGAAAGTAATTAAAAAATATGCATATGCAAAAATTATTTATATCTTTAGGAACGGCAGTTTTTCTTTTTACGGCTTGTGCAACTAATACCCAGCCTATTTCTAATAACCTAGACTCAAGCTATGCTAAATCATATGGTGATCTTACTGAGGTAAATAATCGATTATCTCCGGGCGTAAGAATTTTTAGTTATAATAATCCGACATGGACCAAAGGTAAATATACAAATACACTTATTAATCCTGTTGTATTTTACGGTGGTGAATCTAGTCAGACACAGATTGAAATGTATTTTGATACTAATAGTCGCATTGAGCTACAACAATATCTGGTTAATTTATTAAAAGACTATTTAACGGTAGTTAGTAAGCCTGCAACTAATGCAACCTCATTGAAGATAACAGTAACTGGGGCTAAACTTGTCGATGCATCTGATGGCTATACTCCGGTTAAATTGATTCCGGTGAGTCAGCTACTTTCTGGGGAGCCTGAGCAAAATTCAGTACTAGAAATTAGTGCTGAGATTACAGATAGTATTAGTGGAGAGTTATTAGGTTCCAGCATAATAACTATAAATGAAGAAAAGCTACAAAAAGATGTCCGTAGTCAAGAGGATTTTGTTAATCAGGTGAAACTATGGTCAGCAATTGCGACCAAATATGCAGCAAATTATAAGGTGGTTAATGATTGATGTTTAAGCAACTATATTCTGAAGAGTTAAAGAAACTTCTAACCGATGTCAATAATGGGTTAACGCTTCTTGATGTTAGGCAACCCTATGAACATGATGAGTTTCATATTCCTAATTCTATTTTGATCCCGTTAAATGAACTGCCTGAGCGTGTAGCGGAGTTAGACGAGTACAAAAATTCTCCTTTGATTGTCTATTGTAAGGCTGGAGTTAGAAGTGCGATGGCGTGCAAATTTCTTGCTGCACATGGTTTTAATGATTTGACCAATCTCGCCGATGGTGTAATGGGGTGGTAATAACAAATATTTTTAAAAAGCCTACTATCATTGGGGAAGGATTAGTGGTCATATTAATGAAAGCAGGCTTTTAAAAAATCTCTTACAAATCTTCTTACCCCGATATGATAGCAAAATAAACTGGTCTTTGGTTTCCCAGTTTTGCATATTCATTTCCCATTTATGCAAACAGCTTCTTAATCGTTATTGGCAGGCTATTTTTACGCTTCCGTAATTTCTATCACTAAACTCCTGATATTCAAATTAAAATAAGGAGTTTCCTTTTTGATAATTTGATACATTACGATATCAAAATAGGATAATATATGCTTTGCTAGTAATAGGCTCTAGCAAGTAAGCTTTTAATCTAAAGGGGCTTCGAGTGAAAAGATTATTGATTAGTCTAGTTTGCGCGATTTTATTATTGCCAGCGGCGACAGATGCAGAGCCAGTGGCAACTTGGGTTGATACATCTTTTCCATCGGGTGAAAATATTAATTTGATGGCATATTATCATGGTTATTTTTATACCTCGGGAAGTAATGAGAATGGCAAAGGGGTATCATGGGAATACTTTGATAATAAGTGGAAAATGATATATCAGGCAAATGATGATAGCGTAATAGTTGATACGGCAATTGTTGCTGGTAAATTTTACGTGGCTGGTAATTATCCCGGAAAAGGCTCATGGGTTATAGAGTATATTGCCGATAAGCATAAACCGCAAGATCTTAAATTTAATTCAGCTAGTCATATTTCACGAATTGAAAACTTACGCGATATACTTTTTGTGAGTGGCGCAGATTATAATGATCATGGTGCGGTATGGGTTTCTTCAAAGCCGAAAAGATGGGTAAAAATAAGTCCCAAAGGATATAATTATATTTCTGAAATGACTATTGCTCCGAATGAGTTACTTTATGCAGCAGCGATTGATAGCAAAACCAGTAAAGCGAGAGTTCTTGAATATTCCGACATTACAAAAAAATGGCATGATACCTATTTGCCGCGAGAAATCGTTACTGTCTGGAGCCTTATTTCTGATAAAAATAACATTATTTATGCTGGTGGTCTAGATAATAATTATCGGGCACAAGTCTGGAAATATTCTAATCATAAATGGGTTTCGTTAAAGCTGGATAATGCACAGAGTCTAAGTAGTCTTATCGTAGATAAAGATGGTAATTTATTTGCTGCGGGTAAAGATGGTAAGTTTTATGGGCAAGTGTGGCGTTATGCAAACGAAAAATGGGAAAGCCTAAATTTTCCTCCTTGTGATAATGTAAATAGCCTGACTATTAATAACGAAAGTCAGCTTTTTGCCACATCTAAAGATAATAAAAACTATAGTAAAGTATGGAAATTTACTTTACCTTAGCAGAGATTGGATTAGGTTAGATTTATGAAGCTAAAATTATTTCTGTTAATGATAGTAAGTCTTTCTAGTTATACCTATGCACTAGATTGTTCTTTGCCTTGTGGCGCAAAAGAGCTGATCGCGTGTGCTGCCAAAAATAATGATACTACGCCCGAAGATTTCTTTAATTATAAATTATTCCATCAGATGAATATCGATGGTTTCTGTAAGAATCCTACGCGGACTAACTTAAAAACTGTTCAGCAAAAACACTTTTTTGATAAATTTTGTCAGAGTAAAAAAGGTTCTTACTTAAACTATGATTCTTTTATCGCGGCTGCGAAGAGCTTTCCGACTTTTGGCTGTAGTGGGGATGCTGATAATCGTTATAAAGAATTAGCTGGTTTTTTGAGTACCATATCTGAAGAAACTACCTCAAGATTAAATAATTATACTAACGATGGCTTATATTTTCGTTATGAGAATAGCGCTCTTAAAGGTAATTCATTAAATCATAAAACCAGTTATTTCCCAAGTAACGGATATATGGTGGCGGTTAATGATGATGGTGAAGTGTCTAGCTCAAGTATTTGGTTTGGCAAGCCTAGTGGTTCGACTATAATGGATCTCGAAGCAACCCCGGAGACGCTTATTTGGGGTAAGGTAGATGTTCCCGATGGGTATCGCTTGATTAACCTAAATAAGGTGATTGCACCTAGTTATTGGGTCGGTATGGGTCCAATTCAGTTAACTGGTGGGTCAATTATCGAATTTTTTGGCTGGTATAATAACAATATTCTTAAAGATGGTGCGCAGTCCTACAATATTAGTAAATTTATTGAGCAATATATGCAAGATGGTCAGATGGCTTTTACCGGAGCTTTCTGGTACTGGATGGTCAGAGTCGGTGGCATTGGTTATCCTACCATACATGAGATAGTTACGAATCAGGATAAGCCTGTTTGCCATGATATTGGTGTCGCTACTATAATCATCAATGGTGGATGTCGTGGTTATAATCCCGGGCGGCTTAATTATTATAAATATTTTACTAATCTATTTCATGTCGATATTAAGCCTGTTAGTATTCCAATTCAGAAGAAGGGTAAAATAATTACACTAAATAGTATGGAGTGTGGGGAGCAACTTAAACGCTATTGCCAACAGTAGAGGGTGCTAGTGATTTTAATTCGTCCGTAGGGGAATTATCCACCAGATAGACAAAATTAATTTGAATACTATGACTATTAAAGATATCGTTTAGCAGATTAGCTATCTGTGCCGAATTGTTTTTATAAAGTACTATTGAGATATTAAGCATCTTAGTCTTAACAGTTATTTACAAGCAATCAAAATGTACCCTTACCTAGGAAATTATCTTGGCTCTACAGTATAATACTCAAGCCTTTTTTTTGAATGATATTTAGTAGCTTTAAGGCCAGTCCACTGGGCTTTTTCTCACCACTTTCCCACTTCCTGACCGCTGAGATACTAACGTTTAGACAATCGGCTAGAATAGATTGAGATATTTTTTCTTTTTCTCTTAAGTGTTTTATATCTTCTGGCTTTAACTCATGAATTGGGGGAATGTTTAAATGTCTATACTTTTCCATGCGTTGGTTAGAAATTAATCCTGCCTCATGTAATTCTTTTGCTGTTTCATAAACAGCTTGCTTTATATTATTTTTCATTTTTGACCTCGATTAAAATATTAGCTAATTTATCAATATGTATACTAAATAAATCTTTAGCTAACTTTTTTAACTCTTCTAAATCATCATTACCAATATTGCTAAGCTCTGATTTACTAAAACCATATATATAAATCCAAGAGTTATCTTTTGTTTTATGGGCAATTATAACTCGATAAGCTCCGCGTTTGCCTTTATTTGGCATGGCAACTCGCTTTTTGTATAAGTTGCCACCTAAATTAGCTTCGAATAAACCTTTTTCTAGTTCTTCAATTGCAGTAATTAAAGAATCATTACTTAATTCACTTTCTTTATTTTGCCATTTATTAAAAAACTGTGTCTTAAAAACTCTCATTGTGATACCACCTAGTGTTACATTATACACAATATTATTTAGTTAGTCAATAACTTATGACGGAAAAAATAGGTAAAAGTGAAAATAGCATTCATTGATAAAAAGTAGGATGAGTATTCTTTTACCATGAAATTCTAAAATGTGATTTTAATTTTTCATGGTAAATGATTTAGAGATGATTTGGGTTTATTTCCATATATATTGTGGAATCTTACGGAGTAGGCGTAAAATAAATGTAAAGGGTAGCGGAGTAAGCTTATTGATTTTCCACGCAAGTCTAATATTATTAGCTCCTTTTTTTCGATTAGCTAGACTAATATTGCTTGCTCCTCCATCACGCATTTTAATTAGTATTTTTGGCAAATATGCAGCTGGTACATTATTTTTAACGAAGATGCGTAACATAAATTCATAATCGGCTGAAATATCAAGATCTTCATTATATAAGCCATAACTATCGTAAATTTCGTGATCAACAAATAAGGTTGGGTGAGGAGGTACCCAGCCATAGTAAAAACGACGGGGATTAAATTTTCCGGACTGCCAGTAGCGGGTAATTTTATTAATGTCATTTTGTTTGACATAAACCAAATCTGCATAATGGGCTTTTGCGATAGGATTTTCAATTATATTATGTGCGATTGAACTTAGTACCTTATCATCAATATAAAAATCATCGCTATTTAAAATTCCAATCCATTTTCCTTCTGCTTGCAGAATACCTTTATTCATGGCGTCATAAATACCGTTATCTGGTTCGGAGTAAAATCTAAATCGGATATTCTTATTCTCAAACTTAATTTGATAATTTTTGATGATGTTTAGGGTATTATCTGTAGAGGCTCCATCAATAATGATGTACTCATAGTTAGAATAGTCCTGATTTAAGACGGATTCTATAGTATCAGAGATCGTGGATTCGCTATTATAACTAACCGTAATTATTGTTATAAAGGGTTCTTTATACATTAATGACTTAGACCTAATATTTTAGTTATTTTATCTAGGACTTGTTCTATAGATATCTCAGCAATACATTTCCAGCTGCCATTTACTAGTGGATACTTACATTTCCAGTTACAATTATAACAATCCATTTTATCATATAAGATGTGCTGTAACCCTGACTGTATTAATTCAGGAGGATATGGGAAAAATCTACCAAATTGTCCTCCACCTAAAATGATTATCGACTTGACTCTAAGAAGAGTCGCCAAATGAGCTAGGGCAGAGTCATTGCCTATAAATAATAAACTTTTATTAAGAATTGAGATAGACTCTAATAGCGTAGTTTTGCCAGCCATATCTATAATTGGATTTTTAGGATTGATGGTATTAATTAATCTAGTCGCTAGACTACGTTCATTTTCTGCCCCTAAAATAACTATGGAGTAATCCAGCGATAGTTTCTCCGTCACGGCAATGAATTTTTTTAATTGCCAATTTTTTTGGGAGACGCTTGAAGCAAGATTTATTGTTATATACTTAGTGGGTAATCCATTTATTTTTGGAATTGGTAACTTAAATATATCAAATAGATTCACTAGTTCGAATTTTACTGATTCGTTTGTTAGTTTCTCTAAAAATATATGATTAAATTCAAGTTCTGTAAGTGGCTTATTTGATAGTTCAATTAGTATATCGTAATAGCAATCAAAGAAACGTTTCATAAACATTGGACGGTTATAGTGAGCATTTATTCCAATCTTTTGTTTGGCATGTGTGAAGCTAATCAATGTGTCAACTATGATATTGCGAGTAACCATTGATGATATGGCTAGATCGTAAGTATTTTTCCTTAGTGCTGAGATTATTTTTAGCCAGTATTTAGAGTCAAATGACCTAAGCTTTTTTATATCTAATCCAATTACCTTATCAAATATGTTTAAGCTATTTGCCAAGTCCACGTATTGCTGGTTACAAAGTAGGGTAATTGTACTATTAGTATAAAATTTTCGGAATTGTACAGCAGTACTAAGCCAGAGTACGAAATCTCCGATTAGATCGGTACGTATGAAAATAATTTTTACTGACTTAGTTTTAGAGTTACTATAACAGTTCTCTTTTTTTACATTCATCTTCAAGTAGCTCAACTTTTTTTTGCCATGTTAAATTATGGACTGCAAATTCATGGATTATCTGGTTTAAATCTTCACCATATTTGGTTATTAGCTTTGAGTAAAATTTTATAAGCAAATTTATATCTATTGGGGAGTCATCTTTTGGTAAATTAATTATAAAATCAGATTTAGATAAATCATAGTCATGATAGCTTATGCAACTAGGTAAACCCATTAGAGTGGCTTCTCTTGTTTTTAAGGGAGTTGCTTCCTGCATGTCTACTCTATGCAATCCTAGACATCCAATACAAAAATTTGCGGTTTTATAAACTTCTTGTAATTTTTCAATTGGCATATGATCAGAGAATATAATCTCCTTATCTAAGTTATTCTTTAAAATTACTTTCTTGAATTTCTCAATTAATACAGTTTTTGAGCATACTATATGAAGTTTGATTAGATAATTACTATCATTTTTATTTTGATAAAAATTAATCAAACCATGTATTAGTCTATCTAATCCATGATGTAAATATAGCTTATTTGCAATGAAAACTAAATGAAACTCTTTTTTTTCTACAAACTTTTTGATTGTTTGTGATTGGTAGTGAAGATAATTCTCATTAATTTTATATAGTTCTATAGAATTCAATCCATTTTGCCAAAGATATATCTTTCCCTTATATTTTAAGACTTCTTCATCTTTTTCTTCTGCCATTTCAATGATTAAGTCAACTTTAGGAAGAATCATTTTTATATAAAATTTATAAAGAAGATAAATTACCTTTTTTTTAATATAGCCTAATTCATTATTAGTCTTTATATCACTATATAATGAACTAATTGGGCTAGGGAATTCAAGGATTAGATTTTTTTCTTTTAAAAAAGGGTAAATCAGAAACCATACTCGATCTAATCCATAGCCATGTCGCAGATAAATTAGATCAAATTTTCTAATTTCTCGTATAACTTCCCTCAAGCTTTCTACTGTTCGAAATAATTTAAAGTATTCTGCTTTGTATCCAAGAGATTTCCAAGCTCCTATTTGGGAAATATATTTTGTATCAAAATTAAATTCTTGTCCATTGATATATAAGATTTTCTTCATTGCTTTATAGTCAGAAAAATTCGATAACCATCTTTATTTATTAAATATTTATTTTAAATAATTTACACCAAGTACCAAAACTGATAACTCGCCATAACCAGAAATCAAATGGACGTTTATTGGCAATAATATCTTCGAAAGTTGCCATTACTTTTGTTTTATTAAAGATGTACGGACAACTATCTATGGCTTCTATTAACTTGTCTTTAAATAACCCGCTATTTTGCTTAACCCAGATTTCTTCTGGTGTCGCAAACCCAAGCTTCGACATTCGATTTCGGATTTTATCTGGTAATATTCCTTGTAGACCATCGCGTAGGATTCGCTTAGTTACACCACCCTTAATTTTATAATTGCTTGGTAAGCTGAATAAAAACTCTACAAGCCGATAATCCAGAAAAGGAACTCTTGATTCTATTGAGTGTGCCATTGAATCCCGATCTTCCCAGTGTAATAGCATTGAAAGATTATTATACATTATTTGGCTATATAGAGTCTCTTTTACATTACAATTATTTAATCCGTTTTTAATGTATGGATTGGTTGAAGAAAATATAAGAAATTTACTATTTAGCCAGTTATTAGTATAAATACCTTTACCCAGTAATTTACCTACAAGCTGCTTAATTTGTGGTGGAAATAACGCTAAAATACTTTTTAAAATGGTTTTGATAGTATTTATATTATGTAGTTTTCTAAAATTATATAACTCATTAGCATACTTTATTAATTGTCCTGATTTTAGCAGCTCATTAAAATATATCTGGAAATATAATCCCTGATAGCCAGCTAGCTGCTCATCAGCACCTTGTCCATCTAGTATTACGGTTGTTTGCTGCTCTTTGGCTAGTTCAAAAACCGACCATTGCGCAAAAATACTGGTCGAACCAAAAGGTTCATCTTGATGCCAGGTTACTGTTTCATTTAATTCAAATAGTTTATCTAAATCAGGGTAACAATAAAATGCATTTACTCGGCTATCTTTCACTACTACATCAATATATTCTTTTTCATCAAATTCTTTATGCTTACTACACGCAGAAAATGTGTTTAATAACGATAGAGCTTTCTGTTCCGCTAATAATCTTGCCATTACACTGACAATTGATGATGAATCAAGTCCACCAGATAAACATGAACCTACTTTTACATCTGCACGTAAGCGTAATTTAACTGCATCTATAAATTTTTCCTGAAATTGCTTACAAGCTTCTCTATAGTTTATATTAGGATTTTCTCTTACATCAAAATTGTACCAGCGACTGATTTTTAAGTCAGATTGACCAAAGAATTTGTTTAATTTGATGGTTGTTGCTTCTCCACCGCGCAGTTGCCTTACCTCGCAAAACATTGTTTCTGAACTGTGATCGCTTAAGCCATAAACCAGAAAGTCATGTGCTATTTGGTGATTTAGGTGTGGATTCCAGCTTGCTAATTCTGTAAATTGTTTGATTTCAGAAGCAAAAAATATTCCATTGTCATCAATATAATAATAAAGTGGTTTTATACCGAATCTATCACGAGCTATAAAAACTTTATTATTTAGCTTATCATAAATAATAATTGCAAACATTCCATTGAATTTATGTAGGCAAGCAACACCCCATTGTTTATACGCAGATAGTATTACCTCGGTATCTGATTGAGAAGAAAAAGTATACCCAAAGTTTTCTAGCTCTTTGCGTAATTCGATAAAATTGTAAACCTCACCATTAAAAGCTATCCAATAGTTTCCATTGTTAATGCTTAATGGTTGATGTCCATGAGCAGATAGATCAACAATTGATAACCTACGATGCCCCAGAGCAAGTTTTATCTTTTTATTATAATATTGATTGATCTGTAAATATGGAGAATAAGATATTGACTGATTATGAGGTATGCTATCATTTCCCGCAAGAATACAATCATTATCTTCTGTATCAATTAAATAATAACCTTCGTCATCTGGTCCACGATGGCGAATTTGATTATTCATTAGTTCAATATATTTAGCTTCTAGTGAATGATCTTGAAAAGCAATAAAAGCACTTATTCCGCACATTTACAACTCTTGCTACCATTTAGATGTTTAATTATAAAAAAACAGATACCTATAGTTACTAAATACCCAATCCGATACGGAGTTCTTAACTGGTATACTCCTAAAAGAGTGTTTGTTAACAGCAAAGATATCATACAAAAACCAATTGTAATATAATTATAATCAAATTTGTAATTTTGCTGGCTTAAAATAAAATATAATGAAAATAAAATCATGTTGCTTAGCATAGTTGCAATTGAAACTCCATTTATCCCGTATAGTTTAGCCAAATAATAGCACAAAAGCAAATTAATAGCTGCACTAGCAATATTTATTATTAGAATGGAGGTTAATCGTTTATTTATATGTAGTCCAGGTGTGAATATATATAATTGTGAAAATAATAAACCGATTGCTATATTTCTAAAAACTGGTATAGATGAGTAATATTCTTTTGCTACTATAAGGCGGATAATTTCATCCCCATACGTTATTATAACTGTAATAATTAATATTATGATTGGTAAAGTCTTATTTACTAATTTAGAAAACTGCTGCCGGAAGTCAGGATTATTCATAGAGCCATAGATAAGGGGGAAAATTGAGGCAGCAATTCCACTTATCAAAATAGTTACTACGTTTGCAAATCTATAACCAACACCAAATAATCCTAATTCAGTTAGTGAGAGATTAGTTTTGATTATAATCCTATCACTAAAGTTAAGGACTACTGTTGCAACCGCACTTATTAATAGCGGAAAGCAAAAATATATTAATTTTTTAATTTTTGTTATATCAATATTTAAAGTAAGATAATCCCTTACAAAGTATAGCCCGATAATATTTCCCGATAGAGAAGCTAACAAGATAGCAAAGATTGCTCCAGTTAATTCTAATTTACAATGAATGATAAAAATAACATTTAAAATAAGGGTAATGATAATTGGCGAAACATCTACTATTAAAGTTTTATATTGCTGTAATTCAAACCTTAATAGATTAGTAATATAAGTATTTATTGCTTGTGAAAGAAATATTAAGAGAATTAGGTTAAAGGTTAGAGAGTTGCTAATAGGTATAATGTATTTAGTAACAGTGGGCATTAACAAATTTGCTAGTATTGAAAATGTTATATAAGCAATAATAATGTAGGTGATTACTGAACTAAATAAAACTTGTTTTTCGTTAAATGATTTACTCTCTGGAATGTAGCGTGCTAAACCCTGATACAGCTCAAGCCCGCAAATTAAACCAACAAAGCCAGATAGGACTGTAATTAAATCTAGAATCCCATAGTCCTGGGGTTGGAGGTAATGAGTAAGAATAGGCAGCATGACAAACGATGCACCTCGGCTAACAAAAGTAGCTAAAGTATAAATTGAACTATGCTGTATAAATTGTTTTAGCATTTGTTTTAAATTAGGTATTAGTACTAAAAAATGCGGTAATTTGCATTATGATATAATCAATTTCATTGCCAGTAATACCATAATATAACGGTAATCTGAGTATTCTTTCACTTTCTTTGGTTGTATAGGTATCATTTCCTACGAATTCAGAGTATAGCTTACCTGCGGTAGAACTATGCAATGGTACGTAATGAAATATTGCAACTATACCTTTTGCTTTAAGGTAATCTATTAGCTTTTGCCGGGAATTCATATCGGTGAGTTTAATGTAGAAAATATGTCCATTATGTTTACAGTTGTCAGGGATGGATGGCATGGTGAAATAATCTTCGTTTAACTTTTGCAATTTATTATAGTATTTATGCCAAACATTTAACCGATAATTAATTATTTGATCCGCCTGCTCTAGTTGTGCCCATAAGTAAGCAGCATTTAATTCACTTGGCAAATAAGAAGAGCCAATGTCTACCCAAGTGTATTTATCAACTTCACCTCGGAAAAATTTACTCCGATCAGTACCTTTCTCGCGGATTATTTCTGCTCTTTCGATGAGATGGGGGTTATTAATTAGTAGCGCGCCGCCTTCACCCATTGAAAGATTCTTGGTTTCATGGAAGCTAAGGGTGGCAATATCTCCAAATGAACCAAGATACCTGCCATTATATGTTGATAAGATCGCTTGAGCAGCATCTTCTATGAGCGGAATATTATATTTTTGTGCCAGAGCTTTAATTTTATCCATATTGCAGGCAACTCCAGCATAATGGACAATAACTATAGCTTTAGTCTTTTCATTGATAGCAGCTTCAATTAGGTTTTCATCAATATTCATCGTATCTGGGCGGATATCAACAAACTTGATTTTAGTGCCGCGCAACACAAAGGCATTTACAGTGGAAACAAAAGTGTATGATGGTGCAATTATTTCATCACCTGCTTTAATATCTAACAAAATTGCAGCCATTTCTAACGCATGAGTACATGAAGTAGTAAGTAAAGCTTTTTTTACACCTAATTTTTTTTCCAGCCATTCATGGCAGCGCTTGGTATATATGCCATCACCAGAAATTTTGCCTTTGGCTAGGGCATCTTGCATATATATAAATTCATTGCCTGTAAATGGCGGCTTATTAAACCCAATATGCATATTATTCTACCTTAAATTTATTTCTAGTTATAAAGTCTATACTATTTTCGCCACAGTTAAACAAAACATCTAAGACCGATACATAATGATCAAATTTACCATGTAGTTGTTTGTATTCGGGATAATGGACATAATCCATATAAGCTAATTCAATATTGGCATACAGGAATTTTTCAGAACTAATATAGCTTTTGGCTGTAGGTCCTGACAAATAAAAATTTGCACCTACTTTTTTGCATATTTCAATCAATTTGTCATCTTTGTGACCATTTGTATTTAATTCTTTTGAATTTATAAAAGTGGTATTTATACTCAGAGTTTTGGCAAGTAGTTTTGTAACATAAATATTAAACTCTGAGAGATTCCTCCACCTTTGGGATAAATATATTTCTTCTATAATACCATGGTAATTTCCAAAGTAGGGTGCTTTCTTATACGCATTGTAAATCGTTTTATAGTGTTTTAGCTGCCAGTTTGTATCCTGACAAGTTTCTATCTCAAATATCTTTGTGCCACGAGTGGATTTTTTAACTGGCACTGATAACCACATAGTCCCATTTGCTGTTTTAATTCTATTTCTTGTACGCCAATCTCTTACTGTAAAATCAACATCCTCTAGAAATACAAAGGTATCTACTTGACTTATCATATCAAATACACCCTTCCAAGGTATGTAATTAGATTGGAGAATGGCACATTTATGCATGTTCTATTTTATCCAGTTTGTATTGACGCCATTCTATATCGTCGATTGCATCTTTAAAATTAAATCCTAAAATACTTTTTTGTTCGTCATCCATTACATGTTTGATAATTTCAGGCATTTTATGAAATTTATATTGTGGCTGAATAAATGGTCTTATATATTGATGATTTATTGATACTCTAGGATTAGTAGTGTTATTAATACCAGCTTTGTGTAAAAGCATTGAATTAAAGATTAGTACATCACCAGCATTTAAATTTGGCTGGATAAAATGATTATTTATAAACTCTTGTGATGGAGTTGTATTGAAATGAGTTGAATAAGGTAATATGCATGTGCCGCCGTTAATGTCTGTAAAATTATCTAGTGCCCACAAAGCATTGAGACTGATAATTTCATTACAAACAAAATTTTGATATGGAAGATCTCTATGCCAATTTGATTGGTTATGGTTGTCACCTAAATTGATAATCCCATTTTGTAATCCTAAAATGAACTTTTGGTTTATTAGTCTTTTTACTAAATCTAGTACCAATTTATTAAATGCTAGCTGGCTAAATAACTTAAAATCGTATTTTAATAAACAACGAGCCATGTTTAAATCATTAATTTTTGTTAGTTGATAATTAGAGAAGTGCAGTTCTTGTTTCTCGTAAATTCCTAGTATTGATGTTTTAAGTTTACTAATTTCGGGTGGAGTCAATACTTCATGTAAAATTGTGTAACCTTTGAGGAGAACTTCCTCTATCAATATATCATTTTTATCATCATAATGATGAAAGTTTAAATTTCCGTATGAGGTTGTCATAAGCTATTACTACTTTTCACAAATATCTGCAATCGCTAATCCAATGCCTGTTTTACCATAATTGTTTCCATTATATAACATATATAATTTATTGTCATCTATAAACACGCACGGATAACATACCATTTCAGAGTCCCAACCTGTTGCAGACGGTGAGATAACATTCATTTTATCATGAAATACTACCCATTCTTTGCCATTAATTGAATGAGCATAGCCTATTTTATACTTGTCTTTATTCCCACGATATGAATACCACATATGATATGTTTTATTTAATTTAATTACACTGGGTCTTGAGAAGGCTTGAGCAATATTAATTGTTGGTGGGATACAACAGCCATATTTTGTCCATGTTTTTAAATCAGCGGATTGAGCATATTTTATTACATGTAGCATTTCCCCATTTCCATAATCCCAAGTTATAGTTGAACCATACCACATGTGATATATGCCATCTTCAAAGATGATCCAAGGGTATGACAGGCTTATGGGGTCTTCTGAGTCTATACCTAATACCAGGTTATCATGAGGACGATAGAATCGATCGTAAGAGGGCAGTAAGTCAGCAAATGCAATATCTCCTCTCCAATGTCCAGAA
The DNA here is from genome assembly GCF_002892535.1 of Aquella oligotrophica. NCBI lineage: Bacteria > Pseudomonadati > Pseudomonadota > Betaproteobacteria > Neisseriales > Neisseriaceae > Aquella > Aquella oligotrophica. The sequence goes on along the minus strand of NZ_CP024847.1, from coordinate 2,677,958 downwards.
GGAGTTTGCCAGGCCATATAAAATATCTTTGTTACTTCCTTATAATTTATTGCACAACCTAGGCCTACGCCACTTTCATCAATACTTCCTTTTGTACCGTGTAAAAGTACAAGTTTTGGTTCATGTGTGTTAATTAATGCTAGATTGTGAACATTAAGATCAAAATAGGATATATTTGACTTTCCTTCTGCGTCCCGCATGCTATAAAAAACCCGATATAAGTCTTGCCCAAGTTTTATAGCAACCGGATTAGCAGCGTGACTATATAAACTATCTGATTTCTTGCTAAGATTGGGATCAAAAATTAATCCAATCTTATTCCAGTTTAATTGCATTTAGATTTTTATTTCTAGGCTTGATCGAGGATATAGTTTGGCCGCTGGTGCTACATATACTTGGTATGGCTCAGTATTTTTTGCAATCCATGCCCCTGCACCAATTAACGATTTGTATTTAATTATAGTATGGTCTCTTATAGTGGCATTCACACCAATAAAACAATTGTCTTCAATTACACATCTGCCGGATATGGTAACTTGTGAGGTAATAAAACAATGATTTCCTATAAATCCATGATGGCCTATATGATTGCCGCTCCAAATAACATTATTATTGCCAATTTTCACATATGGTTGAATTGTGTTATCTTCAAGTACAAAATTATTTTCACCAATCTCGTTTGTCCAAATAGTGGCTTTAGAGCTGATATAATTTACAAAGCTATATCCTTTTCTTTTCGCTTGATTATAAACTCTTTCACGCACCTCATTCATGTTTGAGTAGCCTACAGCGATAAATAGCTTATATTGTGCGGGCGGATAATTATTCTCCAAATTCTCAAATTCAATAATAGGAAGATTATGAAATTGATCTTTATCTTTAAATGTACTCTCAACAGTAAATGCTACTACTTCATAGGGGGAATCGTTTTCGAAATAGAACTTCGCCAGTTCAGCATTATCTCCTAGTCCATAAATTATGACTTTATTCATTTCTTATACCCGTTTATAAAAATAATCTCTGATGTTGTTTAATTAAATTATCAAGATTGAAATAACTCTTGATAATGTTTGAGTTATGTTTTGCCGCAGTTGAGGTGATTTTAAGCATATCTACCCCATCATTAATAACGAATAATTCGATGCCTTGTTTTACTAATTCATCATATATAGTATTTTTATTTATGTAAACTTTTTTACCAAAATACAGCAAGTTAATTATATTTGCTAATGCTTCTTGTCTATGATGATTGAAAATAGCAATATCAATGGTAGTTAAAAATTTATAGTATTCATTTTCTTCTAATAAATCTATCATTGGTACAAATTTATCCTTGAATATTTCTCTTCCATATCCAATAACTTTTTTTGCATTCTGTTGGCAACCGTAGGATAGGGGGCAATAAATTAGTATATTATTATTAACAAATGGTTTAAGACGATCGATTGTTTCTATATGATTGTTAGCTAATGAAGCTGAATTCCCCAATAATATTTTAGTAGTACCTGTTTTGGCATTAACTTTAGGGATTTTAACATCTTTATATAAGTTGCTGGTGTACATGATGCACTTAATATGTTGTGCATCTGAATTATAGAAGTTTTTAGCAAGAAAATAGTCATTTTCAGTATTGGTGACATAATAAGGGATATTTTTTAGAATCAATTTTTTAAAAAAGAAAAACTGTCTATATTTTAATGTTTTTGTATAACTTACTTGATTTGTATCATCATATAAATCAGCTCCCCAGATTACCCAATAGCACTTCTTAATGTTCCATGGGGAGATCGTTAGTAAGCGAGTAATGAAGCGATTATAAAAAAAGCCATGCAAGATTATTTTAGTCGCTTTATTTAGCATTAATAATACTTTTAAGTAGTTAAATTTTCCATTGTTTTGAGTTATTAACATGCAATTATTAGGATATTCATAAACAAACGATGTTGCAAAAATGACAAAAAAATGATTCTCTTCCCCAAAATTTTCATTGATAAATTCTATGTAGGATTTAGTTATTGGCGATGAACTACATAAATGTAGTATTTTTTTATCCATTTATTTTCCAGTACCCAGTTTTTTCTGCCCCTATTCGTTCTAGCTTATTTTGTTGTTTTAAGGTGTTTATATCGCGAAGAACCGTCCTTTTTGATACCTCTAATTGGGTAGCTAATTCGCTAGTTGATATATTAGGATTATTTGCAATAAGTTCTAAAATTACATTTGTTCTCTTAGCTGTAGCAATTTCATTTTTATCGGTGACATTATCGGATTGCGGTGTAGTTTGGCGATAAAATATCGTCGTAAACCAGTATTCATCATACTCAAATTCTACGCTACAGCCACCATGAAGAGCTACGGCATCTCTGATGCGTTTTATTCCGGTTCCGATTTTTTCGATATATCCAACTCTATGTAGTAGATCAGCAACGATCGGGTTACGCGTAACGCTTTTTCGACCAAAAGCTTCTTTTTTTAATCCCGGTGGCAACCCTCCTGGGTTACTTATTTCTACTCGGTCAGAAAAGATGGAGATAACAACATTCGCCCCAGCTTCGAAATAATCACGGTGACATAATGCATTGACTACCGCCTCGCGGAGGGCTATCTCTGGGATTTCCAGTATTTCTTCCCGTTTTAGATGCTCTATTTTGTAAGCAAGGTTTAGATGTTTACGTAAAAAAATCATGCTATCATCAATATTGCTGATGATATCTCCACAAAAATCCTTACGATCCAGAATCGTTATATTTTCGGTACCTTTAAATAGTACGGCACAAACTTTTGCCTGTAAAATCAGAAATTCGATATTATCAGCAAAAAACAAAGTGCCAGCATTGCTTAGTTGCGTCTGTGGAGTCAGGCAATTAAGGCTTATTAAAATATCTTGCTCTGGCAGAGTAGGGGAAATCCCGGCTAAGCGAAGAAATCGCTGATATTTGCTTCTAGAGAAGTCTTTATCAAACATAGCTCTCAGATTTGTTTGTCTGTCAAACTGGATGATATTTTGTTTTTGCAATAGCTCTATTATTTCGTTTCGTGTCAATTTTTGGCTATTTGGTCCCACGCGGAGGAAAAAACCATCGCTGCATGAATGTGGTTTATTGCTACTTTCTGGTACTCTGATGATTATTAAATTAGTCTGATACTCTATATTTACCGTTAATTTTGGTTCGATATGGTTGATACTATCTTGTAGTCGTGATCGGGTGACATTATCAATGCTAATTCCCTTGATAACACCCTTATTGCTAATACCGATAAATATCACACCTCCAGCAGCATTGGCAAATGCACAAATTTCACGAACCAATGATTTATCAATTGATTCTTTAAATTCCTGATGATAGCCTTCGCCGAGGCTGATTATTTGAGCCAATTCCATAATTACTATGCTGGTGTTATATTTAGTTGTAATTGTACCATTCCTAAACCAATAACGGTAATTTAGTATTAAAACAGATCTGGAAGACCATGTGAAAAACAAAAACTCTTAATGATTTTAGCTAAAAATGGAGGTAACACGCTTGAGTGGTGTTACCTTCTAAATTAAATTATCTCGAGTGGGAGATTTCCTCGGCTACTTCTTTGAAGGTGCTTAGCATTTTTGCTGAAGGTGGGGTGGTTAATAAGCTGACGATTATAATCGTGATACTATTAAATACAAATCCCGGTACGATTTCATATAGATTCAGCCAGCCATATTGTTTCCAGATTAGTACTGTTGCTGCCCCGACTATGATTCCGGCAATTGTGCCAGCCTTATTCATTCTTGACCAAAGTAGTGAAATCAATATCACCGGTCCAAAAGCCGCTCCAAATCCTGCCCAAGCGTAGCTAACCATTCCAAGTACTTTGTTTTCTGGGTTAGATGCCAACCAAATAGCAATAATAGATACGGCAAATACCATGGCGCGACCAAACCAAACAAGTTCTTTTTGGCTTGCATTTTTTCGGAGGAATGTTTTATAAAAATCTTCCGTCAGCGCGCTTGAGCAAACTAATAACTGGCATGAAAGTGTACTCATGACTGCCGCCAAGATTGATGCCAGAAAAATACCTGCAATCCATGGGGTAAATAGCTGTTTAACCAGCTCCATAAATACCGTTTCAGGGTTAGCAGATACACCTGAAGCTAATTCTGGATGGCTTGCATAAAAAGAAATCCCGAAGAAGCCTATTGTAACAGCACCAGCAAGGCATAATATCATCCAGCTCATGCCAATCCGCCGCGCATTTGGAATTGTTTTGGCTGATTCTGCTGCCATAAATCTTACTAGGATGTGTGGCTGCCCGAAGTACCCTAATCCCCACGCTAATAATGAAATAATCGCAATACTATCAAGATTCTGACTAAAACTGAGATAATTTACATTTAGTGAATTAATATGATCAAGGCTTGCTTGAATCCCGCCATTATTAAATATAACAAATACAGGTACTATCAGTAATGCAACTATCATCAATGCCGCCTGAACAGTATCTGTCCAACTAACAGCCAAAAATCCGCCAATAAATACATATGAAATCGTAGCTAATGCACCAATCCAGAGTGCCGAATGATAGGGAAAACCAAACATATTTTCAAATAATCTGGCACTGGCAACTACGCCTGAAGCACAGTAGATGGTGAAGAAAATCAGAATTACCAAAGCGGTGATAATTCGGATAATATTGCTATTATCTTCAAATCTTGAACTTAAATATTCTGGCAAGGTAAGTGCATTTGAGCATTTTTCGGTATAAATCCTGAGTCGTCCTGCAACGAATTTCCAGTTAAGCCATGCTCCGGCAATAAGTCCGATAGCTATCCATGCCTCCGATACTCCATGAAGGAATACAGCTCCGGGTAAGCCCATCAAGAGCCAGCCACTCATATCCGATGCTCCTGCTGATAATGCAGTTACCAAACTTCCGAGGCTACGCCCACCAAGTATATAATCTGATAAATTACTGGTGGAACGATAACCAAAATAGCCAATTGCCATCATTGCGATAAGATAGATGATAAAGGTTATCATCGTAGGTGAGTTAGTAATCATAAAAGCCCTCATTTATATATGTATACTCAAACAAATTGAAGTTCCTAGGTCGTTGTTTCGCTCCTTACTTATTAGTTGTAAGCTGCGTCGCTCATGCCTACCATGCTTCTTCAATCTGATTGAATATATAAGCACCATTTTTAATTGATACCGGATAATTCAAGCAAACTAGCTGTGTGCCCAAGTTTTAATAAGAATCCGATTGTACTATATTTTTTGATTAGTGTAAAATAAGGGCAAAATTTATATTCTTTATGAACTGATTTTTTTGCATTCATCAAGAAATTTTAATCATTAATTAGCAAAGGCGCAAAGGCAGGCATGAAAAGTCAGAAATATCAGGTTAAAGTTACATTTAGCTGCAATCGCAAAACCTCACCAGAAAAAATGACCATAAAAGAAGGTGTGGAAAATTCACGGTTTATGTCTCTTACTGTCAATAAACTTAGTACTAAGTCCCGTTCCTCATTGGTAATTATTGGTAGTGATTATGATACCGAGTTTGATATTGATGATGTTGAATTATGTGCCGACAATATCAAAGATCTAAAAACTCCCGATAGTTACACCAAAGAAGAATATCAGCTATTATCTGAACAGAATAAACTACTCCAAAAACAAAATCGCGAACTTAAAAAAAGCCTCGATAATCTTTTAAGCGGATTAAAGTCAGCGGTGAATCGTATTGAGTTAATACAAGATAATGTTGGGGCAGGGGTGCACCTTGGCGTTGAAAATTTAGAGAAACCCTTAGCATCTAGAGTAAAAAATTCAGCTGCTGACAATGAAAAATCTAGCCCAGCGAGTGGGACTCAGACCAAAGCTCGCCGAAGTAAAACTAAGAGCATAGTTTAGTTGGCTTTTATTTGTTCACAGTCTGTTAATAACTAAAAATCATTTTATTAATCAGTGAATTAGCATGGCTATTTTACTCAGTCTATCAAAAGTTATCCTATGGCTTATCCCGAAGTTATCCACAAAATCTGGGGATAAGTCCTATACTATTTTATTTTCCCTATTGTAAGGGCATTATCTCTGTGATAAAATGCTAATATAAGTATTTTCTGAAATTGTTATTATTCCAATCTATTACAGTAGCATCCATTGCTAGCTGTTTGGGGTGTGCAGCTTTATAACAATAAGTATTAATAAATTTTGATAGATTTTTAAATGAATATGTAGCCAATTGGCGCATGATTTGAGGGTAATTATGGAACGAGATGATAAAACTACATACAGGCAGCAGACAAATAAATATTCCGCGCGGGCAAGAGATAATAATCCGCCAGCACGGCGACGTGTGGCAGAAGAGCGTGATGATGATTATGTGGCAGAACCAAGGAGAAATAGACGAGTAGAACGAGACGTATATGATGATCGAGGTTATGCGTCGGTTCCGGCGGGTTCGTTTTTACATGATAAAAAGAAAATCTTGATTGGTCTAGGTGCAATTGCTGGTATAGCTATAGCTGCCGGAATTGGTTCAATGATAAGTAATGCGGGTAAAGTTCGTATTGTAAGTGTTGCTCCTGCCTCAGTTTCTGCTCAGCAGCCATACCAGAAATGTGATGATGTCGAGACTACGCGTTATTCGCGAAACCATAAAAATGGCACTGAAGGTGCGGTAATCGGCGGTGTTGGGGGTGCTGCTGTAGGTGGGCTAATTACCCATTCATGGGTAGGTGCTGGAGTTGGTGCTGCCGTAGGTGCGGTCGGTGGTGATCTTATACAACGTAGCCATCAGCCGGATTATGTAGCGCATCATAGTACTAGCACTGAATGTGAAACAGCTTATCGTCAAATTCAGGTACCAATTGGTTATCAAGTGAGTTATATGGGTAGTAATGATCAGCTTTTGCAAATGACAACTCAACATGCTCCTGAGCTTGGTTCAAAAGTTGCGCTTGAACAATTGCAGGCAGATGAAGTTACACTTCAACAACAGCAGGCAATGGTTCAGCAGGCGATAGCCGCCAAGCCAGCTGCTACTAACTAAATACAATTTATAAGGCAACTGTCATGAAAAATAAACTAAAAAATTTCTTTACGGTTGCCTGTTTGGTTTTTACTAATCTTATTTCTCTCTCGGGGTGTAATGGGAGTGGTTCAACTGCACAACCAGTAACCCAACAGTTAAATAATCTTGAAAGCTATATTGCAGAATTTAATCACTATGCTCTAGATACGCCACCAAAAGGTGATTATCAGCAAAATACACTTACTTTGACCGCTACAGCAACACTTGTCCATATTCAGGTTGGTTTCTATACTGAGTTAGAGTGTTCACCAGACAAACTTCAAAAGGTGCTAAACATATCTTCAGAAAAAGGTGTAGTACTTAATTCGGGTAGCTATGTTCCGACTGATTTATCTAATTATCATTTGGTTCAGTATTACGAAGGGAATAGTGGTTCTGGTAGCTTGGCTGAATTAAATGAAGTTAAATCACTCAAATTTACCTATGTGTTTTTAGAGTCTTCGAAGCCAGTTAGTGTTTGTTTATCTAATGCTCAGCTTGGCGGTGAAAAACTTGCTGATTATAGTCAGATCGTAAGCACAAAAGTTAATTATCTGCTCGATGGCTCCAATATAGGTGTTTGCACTCCAGAGCATTGCTCAACTTCGCAATCATATTCAAGTTATTATAATGCTTCATGTTCAGTTGGTAAAGTTAAATGTGGCGATGGTAGTTGTGCAACTAGTCTTATTAATTGCCCAGTTACTAATCCTATACTATCAACTAAAGAAGTTCAATGTAAAAATGGAGCATGGGCGCCTTCTTCATCTCTATGTAATGATAATACTTGTCCTGAAGGAAAACTGACTTGTCCAAATGGCGCTTGTGTAGCTGATATTGCAAATTGTGTAGCGCCAGCCGCGTGTCGTTCAGGCTATGTTTTATGTCCAAGCGGACGTTGTGAAGCAAATATATCTTTATGTAATAGCTCTGGTTCTGCTTGTCCTACTACAAGCCCTATCCGGTGTCCAGCAGGGGATTGTGTTGCAAATATTAGTTTATGTCCAGAGCATTCTACCTGTCCAACTGGGATGGAGATGTGTAATGATGGTAGTTGTCAGCCTTCTTGTTCTGGTGTGGTTAAGAAGAGTAAGTGCTCAAGTAATCAAGTTGAGTGTCCACCAATAAATGGAAAAGTAAGCTGTGCTAGTGATTTAGTACAATGTCCTAAGCCTGCTATTTGTCCTAATGATATGCCGGTTAAATGTCAGGATAATACTTGTGCCAAATCTGAGGCGGATTGCCCAGCTATACCAAATAACTGGAGTAATTCGCATGTTATTTGTCCTAGTGGAAACTGGAGCGATAATTTCAATAATTGCGGTAGTCCAGCAGCCTGCCCGGGAGATCGTCCGTATAAATGCTGGAATAATACTTGTCGAGCTAGTTCGGATGAATGTCCGAAAGCCTCTGTTTGTCCAAAAGAGGCACCGATACTGTGCCCAGAGGGTAATTGTGTTGAGTCGGCAGCTCAGTGTAAATCGCCAGTTTCATAAAGATTAATTAATAGCCATGCTGATTAATATAAATACCTAATATCATTGTCATTAATTAATGCCATCGTTTATAATATCGGTGGCATTTTTATTTGTAAAGAGTTTTTATTATGCAAAGAGCATTTAATTTTGGTGCTGGTCCAGCAATGCTGCCAGTAGAAGCGATTCAAAGAATACAAGATGAATTATTTGATTGGAAAGGGACAGGTGTTTCGGTTACCGAAATCGGGCATCGTACCCAGCAATTTCAAGAGTTATTGACAAACTTGCAGATTAAGTTACGTAAAGTTTTGGGAATTCCTGATAACTATAAGGTTGTGTTTGTAACTGGTGGTGCGCAAGGACAATTTGATGCGATCCCGATGAATATTTTGGGTGATAAAAAGCAGGCTGATTATTTTGTTACTGGTACATGGTCTAAAAAAGCTGCTGATTTTGCCAAAAAGCATGCGGAAGTAAATATTGTTGCAACAGCTAGTAAATCAGCTATTCCTGCTGTTTCGGAATGGAAGTTGAATCCAGATGCAGCATATGTATATTATTGTCCGAATGAAACTGTGGACGGTATAGCCTTTCCTGATATTCCTGAAGTTGGGAATGTTCCGGTTGTTGCCGATCTTACATCTTCAATTGCTTATGCGCCGATGGATTATTCAAAATTTGGTTTGGCATTTGCCTCAGCCCAGAAAAATCTTGGGATAGCTGGTGTTACTCTTGTGGTTGTACGTGAAGACTTGATCAATAATCCTAAGCCGTACACGCCAAATGTATGGAATTATAAAGTACAGGCAGAGCAAAACTCGAGCCTGAATACTCCGCCAACTTTTGCAATCTATGTAATGGATATAATGGTTGATTGGATTATTGCACAGGGTGGGGTTGAAGCTCTGGGGGTTATTAATAAGCGTAAAGTTGCCAAATTATATGATTATATTGATAATAGCAGCTTTTATCTAAATCATGTCGAGAAGGCATATCGTTCAGAGCTAAATGTGCCATTTAATTTAGCAAATAATGAAGTTTTACCAAAATTTTTGGCAGAAGCTAATGCCAAAGGGCTCAAATATTTGTCTGGACATATAACGGTTGGTGGTGGTAGAGCTAGTCTTTATAACGCAATGCCAGAATCAGCTGTTGATTTACTTATCGAATTTATGGATGATTTTGCCAAGCGCAATGGATAGATAAAAAACCCGGGATTAACCGGGTTTTTTATTATGGTTATGAAATAGGTTTATTGCTTGTAATTTAAGTATAAATAACTATATCATTATTATGTGCCAAAAGTATTACTGGCTGATTTGGTGCGGTATTTTAGTTTTATGTAAATTTGTATGCTTATCAGTGTACAAATGTATAATGCTGAACTTATGCGACGGGTTAGCTCCACAAAAACGGAGTTAACTAAACATTTTACATGATTTATAATTTTGGGTTTGAGAAAATAAATAAATTTAAATTATTTCAGGTTTAGTATGATTGAAGGTTATTTGTGTTAAGATATAGTAATATCTTGTATTTATAAGTGATTTTAAAGTAAGTTGAAAATACTACCATCCAAAATGGACGGTTATATTTTTTTTGTTCCAATGTTACAATTCTAAAATAATTTATTTAAATTGGGGAATTGTATGCAGGAAATAATTGATGTAGGAACCTTCAAGCTGGTTGCTTTGGGGCTCGTGTTTTTTGTATTGGCATTACCAATAATTGTCTCACGCGGGTTTCGTGGAGTTTTGATTATGGTGGCATCTTTATCTGCTGCCGTATACACGCATGAGCATTGGCAGAATTTAAAGTATTCTGGGTTGGTTTTTTTTAGTTTACTACTTATTCTATGTTTATTTTTTCGACCACAGCATTAATCGAAAGTTGATTTAAGGTGCTATTATTGAAAAATAAAGGTTTCAGTCTCGTTGAGTTGACGGTAACTCTTGCCATAACCGCGGTAGTAGCATTGATGGCAATACCCTCTGCGACTCAAAGCATGTTGCGGGCTAGTGTTGATGGTGCTGCCGGGCAGATAATTGCGCTTTCGGGTTTCGCCCGTACCGAAGCATTGCGGCGTAGTTCAAATATTATAGTTTGTGGCGCAGCACTTGATAATTCAAAAAAGCCCACTGCATGTAGTGGTGCCACTGACTGGAGTAATGGTATATTGGTATATCAGGATTTAAACTTAAATAATGGCTATAGTGATGAAGAGCGAATTAAATTTATTCGTTTTGATAATGGCATAACGGTAACTGCTAGTCAGCAAAATATGACTATTGGTTCTACGGATGTTAATAGCGTTAATAATCTTACTATTTGTGTTGGTAAATCATATGCAGGGCTAAACAGATTCTTTTCTCAGCAGATACGACTTAGCAGTTATACTGCAAGTGTTACGTGTGCCAGAACTGATAATGCAACCTGTGCTGGATGTTAAATGGTTAATAAAAAAATCGCGAATGTCTATGGCTTTAGCCTGTTAAATACAATAATAGCTGTTAGCCTTGGTGCTGTTATTATGGCTGCGATATGGCAGCTTTATAGTACAGTTAGTTCGACTACTGGTCAGGCTAGAAGTAAAAGCCTGCTAACCGAACGTTCAAGTATGGCATTACTACAGCTGACTGATGATATTAAAGCCTCGGGTAGTTTTGGTTGCTTTAATGGTAGGATTGCAGGGGAAAGTCAAAATTTAATTAATTATATAAATATTCCAAATGATTTTAGAAGCTACGAAAGTAGCTATGGTGGTTTATATGCTTTCGTATTACCATTGCGGAATATTGATAATACCCTTGCAGGTGAAAATATTGTAGCCGGTAATGATATATTAAAATTGCAATATGGGGTTAATTCGGCATTCCTTACTGCTGGAAATCCTTTAACCTTTCAAGAGCCAAGCTATCGCTTAGTAGCAGATATTGCTAATCCGTTGGCAAATCGCTATGCACTTGATATAAATGGCAGCACGGCAAATTCTACTTATGTTTTGGCTAGCTGTAGCCGCTTTGATCAGATAACGGGGCAGGTAAATGCTAATACGTTACCTGCGGGAAATAATCTACTTGAATCTTCAATAAGAGGTGTACGTCATGATCGAGATAGTGCGCGCTTGATGAATTTTATTACTAAGTATTATTATATTGGAACGGTGAACGGTATTACTGGCTTATATTCAAGGTTTCTGTTGCCTACTGGCGCTATGTCAGCTTCTCAGCTAGTAATTCCTGAAGCTGTGGGCTTAACTACTCAGTACGAGATCCAAACCAATAATAGCCGGCAAATAAAAACTAGGACAAATATGCTAGCTGGGGACTGGATTAATATTAATCAGGTAATTTTGACTATACAGTTACAGTCAAGCGAAAGTAGCGGACTTGGAAGTACGCGTTTGACTGAATCTATCACCCAGTCTATTTTATTGCGGTAAGCTATGAATACAGTAAATAAAAATCATGGTATTGCGCTGATAACGGTTTTATCCCTTTTGGTGTTTGTTGCTGTGTTATTATATGGGCTAGCAGGGTTGACCAGTGTTGTTCAGTCTGATATTGCGAAAAAGAATGATATCATACTTGCCCGTACATATGCTAATGCGGCAATTTTTGACGCAGAAAGTGGGGCAGTTGCGCGGATTCGTACATTTGAATCATCTCAATTTCCTATACCTACTAATATGACAAATGAAAGTAGAATTTCTGTTCGTAACCGATATTTCACTAATAATTGCATCAATAATCAAGGTATGGCTGGGTTTACCAAAGGTTTATGTAGCGCAGAAAGTGCTGATAATGGTTATAGTATGCCATTATTGCGACTAGGTACAGATGTAGTTAGGGCATGTACTTCAGGCTCTATTGGAACTGTTATTAGTGGGCAGAATGCACTACCACTGATCGATGATAGAACTAGTAGGTTCTCTTTTACTTACGAAACAGGTGATGCAACAATATGCCATCAGCCAAATTACATCATTGAATTGATCAATACAAATTTTAATATCGTTGTTAATGGAATTAGCGTGAGTGGTGCCCGTCTGTACCGTGTAACTGCCAAGGCATTTGGACGCAATGGCAATACTCAGGCAATAGCCCAGGCATATTTTTATGCTGGGCGTAATAATAATACTGGTGTTGTTGCAGTATCGCTATTAAATAGTCAATTGCTTAAATAATTATCATAAAGGTTAAATATCTAGTGAACTTTGTGTGAAACTGTCATAAATATGAGCAGGGAAGACTCATAGGTTAAATTATAATAATAAGATATATAAAAATGAAAAAAATAAAAGGCTTTTCTTTAATCGAGTTAATGATTGTTATTGCCATCATGGCAATATTAGCAACCATTTCTGTACCGATATTTGGCTCTACCGTTGGTTTGAAAGCTAACCGGAATGCTGCTGAACAACTTATGTACCAAGATGCGCAGTTTATGGAGCGTTTCTATAGTGAAAATGGTAGCTACCTAAACGTTCAGAATAACTATCCAACGTTGCCATATACCCAATCACCCACAACAGGGACAGTTCAGTACACCATCGGCTTTCTTGGTAATACTACGAATGCTAATAGTTATACCTTAATTGCAATGCCTCAAGGTGCTCAAAATCAGACTGGAATGATAGTCTGTCTTGATAGTGATGGTAATCTAAAAGAAAGTGCTACGGTTAATTGTACTTGATTGTATGATTAATCTGGTTTAATGAGTATGACAAAGATGAAAAAAACTATTAATGGAATAAGCCTAATTGAGATAATGATTGCTGTCTTGGTAATCGGTGTTGCTTTCTTTGGCTTTATGAAATTACTTAGTTCGAGTCTGAAAAGTACTAGCTATGCCAATCAGCAGAAACAGATAAATCTGGCTGGACAGTATATTCTTGATCGGATTAATGCTAATTTGGGTAGTAACTACTTGACTTATTACAATCAGGGAAATGCGTGGTTAAACAATAACCCAGAGCCAACTCCAAAATGTAATCAAGAAAGTTGTACGCAGGCTCAACAGGGCACTTTTGATCTCTTTCAATGGCAGCAATATTTAGCAACACTTCGCATTAGTGGCTTACGGGGCATTGTTTGTCTCGATAATGCAGTTGGTGTTCCAGCTCTCAATAGCCCTAATTGTACCAATAGCGGGACTAAGCTCTATATCAAACTCTTCTGGCAAAATAATCTAGCAGCGAATGAGAGTGGAAATGTGCGTAATTATTTGATTATTCCAGTATTAGCAGGTGCTAACCTAGCAAATAATTATCTTGGATTGGAATCTGTACCTAATTCTCCTAGTGGAAGTGAAAGCAGTCCAGGAGGAGTTACCCCACCTGCAAACCCTGGTCAATTTGTCTTTGAACAGATGCACTTTGGTCCATCTTTTACTCAATGTTATGGTTCTGATTGTAGTAATACGGTAGTCATGGGAGCATGTAATGGCAGTGATTGTAGTGGAAGTGTTTTTTTTGGTAATTGCAACGGAAGTACCAGCTGTGCCAATACTACATTATTAGGTGCGTGTAACTCCAGTGCCGATTGTTCGGGATCTTTAATGATGGGTGATTGCAATTCAAGTAACTGTTCCAATTCTTTTATCGGTGGTAGTTGCAATCAAGGTGACTGCTCTGGCTCAGTTATCTTAGGGAATTGTTGGGGAAGTAACTGTCGCAATTCATTAATTTATGGGGCGTGTAACGGTGATTGCACTGGCTCAGTAGTTTTTGGTGGTGATAGTATTGTAAATGCAGTTCAAAGTGGCGGAGGTAGTAGCTGCTGGGGGACGGGTTGTCCAGGTGTTGCAACCAATGCACTTTATCCATCAATTAGTTATAACTCCTCAACGGGTGTAGTCAGCGGGATTGAGCAAAGCATGTTTGGGGCATTAACCTATACCAGCATGGATACCAGTAGTTGTCAGAATGGTGGTACCTGTAATAGCTCAGTAATTAATGGTGCCTGTGGCAATGGTGGCAGCTGTACTAATTCACTAATTAATGGAAGCTGTAATAATAATTCCACTTGTAGTGGGTCAGTTATAAATGGTAGTTGTGCTAATAATGGTGTTTGTACTAACTCAATTATTATTGGTGGAACCTGCGGTAATAATGCCAATTGTACCGGGTCAACAATAGTGGGTAATTGTGCCAATAATGGTAGCTGCTGTGCTAATAACGCTAACTGTACCAATGTTACCTGTCGTAAAACAGATGGTTCGGTTGGAACCTGTAGATAATTTTTGGAAGTAAAATGCAAACAGTTAGCGAAACCATACTTGAATGGTCGTCTTCAGCAACTATACACCAACAGTTAAATTGGCAGTTGTCAGCCGATGATTGCATTGATTGCTTTTCTGAATCTATGCAGCCGCTTGCCAGCTTTATTTTTGAGCAGCAGGATGTTATTAAATCACCTAGTGCGCTAAATGAATTAAAACAGTGGATATTATTACAGTCATTATATTACTATTGCCAAAAAACAGCGACTAATAAACTCGATATTATCAGTAGTGTTTGTGCCAAAATTGTTGCCGATGGAGATGGTATTTTTAATAATGAGCAAAAACAAATAGCTAGCTCAATAATAGTAGATGAAGGTTATCATAGTTTCTCATGCATGGCAATTAGGAGTAAAGTCGCACAATTAAATAGGATTCAATTTGTAAAATTACCAGATAATACGACTACTCTTATGGAAAAAATCCAGCAAGCAATGGCTTTGATAGACCCCAAAAATATTGATGCATTCAATCTGATTATCGCTGCTTTGGTGAAAGCTACAATGTCAAGTGAAGTAAATTTGAACCTTGAAGAGAAAGAGAATGCTAGTCTTGCCGATTCAATATATTATCGTTTACAGAAAAGTCGCCAGAGTGATGAGACTAGACATCTTTGTTTCTTTTTGGATATTCTGGAGTTATACTGGCAGCAGTTACATGTGAACATAAAAGCAGATATAATGCCCGCTATTCAATTATTTGTTGAATCATATAATCATGGCTTTTGCCACTTCGGTAATGAGTTTATTGCCCGCCTTTTGATTCCACTAAGTGTCAGTAAAAACATGCTGGATAATGCACTTCAATATATCCGCCATAAGGACGCTGATTTTAATTCTAGAATCTATAACTCCATGCTAAGTCTTCTGAATCAAAGCAAAATCTTATCCTAGCTAAAGTAATTCCCTCAAGCTATTAATTTACTTTAATAAAGTAGTTATTCCCTCAAAATCCTTCAATGACAAGCTATTGAGAGATATTTTAAATTAACTTACTGAGATAAATAATTATAAATGAAATCTTATTATGCATTTATGTTATTGCAATCTGTTATCGTTAAGAGTATAATCATGCCGGAATATAAGCAGTATTCTTAGAGTCAGTTTAGTGTTTTTTATAGATTGGGAAATTTTAAACAGGCTCTTAGATAAAAATTATATAAGCAATATAAAAATCGGAGTTATGATATTATGCAAAGTATCCCAGAAGCAATACTTGACTGGACAAAGTTATCCAGTGTCCAACATAAAAAAATGCCAGAACTAACTAACAGTCAAGAAAAAGATATTTTTCCTTTAAGTAGTCAGCCACTGGTAAAGTTCATTGAAACCAGAGAGTTATCTTGTCAGCCTCAATCGGATAATACCGATACTAGAACATGGATATTAACTCAAAGCTTTTACCATTATTTTAATGAGTTATCCACTCTTGAAACCAAACTGATTTGTAATGCTAATGCTGGTATTATTAGTGATTCTTATACTGTCAAATTTGATCGTGGATTTAAGCAAATTGCTAGTACAATAATCATTGATGAAGGTTTTCACAGTTTTTGTAGCCTTGATGCGGTTCGTCAGGTAGAAACGAAAACAGGTATTAAACCAATCAAACTTCGCAAGAAAAATCATGCTGAAGCTATCTTTAGTACCTGTCGTAAAATGATTGAGCATCAATACTGGAATGATTTTACGCTGGTTGCTGCGTCAATTTTGGAGGCTATCCTTGCCAAAGATCTTGATTTATGTCTGCGTGCTAGGAATCGTGTTGAGAATGGAAACACCAACGAATTTTTCTATGCATTACAGGAAAATCATCTTAACGATGAGGCAAGGCATTCATGTTTCGCATTATTAACGCTGGAATCTTTCTGGAGTAATATCAGCGAAGATGAACGTAGTAATTTATTGCCTGCAATACACAAGTTTGTTGAACTTTATTCAAACTTTGCAAGTTTTGGCGATGCTGAATTTAATAATCAGATTATCCGCGGGCTTGGGTTTGATGATAAGGTAGCCAAGGAAGCAATGGTGTTTCATGCTGAATATAAACGTCATGATGCCAAGCAACTTCATACAAGCATGCTTAATCTTTTGAATCAGACCAAAGTTTTTACTGCCGGAGCGGTTGTTTAATATTGTTCAGAATATCCAGGCTGGATGTAAAATTATTTATAATTTGCTTATCAATCTTTGTTGGCGTCATAACTGGGCTCTCGATATTTCCTGAAATATGGAAGCTTACAGCTAGTGCCTTGTTGATTGGTTCACCAACTAGATATTCTGCTGCATAGACAAAGAATCCGATAAATGGATTAAGTGTTACAATCCCTGCGGTAGTGGCAACTGTACCACCCAATCTTGGCTCCAGAGTTAGGAATGTATCGATCCGGTTATTCATGAAATCTAGATTACCAAATGTATTAACGGCTGCAATTGGTCCAACCATATCAAATTTTTTGATTCTTACCGTACCATCTCTTAGATATAAGTTAGTTTTTAGGGTATCAAAGGCGAATCCTTTACCAAAAAAGCTATTTAATCCAAGGGGGTTTAGCGAGGTTGCATAGTTACTTAAACTGATAACCCCAAGTAAACTACCAAAAAGCCCTGGGTTTACTTGTACCAGTTGTCCTTTATTGACGTCAAGTGTAGCTGTACCTTGCATGCTCTCGAAGTTAAAAGCTGCAAAACCTCCTGCCCAGCCTATAGTTGCATCAAACTTGCCTTTACCCTTACTAAAAACATTTTCCTGCCCGAGCTTGGTTAATAGTAGACCAAAATCATTGATGTCCGAATGGATGATGATTCCGACATATTCATTAACACAACCGAGACAATTGTCGCTAGCATCAATTCTGATATTCGCTGCCTGATTGGTAATTGTCAGGTTATCAATATGTAGCGAATTACTTTCTTCATACAGGCTACCTTTCACTGATCCAAAGAAGTGATTTTCTACGTAGAAATTATCAATATTCAGATCAACATCTGGATAGTTTATTTTTTTTGCCTGTAGTTCTACCAGTGATTCTGTGGTGGATTCTACTGCTAATAGTATATTTGTACTTTCGGTTATTTGATTGAGCATAATATTTGGAACCGACTCCTGATGCGTTCCGGTTTGTGAGTAAGTAATAGAACTTTCTACTATGCGTTCTTTGCTTTGTGATTCCTCGCTATTAACCAGATTACTTGAAGATAATAGTAATCGCTGTAAATTAATTTGCAAGTGATTGTCATCTAACTGATACCTGATTTTTCCTTTTATATCTGGGGTATTGATATTAGCATAAACACTCTCTGGTAGGACTGTTGCATTTAGAGTCCCACCATCCAGATTATAGTTTTTAGCAAAGAAACCATTAGTGTTCACTTCTACCTGAATTGGGTATATCGTAGCATCATTCCTTGCTTTTTTAATAGTTTCTTTTGATTCATTTCCAGTTTCTATGTTTGATATATTCTGTGTTGACGGGGTAAGTTTACTTGCAAAAGCTGCCCAATCAGTGAAACTAAATTTATCCGTATCAATCTTTGCGGTTACTTTGGCTGATTCCTGCTGGTTCTGTAGCTGGTAGTTGCTAGTGCCTACTGCAAGGCGGATTTTATTCGGCTCGAAGTTTGAATTAAGATCTACATTTGTATATAGTTGATTATTATAATTTAATCTGATTAATTGATGAGTGCTATTTCCCCGGTTGTAGCTGATATTAAGTGGTGCAATTGCGGATTCACTTTTACTAATAGGGTTTACAGCATCGATTGTAACTCCCTCCAGCGAACTTTTGATATTTAACTGTTCGGAGGCAAGGGTATAGGTTATATTTGTTGCCGATCTGCCGTAGATTACTGATTCGGCTGGTTTATATGCCAGATGCATTATTTGCCCATAATCGAGATCAGGCGAATTTATGGCAATTTCCTTGTCCGTTAAGCGCAAATTTAATGATGAATTGAGTGTCGTAGCTTTTATGGTACTGGGTTCAATGCCTTTTTGGCTAAAATTTACCGCTCCATTGATGTTATTAATGCTAACTGGTACAGATGTTAAACTTGCGGTATTATTTTCAGGTGTAAATTTTCCTGATAACTGGACTTTTTGTGGAGAGGATAAAGGTAATTTTAGATTAACTTTTAGCTTACTACTACCATTGATAATTGCCTGATCTTTGGCTGGTGCAACTTTGTTGGCAAACGGAGTCGTTGCTAGATAATCAAGATACGCAGTTGTTAGTCCGTTGGCTTCAGCATTAAGTGTTAATTGTGGGGAGTGAGCCCAATTCTGGACTTGTAGAGTACTTTTGGCAATAGAAGTATTTCCTGCTGAACCACTTATGATTTTTAAATTTATCTGACTGTTATTTAAATCCAGCTTAGCATTGACCTTCTCTATCGCGCCCCAAGTTGGCAGAAATTTATAGCTTCCATTATTGATGTTGGCTGATGCGTGAATTGTACCTTCACTTTCATTCTTAAACGGAAAATTCTTCAGATTGCCTTTAAGAGTAATATCCCCGTTTGTTAGTGTACCTTTTAATATGCTGGTTTTTAGCTGTTTTATCGCTCCTGCTGGTACTAATTTGGGTAAATCACTGACTATGCCATTTAGATTAAGATTACTAACCCTAGCCTTTGTATCAATATAGGTGCTTTCAGTATTGAATAATCCATCACTTGATACCATGAAATTTTTTGTTTTTAAGCTAATGTTACTCCAGTTGACTTTAGTATTACCAGACTCTATCAGCCAATCAATACTTCCGGTTAGAGAGTTAATTTTTAATGGGTGATATAATTCTTTGGGCGAGTTTAATTCGCTATCTGCCAGATTTAGATTTACTCGTCCAGTAGTTGTAGTCGCTTTAACTGCCAAATTTACATTATTTATACTGGGGATATTTGATTCTTGTGATTTTAATGACAGGTTTTCTATTTTGGCTGTTAGAGTGATACTTTCTGGTGTAGAGATATTATTTAACCAGTTAATTGCCAAATAGGAGTTTCCACCAAGAGTTAGCTTTTCTGTTGTTGGATATACTTCCAAAATGCTATTTATGCCTTCAATACCCAATCTGTCTATAGATAGCTGTCCACCTTGTTTTTCTTTATAGAAACCGCTCAAATTGGCATTCTTAAACAGATATCCTGATTTGGTATTAATTATCAATTTTTGTCCGTTAATTGTATAGCTGCCAGGCGTCGTCTGCTCAATCTTTATGGCACCTGAAAAATCGGTGAAATTTTGGATATTATTATCATACTGGGCAAAATTTTGTTTATTGCTATCAAATTTAGTTTTGAATTCCTGTAAGCTTCCATTTTTAATAGCTGCTTTTAGCTTGATAAGATAACCATTGCTATTGACACTTTTGAGGTTAAGGTTACCTGATTCCCAGTGTTCAAGATTCCATATCTTATCACCCATCCAAGATGCATTGAAATCCAGATTAGTATTTTGCCCAAGTTTTAATTTACTAACAAGGTTATGCTGATTTTTTAGATTATTGAAATCAATAAAGATATTGCCAATATGGATAATTCGCGGATAGTGTTTACTATCATGTAAAGATAAATTTATATTGGTGATAAAGATTTGTTGCTGGCTAAGTAACAGTTTGTCCAGATTAAAATCAGATTTTGAAGGGCTATTTAGGTTAGTAACAATTTCACGGTTTAGGCGAATATTGTCCTGCTGGTCGTATTCCAGAGCAATATTGCTACCATCAATAGTCAGGTAGCTAAAAATTGGTTGCAATTCCCATAGGCTTTTATATGAAAGTAGTGCGACAATCTTTTTGACTTTGAGAAATGGCTGGTTTTTATTTGCAGTATAGATCGTTAAGTTATTAATGGCAATTTCTGGCTGTAGCCTGCCGGAAAAGCTCGTTTGTAGTTTATCATAACTATAATGATAGCCTGTTAACTTAAATAATTCTTTATCAATCTTTGAATGCAAAGCGTCTAGACTTTTAAAACCAACAACTGCTACAGTTGATGAGAATAAAATCACCCCACCTGTAACATATGCAGAAATTTTAAGAGATTTATTTAATAATTTCGAAAGCCTAGTGTACATTGCTTATTGATAATAAAAGTCATTTAGATGTTTTGAGGCAGTTATTATCGCATATTTTACTCTGGAATAAAAAAAAGCAGCCATGATTTATGACTGCTTCAGAAAAGACTAGACCCTTAAATTCCGCCACCTACATCAAATGCAGCAAGTCCTACAGCTTGTCCATTTCCATAAATTGTAACTTGCTGTGCATTACTGGTACTACCACCTGTATTATTGATAGTAAATGAACAACTTTGAATCCAAGTTGTAATATTACTACAGCTACTAATGTTGGAAGTGTAACCACTTAGTGTATTTATGCTCAATGGACCTAAGTAGTTATTAGAACCGTAATATGTGAAAGTTATGCTACAGCTGCCATTATTTGTAATGGTAAGACATCCGGTAGCTGTGCCTGACTGAATATTGAATGAGCCATTATTGTTTGAGATATTTCCAGAAAATGTCTGAACATCTGAACCCGTGGTTGTTCCTGAGTTACATGCAGTGAGACCAGCAAAAGTACCCACTAAAGCCAAGATTTTTAATAATTTCATAACTAAGCCCCTTAAATTTTTAGCTACTAATTATAGCAGATGTAGAAATGATACTAGTTGTATATATCTGCTATATTGTGATTATTTATTGAATGACTCAAGAGAAATTATTGGTAACTAACTCCACTTTTATCATTTGTTCTCGGCATTATACGGTAGTCTTTGTCGCTTGAGTGATTTTTAACGACACCACTATAAGGATAATCTGTGATAAAATCAAATATTATTTTGTGGGTTGAATTTGGTTTTATTTAAATAATAAAATTAGATCAAAATATTATGGATAAAGACAAAAGATTTTCTTGTGGGGCTGTTATATGAAAAATATCATCTGGTTTGAAAATTTACGAATGGACGATGTTGGGCAAGTTGGGGGTAAAAATGCCTCATTGGGTGAAATGATTTCCCAGCTTGATAGCAAGGGCATTCGGGTGCCAGGTGGTTTTGCAACTACTGCTGAAGCTTATAAACACTTTCTTGAAAGTAACAATCTTAAAGCGCGCATAGATGCAGTGCTAGATAAACTCGATGTTGATAATGTGATTGAACTGGCTAAGGCTGGTAAAGAAATTCAGGGCTGGATTATGGATGCACCATTCCAGCCTGATTTTGAAAAAGATCTCGAAGTAGCCTATGAGGAGATGTTAAAACGTTATGGCAACGAAATTTCAGTTGCTGTTCGTTCGTCAGCAACAGCTGAAGATTTACCGGATGCCTCATTTGCTGGGCAGCAGGATTCATATTTGAATATCCGTGGTCTGGATAACCTTAAATCAGCAGTTAAGCAGGTATTTGCTTCATTATATAACGACAGAGCTATTGCCTATCGTGTGCATAAAGGGTTTGATCACTCGTTGATTTATTTGTCAGCAGGCGTACAAAAAATGGTGCGTTCAGATATTGGTAGTTCGGGAGTATTATTTACTGTTGATACCGAATCTGGGTTTGATCAGGTTGTATTTATTACATCTAGTTATGGTTTGGGTGAGTGTGTGGTTCAGGGGATGGTTAACCCAGACGAGTTTTATGTATATAAACCAAACTTAGTTAAGAAAAAACAGTCAATTATTCGTAAAAACCTAGGTAGTAAAGCCATGAAAATGGAATTTGCCGATGTTACAGTTCCGGGGAAATCAGTAAAAACGGTTGGGGTTCCAAGTCATGAACGGAATCAGTTCTCTATCAGTGATGCACATATTGTTGAACTAGGGCAATTTGCCATGATTATTGAAGAACATTATGGTCGTCCGATGGATGTTGAATGGGGTAGGGATGGTGTTGATGGTAAGATTTATATTTTACAAGCTCGCCCAGAAACCGTTAAATCTCAGGAAAATCTAGCAGGTAAACAAATTCGTTATCATTTAAAAGAGCGTGGTCATGTTCTTGTTGAAGGTCGTGCAGTTGGTCAAAAAGCAGCTACAGGTGTTGTTCGTTTGGTCAAAGATCATTCAGAAATGCATAGTGTAAAAGCAGGTGATATTTTAGTAACTGACATGACTGATCCTGATTGGGAGCCAGTAATGAAGCGTGCAGCTGCAATTGTTACTAACCGTGGTGGGCGCACTTGTCATGCGGCAATTATTGCTCGCGAACTTGGTATCCCGGCTATTGTAGGCTGTGAGAACGCAACTGAAGTATTGCAAGAAGGTCAAGAAATTACTGTTTCTTGCTGTGAAGGTGATACTGGGCATATTTACGAAGGTAAGCTGGATATTGATGTATTAGAATTAGATATCGGTAATATGCCTAAACTTCCGGTTGAAATCATGATGAATGTGGGTAATCCAGAGCTAGCATTTAATTTTTCTATGATTCCAAATGCGGGCGTGGGTTTAGCTCGCTTAGAGTTTATTATTAATCGTCAAATCGGGATTCATCCAAAAGCCTTACTTGAATTTGATAGCCTACCTGAGCCACTTAAATCAACAGTTGAAGAAAAAATTTCTGGTTATAGAAGCCCAGTAGATTTTTATGTGGACAAATTGGCTGAAGGTATCGCTACCATTGCTAGTGCTTTTTATCCGAAAAAAGTGATCGTTCGTTTGTCAGATTTCAAATCCAATGAATATTCTAATCTAATTGGCGGTAAACTATATGAGCCAGTAGAAGAAAATCCAATGATGGGCTTTAGGGGGGCTTCTCGCTATATTGCTCCTAGTTTTAGAGATTGCTTTGATCTGGAGTGTATGGCGATTAATAAAGTACGTACTTTGATGGGCTTTGATAATGTTACTATCATGATCCCATTTGTGCGGACAACTCAGGAAGCGAAAGAGGTTATTGAACTTTTATCAAATAATGGTCTTGAAAGAGGCAAAAATGGCCTTAATATCTATATGATGTGTGAAATCCCATCCAATGCGATTTTGGCTGAGAAGTTCTTGGATTATTTTGATGGATTCTCAATTGGTTCAAATGATATGACTCAATTGACACTTGGGATTGATCGTGACTCAAATGGGGCAATTGCGGCTTCTTTTGATGAAAGAAATGATGCGGTTAAAGCGATGTTACATCTTGCTATTAGTGCTTGTCGCAAGCATGGCAAGTATGTGGGGATTTGTGGACAGGGTCCATCGGATCATCCGGATTTTGCCCAATGGTTAATTGAGGAAGGGATAGAGACAATTTCCTTAAATCCGGATACCGTTATTGATACCTGGTTATATTTATTTGATCATTTAAACAATCAAGGAGCTAAATAATGTCAAAAAGACGCGTAGTAATTACTGGAATAGGGATAGTGTCTCCTGTTGGTAATGACTTGGCTACTAGCTGGAAAAATATCGTAGCTGGAGTTAGTGGAATTGATTTAATTACTCATTTTGATGCTACTAATCTTGCTACCAAAATTGCTGGTGAAGTTAAAGGTTTTTCTACTGACGGTTTTGTCGATGCAAGAGAAGCACGACGCATGGATAGATTTATTCAGCTGGGCATGGTAGCTGGAGTTCAGGCGGTTCGGGATTCTGGGATTGAAGACTGTAATATCGACAAGGAACGTGTTGGATTAATTATCGGTTCTGGGATTGGCGGCTTACCAAGTATTGAAGAAAATTCAATAACCTTGAAAGAAAAAGGTCCGCGCCGCATTTCACCTTTTTTCATTCCGGGTGCGCTAGGGAATATGATTGCCGGACAGCTATCTATTCTTTATGGTTATAAAGGTGTTAATTATGGTGTAGTTAGTGCCTGTGCATCAAGTAATCATTGTATGGGTGATGCTGCTCGCTATATTGAGTATGGTGATTGTGATATTATGCTTGCTGGTGGCGCAGAAGCTAGCATTTGTGCTGTTGGTATGGCAGGATTTAATGTGCTAAAAGCATTATCAACCCGTAATGATGATCCAAAAACAGCCTCTCGTCCATGGGATAAAGATCGTGATGGTTTTGTGATGGGTGAGGGTTCGGCTGTATTTGTGCTTGAAGAGTATGAGCATGCCAAAAAGCGTGGCGCAAAAATTTATGCTGAAATAGTTGGCTATGGTGCAACTTCTGATGCTAATCATATAACTGCTCCTACAGTTGATGGTCCGGCTCGTAGTATGCGGATGGCATTAAAAAATGCGGGTATTAATCCAGAGCAAATTGGTTATATTAATGCTCATGGTACTTCAACACCATTAGGCGATTTGAATGAGACTAATGCGGTAAAAGAAGTTTTTGGTGAACATGCTTATAAATTGTCTGTTAGCTCAACTAAATCGATGACTGGACACTTATTGGGTGCTGCTAGTGCGATTGAAGCTGTGTTTACAGTTAAAGCAATTCAGGATGGAATTATTCCGCCAACGATTAATATCTTTGAACAAGATCCAGAATGTGATTTGGACTATACTGCCAATGTAGCTAAAGAACGTTCTTTAGAATATGGAATGTCAAATTCATTTGGCTTTGGTGGTACTAATTCAACAGTAATTTTCAAGAAAGTTTAGAGCTTCGTATAATGGGAAAAATGATTAATTGCATAAAGTTAGGGGTTGAATCAGAAGGGCTTGATTTTCCTCCGGTGCCTGGAGAACTTGGGCAGAAAATATTGGATAATGTTTCAAAAGAAGCATGGCAGGCATGGCTTAAACAGCAAACAATGATAATTAATGAAAATCGTCTGAATTTATCTGAAGAAGCCGCCCGTAAATATTTACGCCAGCAAATGGAGTATTATTTTTTTGCAGGTAAGTAAATGGTTGCCAAAATAACTAAAGCAGTATTTCCTGTTGCTGGGATGGGTACGAGGTTTTTGCCTGCTACCAAAGCTTCACCAAAAGAGATGCTTCCTATTGTAGATAAGCCATTGATTCAATATGCTGTTGAAGAGGCGATTGATGCTGGTATTACCGAGATGGTATTTATTACTGGACGGAATAAGCGGACAATTGAGGATCATTTCGATAAGGCTTATGAGCTGGAAACTGAGCTTGAGCTAAAAAATAAGACTAAATTGTTGGAAATTGTCCAGAATATTTTGCCAAGTAATGTAAACTGTATTTATATCCGACAGGCTGAAGCTTTAGGTTTGGGGCATGCGGTATTGACTGCCAGCAGTGTTGTTGGTAATGAGCCTTTTGCAGTGATTCTTGCAGACGAATTGATTGATGCTAAGCCAGGTGCTTTAGCACAGATGATGGAAGTATATAAGGAGACTGAGTCTTCTGTTTTAGGTGTAAATGAAGTTGATCCGGCAGATGTTTCTTCGTATGGTATTGTCAAACTTGCTGAAAATGCAATGAAACATAAGAAGATTGAACAGATTGTTGAAAAACCTAAACCAGAAAATGCGCCATCTAATTTAGCCGCTGTTGGTCGTTATATCCTGACACCACGCATTTTTACTGAGTTGCGTAATACCAAACGTGGCATTGGTGGTGAAATTCAGCTGACAGATGCAATCTCTGAAGTTCTTCATTATGAAGCTATTTTTGCCCATGTTATTGAAGGTAAACGCTATGATTGTGGATCTAAACTAGGTTATCTTGAAGCCACCATTGGCTACGGGCTTAAACACCCTGAAGTTGGTGATGAATTTCATAATTATCTCAGGCAGTTACAGCTGGGGTTGTAAGCTATCTATCTTATCCGGGTTGATATTATGATTAATCCGGATCCTTTACCCTCTTCTTTATTCATTTTCGGTTTAGATTCTGGACTCTATAGTGTATCAAAGTGCAGCACTTTCCAGATGAAGTTATCAAGTAATTTTCTTTAATAATCTTTATCTATTTTCATTGAACATTATTTTCCTCAACTCTATTAACCGCAACGATTATCATTGTTTGTAAAATGGTTTATTGTGCAAATATATTGCAAATAAAGGATTATGTAATTAAAGTTTATTTCATAAAAACCATATTTTAAATGTTGACATTTCCTTTTGAGTTAAATTAAAATTACTAACTATGTGGTTATTTAACCATTCTATTAAAATGGTTAAATGATGGGATATAATTTTGATAAACTAAAAGGTAAAATGATGAAAAAAACGTTACTGATAATTCTATCTTGTGGAACTTTTGGGGTAGCTAATGCAGACTCGTTTCAAGATTTTAATAATAATGCTTTCTTGCAGTATGGTAACGTATATGTTAACCAAAATCAAGCTGGACAAGCTCAAGAATGGTCTGTTGGTGCTAACGTTCAAACAAAGAATAATATCTGGATTAATGCAATAGCAACTGGTATGCCTAATAATGATTCATTAGCAGTAAGTTTGCCTGGTTATAATACGACTTTAGGTGGATCGACTTATGGGCAGTTTCTGGCTACAGCAAAAGCTGGTTATGCTTTCCAGTTTGGCAATGGAAGTAGTAATGGCTTTCAAGTAATTCCCTATGCAACTTATACGTATGGTACATCGCTAGGTGCGATTAATCAGTATTACGGGCTTGGCGTGAAGCCGGAATATCGCTTTGGTTCTTCACTCAAAATCTCACTTGATATGACCGCATATGATGCTACCCAGGCTGGTGGTGGCGCAGGATTACAGCCAGCAACAGTAAACCCTACCTTCTGGGGGCAGACTAATAATGGATATATTCAGGATTTTAGATATACCATTAACCCTGAGGTTCAGTACGACATTGCCAAAACAATTTTATTAGGGGTTGGATATTCTTATGATAATTCATTTAATCAGCAGCAAACAACAATGAATGGTGCGGGTAATTCTACTCTTTATGCAAAAATTGGTTATTTGTTCTAATTTTTGTAGGTGCTTTCTTTTTGTGTTTTTCCTCTGCCGGTATTCCCTACCGGCCTTTTTACTGACTATCAGGCTACTGCTACTACGTGACTTCCACCATAGCTTGGAAAAATGGATAAATCATCTAGAACTTGTGCTGTAATCAGTGCGAATCCAATTAGGAGCATAATAATTTCCATTATTATGGCTTTTTTGAGCTTTTTCTTGTAAATTATACTAGCTGCAACCGGGATTAATGCGGCACCGATTTGAAACATATTTGATTGTTGGTATATAACCACGAATGCTTTTGGAAACAGAAGTGCAATTATAACTGGAATTAAAAATGCCATAAGCGTTGCGCCAAAACGAGTTATTGCAGTCTCTTTCCATTTTAATGCATCTATTACAAACGCTACTAGAGCAAAACCAATTGACAGAAAAGCAGTTAATACCGTAATCGCTGCAAATCCACCAACCATAGTAGAAATAATCGATGGAACACCTGGCTTGGTTAAGGCAAAATGCATTATATCGCCAATAGTTGCCAGATCAACAAACTTGGCTCTTGGTACTAATGAGAATATTAACATCATCCAGCCAACATAAGCTAGTGCCGGAATAATCATTCCTACCAAAACTGCTTTTTTGGCTTTCGCTGGGTTCCAGTGATTAATCTTTAATACCAGTGGTAAAACCATATGCATCATCCAGATACAAAACATTGTCGATGCGCCAGCTCCAAGATATTTTACTCCACTTGGTATAAATTCGAAAATCTGAGGATTAACCAAATGCAGTCCGAGAATAATTCCACCTATCAGAAGAGTAAATTTAATTGTAAAAATAACCCCATTAAGACGGCTTATAAAGCCAAGACCAATAACAAATGCAGGCATGAAGACTAGAAAGAAAATAATCATACCAATTTGAGAGGGAATATGTATATTAAAAATAGGCAGTACAGTTTTTACTAGTAGGTCACCACCTGCATTCACATATGCTGCAGCAAGTGAACCCATAGATAGCACGTTTAGTATTGCAGTTAGCCAGTAACCTTTCTTGCCAAAGTAGTCAACTGCCAGTGTTGCGGCATTTACATTATGATTGTCGTAGCTGGCATAAACATCAATGCTGACTCCAGCCATAAGAAAGGCAACTATAAAAGTAATTGAAATAAAGATAAATGTATTTACAATCCCGGGACCCGAGGCTAGAATTGGTAAAGCCAAGACCCCAGAACCAATTGCTGCTCCAGCAACCATAAACGAAGATAGTAGCAGTCTTTTAAAATCACCCACTATAAAGCCTTTGTTAAATTATTGTTATTACGGTATTGTAAGGGGATAGGTTCATTAAATAATACATGCATTGCACAAATCCAGATATTAAAATGAGAGTTCGGCAGGATTTGATGGGTTTATTATGTTAAAATAATTGATAATTATGAAGAAAAATAATCACATACTATATTAATTGGTCAAATTTTAATGAATGAACAGTCTTTACTAAATAATCTAAATGATGCGCAACTTCAAGCTGTTACTTATACCAGTGGCTCTTTGCTTGTCCTTGCTGGTGCTGGGAGTGGTAAAACTAAAGTCCTTACAACCCGTATTGCATGGTTAATAAAAAATGCTCAGATTGGGGTTAGTGAAGTTCTTGCGGTGACGTTTACCAATAAAGCCGCTAAAGAAATGCTTCATCGAATCGGAAGTATACTTCATATTGATACCAAATACATGTGGGTAGGTACTTTTCATTCAATCGCACTACGACTATTGCGCCTTCATTATCAGGAAGCTGGATTGCCAAGCGGATTTCAGATTTTGGATTCCCAAGATCAACAGTCATTGATTAAGCGCTTAATCAAGCACAATAATATTGATGAAGATCGTTATCCGGCAAAAGAAGTACAGGGTTTTATCAATTACCAAAAAGAGCAGGGGATCCGTGCTAGTGAGCTTTCTCCTGATAATTTGAAAAACAAGATTCTGATAGATTTGTATCTTTTATATGAAGAAAATTGTAATCGCGATGGTTTAGTTGATTTTACCGAGTTATTACTCAGGAGTTATGAGTTATTAAGCATGAATCTACCGTTATTAAACCGCTATCGGCAGCAGTTTAAGCATATCTTGGTTGATGAGTTTCAGGATACCAATGTTTTACAGTATAAATGGCTTCATCAGCTAGTCGGTGAAAGGACTATGATTTTTGCGGTTGGTGATGATGATCAATCAATATACTCATTTCGTGGTGCCAAAGTTGCCAATATGCATGCTTTTTTACGTGATTTTCAGGTAACTGAGCCAATCAGACTTGAGCAAAATTATCGTTCTACCCAAGTAATTCTTGATGCTGCCAATGCGGTTATTGATAATAACTCTGAGCGGATTGGTAAGAAGCTTTGGACGGAAAATCGTCATGATGAAAAAATTCGCCTTTATGAAGGATATACTGAAGAGGATGAGGCTTATTATGTGATTGATGAGATTCGCCAGTTGCATAATGCTGGAATTGAGCTAAATGAGATTGCGATTTTGTATCGTTCCAATGCCCAATCACGGGTTTTTGAACAACATCTTTATAATCGTGGGATTGCTTATCGGGTTTATGGAGGCTTACGCTTTTTTGACCGACAAGAAATCAAGCGAGTACTTGCCTATTTACGTTTGATTATTAATCCGAGCGATAATGAAGCATTTTTGCGCGTAGTTAATTTTCCAGCTAGAGGGATTGGCCCACGAACGATTGAACAATTACAGGAAACTGCTACTCAGTTAAAGCGTTCTCTTTTTGATACTGTGGATGAATTAACTGGTAAACTTAAAGTATCACTTAGCAAATTTACTGATTTGATAAGGTTGATGCAGATAGAAAGCAAGGTGCTTAATCTTGCGGAGACTATTAGCTATGTTATTGAAACTAGTGGTATTCGCGAACATTATGAGAATGATCCTAAAGAAGGCGAAGAGCGTATTGAGAATCTAAATGAGCTGATCTCGGCTGTTACTGGTTTTCAAGCTGAAGATACAACTAATCCGCTGGTTGAATTTTTGGCACATGCAGTACTTGAATCAGGTGATAATCAGGCAAATAGCTATGATTCTGCGGTTCAGTTAATGACGGTTCACGCTGCTAAAGGGCTTGAGTTTAAAGTAGTTTTTGTCGTTGGTTTGGAAGATGGTTTATTTCCGCATGAGAATTGCTTAAATAATCTGAAAGAAGTCGAAGAAGAGCGCCGTTTGATGTATGTTGCAATCACCCGGGCTAAAGAAAAGCTCTACCTCATGCGTGCATGTAGTCGCCTAATGTGGGGTAAGCGACTGGCTGCACCTATTTCCAGATTTGTTAATGAAATTCCGGCAGAGTTAATCAAGAATATTTCTGGAGTAAGTAAAATCGGCTATAGTGAGTTGTCTGGTTATTATGACCCAGCAGAGAGTAATTATAGTGGAATGCGAAACTCACGTGCTGAATTTGAACACCCAGAGACAAAAACCTCGCGAGTATCTTTGAAAGACAGTGATGTTACTCTCAAAATCGGTGATATGATAAAACATGCCAAGTTTGGCAATGGTAAAATTCTTCGCCTAAATGCAGATGGCAAAAAAATGACTGCTGAGATATTTTTTATCGGAATTGGTAAAAAAACACTGGATTTAAATATTGCAAATATTGAGAAAGTTTAAAAGAAAAATGTTAACAAATAAAGAGCTTTTTGAGCAAGCGAAGTTATGTATTCCGGGGGGAGTAAATTCTCCGGTACGCTCGTTTAATTCGGTTGGTGGGACACCATTTTTTACCGCTCGAGCAGAAGGAAGTAGTCTTTTTGATATTGAAGGTAAAGAATATATCGATTATGTTTGCTCGTGGGGAGCTAATATTGTTGGTCATGCCAATAAAACTGTCATTGCTAGAGTTACTGAAGCTTTAGCCAATGGCTTTTCTTATGGGACGCCAACAGAGCTGGAGGTGGTTTTTGCCAAGAAAATATGTGAATTGGTACCAAGTATTGACAAATTTCGCTTAGTAAGTTCTGGAACGGAAGCGGTAATGTCGGCAATTCGCTTGGCTCGCGGTTACACTCGGCGTAATTATATAATCAAATTTAATGGTTGTTACCATGGGCATAGTGATAGTCTATTGATTAAGGCTGGCTCGGGTTTACAGACTTTTGGTAATCCAAGTAGTAGTGGTGTTCCCGAAGAAGCTGTTCGTCATACATTGGTGCTTGAGTATAATGATACTGAGCAATTAGTCGAGGCTTTCCGGGTGTATCCAGAAGCGATCGCTGCTGTTGTAATCGAGCCTTTTGCCGGGAATATGAATCTGGTTCGTCCTACTTCTGAATTTATCCAGCAGCTACGTGAATTATGTACTAAAAATGGAACAGTGTTGGTTTTTGATGAGGTTATGACTGGTTTTCGGGTTGCTCTTGGTGGAGCGCAGCAACTTCTTGGAATTAAACCGGATCTGACTACAGTTGGTAAAGTAATTGGTGGCGGAATGCCTCTTGCTGGTTTTGGTGGTAAGGCAGAGATTATGGATTGTCTCGCGCCTATCGGTGGTGTTTATCAGGCAGGAACGCTTTCGGGTAATCCGGTTGCTGTGACTGCCGGACTTGCGGTGCTGGATCTGATTCAACAACAGGACTTTTATTTAAGATTGGCTAATAGTGCATCGTTACTAATGGATGGCTTAAAGAAGATTGCCAATGAAGAGGGCATTAGTCTTAGTGTGGACTCTGTTGGTGGGATGTTTGGTTTTTACTTTTCTGATCGAGTGCCACAAAGTTTTGCTGAAGTTAAAGAAGGAAATCAGGAATTATTTAACCGCTTTTTTCATCTAATGCTTGATCGGGGAGTGTTTTTTGCTCCGAGCATGTATGAAGCTGGTTTTATTTCCGCTGTTCATGATAGTCGAGTAATTGATAAAACACTTGCAATAGCTCGTGATGTATTCAAGATATTATATACTCAAACTGTTTGAAGTTACTGGGTTGTTGCTTCGCTTCTTACTTACTACTTGTAGGCTTCGTCGCTCGCGCCTACCATGAATCTTCAATCTGATTGAGTATAGTAACTACTAGGACTATTTCGCAATAGCTATGCTGCAAGGTTCCTTATGTACGTTTGTACACTGCGGCCATACTCTTGCTTCATATTCCGGCAATTACATGGCTTATCAATATGAGCAATTACATATTATAAAGGTTAAAATTAATGAGTAATAAATTAGAAACAAAAGTTGTATTAAATAAACCAGATGTAAAGCCCGTTGGCGCAGTCATCTGGATGCATGGTTTGGGTGCAGATTATAATGATTTTGTGCCAATAGTTGAGGAATTACGCTTACCTTTTTCATTAAAATTTGTCTTTCCGAATGCGCCAATTATTCCAGTGACAATCAATAATGGCTACCAGATGCGCGCTTGGTATGATATAACTGATTTTAGCAGTTTAACTCGAGAAGTTGATTCTGCCGGAATACTCGAAAATCGGGAGCGGATTCATCTATTAATCGAGGGTTTAATAAAAGAAGGATTTAAGCCAGAGGAAATCGTTGTTGCTGGGTTTTCTCAGGGTGGTGTGATGGCATATTATACTGGTTTGGGGCTCGATTATAATTTTGCTGGAATTATGGTTTTATCGGCATATCTACCAGATACTTCCTTGATAGATGTTGCCAAAATCCAACATAAATTAAAGATGCCTTTTTTAATCTGTCATGGGCAGCAAGACCCTGTTGTTAGCATAGCCTATGCTAAAGAGGCAGTTAAGTATTTACAATCGCTTGATGTTAATTATCAGTGGTTCGAGTATCCAATGCCGCATAGTGTATGTTATGAAGAGGTTGTAACAATAGCGAATTGGTTAGGGCAAATATTTAACTCTTAATTGCGGCAATATTCATCAATTGTGTATAATTGAGGGAGTTAGAACATAATTTACAATGCGGGGAAGGCGATGTTAAAGGCAAAAGTCTTATTGGTAATGCCGTTGTTACTATTGGGTGGAATAGCAGCTAGTAATGCAGATAATATGCCACCTGCAGGATACGTTTATTCTCCTGCATCTGGGTCAACGGTTGTAAAGACTTCATATCGGCAGTGCTTACACACGGCATACTGGGTGGCGGCTAATGGTATTGAGGAATGTGGTGAAGCTCCGGAAAAGCCTGAAGAGAAGAAGTATGTTACTAAGATGACCTCATTTATGGAGTCTGATACACAGTTATTTAGTTTTAATAGCCCTGAATTGTCTGTTGCAGGTCAGGCCAAACTAGGCGCATTTCTGGAGAATTTGGCTAAATCTTCCGCCGCAATTCATTCTATTACCATTCGTGGTTATACTGATATGATTGGTGGAGTGGATTATAATCAGCGGCTATCTCAGGAGCGTGCTGACGCAATAAAGAGTTATTTCGTGGAGCATGGTGGGCTTAATCCTGATACAATTGTGGCTGAAGGCATGGGGATGAAAAATGCTACGGCTTCTCCTGAGTGTTTCAAGAAGTATGGTAAAGATGATATTGATAAAATCAATTCAATTACTGCTCGTGAGAAGACTCAGCCTAAAGAAGAGCGTAAAAAAATGGATGAAGAGTTGAAGAAATTTGAGCAAAAACATGCTGAACTGGTTGCTTGTGCAGCACCTGATCGGCGAGTTGAAATCTCAGTTGAACAGACTAAACAGGAAGAAGTTCCCGTCGAATAACTAATACTTTTTGTGAATGTCCCGCACTCTTGTGTGGGATTTTTTATTGCCAGAGTTTATATGTTACGTTTAAAAATCACTGAAGCCAAACAAAAGCAGCAGAAGACCATTGCCACTATTGGTAATTTTGATGGTATGCATCGCGGACATTGGCAGTTAATCGAGAAATTAAATGCGGTTGCCAAGGCTGAGAATGCTAGGAGTATGGTAATTACTTTTGATACTCTTCCTCATGAGTATTTTGCAGATCAAAGTGGAACTATCCGTACGCCAAGGATTAGCCTTTTGCGTGATAAAGTGATGATTCTTGCTGAATCTAAACTTATTGACGAAATAGTAGTTCTTCATTTTAATGCTAGTATGGCAAAACTAAGTCCAGATGAGTTTATCGAGGATTATCTTGAAGAAAAACTAAAGATAGATCAGATGATAGTTGGGCACGATTTCCGTTTTGGTGCCAAGGCTCGGGGTACAATTGCCGATCTAATCCGTCATGGTATTGTTACTGATGAGTTTACGGAAGTAAAACATAATCAGATAAGAGTATCTAGTTCTTTGATTCGGGAGTTGGCAAGTGAGCAGCAACTTGGTTTGATTCGGGATTATCTTGGGCGTAATATTCGCTATAGTTCTCGGATAGTACGGGGAAATCAACTAGCCCGTAAATTTGGGATGCCAACTATAAATCTAAATTTATGCAAAATCCGCCCAGTTCTCTGGGGGATTTATGTTTCTTATGTATATATCGATGGAGTTCGCTATAACGGTGTTACGAATATCGGTAAAAATCCAACTGTAAGTGAGGGTAAAGTCTATAAGATAGAAACCCATTTACTCGATGTAAATACTGATTTATATGGTAAAATTGCGACCGTTGAAATACTTGAATATTTGCGTCCAGAATTGAAGTTTGACGATCTGGATACCCTATTTAAACAAATGTATAAAGATATGGATGATGCACGTGATTTTTTTGTTCGTGCAAATTAAGGAATGATTAATGGATTATAAGAATACCGTAAACTTATTGGATACGCCATTTCCGATGCGTGGAGATTTGGCTAAGCGTGAACCAGCAATGCTGGATAAATGGGTAAAAGAAAATCGTTACCAGAAAATTCGTGAAATTAGTCGCGGGCGAAATAAGTTTATTTTACATGATGGACCTCCATATGCTAATGGACAGCTTCATATAGGACATGCTACCAATAAAATTCTTAAAGACATAATCATTCGTAGTAAAACCATAGCGGGCTTTGATGCTCCTTATGTACCAGGCTGGGATTGCCATGGGTTGCCTATCGAGCATAATATCGAAAAGCAGTTTGGCAAAAATATGGAGCCACGTGAATTTCGTAATAAATGTCGTGAGTATGCTAATGGGCAGATAGAGCAACAAAAAGCTGATTTTATACGGCTTGGTGTACTTGGTGACTGGAATAATCCATATAAAACCATGGAATTTAAGACTGAAGCTGGAATTGTGCGTGTTTTGGGCGAAATTTATAAAAATGGTTATTTATTTCGTGGTGTAAAACCAGTTTATTGGTGTATTGATTGTGGATCAGCACTTGCCGAAGCTGAAGTAGAATATTATGATAAAGAGTCGCCAGCTATCGATGTTGCCTTTAAAGCTGTTGATAATCATGAGATTGCCAAAGAGTTTGGAGTTGAGATACCACACAATGCCGAGGTTTATGCAGTAATCTGGACTACCACACCATGGACATTACCTGCCAATCAAGCGATATGTGCTGGACCGGAAGTTGATTATGCTCTGGTTGCGATTAATAGTAAGTATTTAATTGTTGCCAAAAATTTGGTAGTCGATGCGATTAAGCGCTACCACGGTGAAGGAAGTCATCATCAAGTAATTGCAACTGTAAAAGGTAGTAAGCTTGAATTATTAAAGTTTGAACATCCATTTTATGATCGTCAAGTACCGATGATATTGGGTGAACATGCAACTGATGATGCGGGTACTGGATTGGTTCACACCGCTCCAGCTCATGGTATGGATGACTTTTTGGTTAGTTCCAAATACGATCTTGATTTACATAATCCGGTTGGTGATGATGGTTGTTATTTAGCAAGTACTGAGCTATTTGCTGGATTGAATGTTTTTGCTGCTAATGAAAAAGTTATCGAAGTCTTGCAGAATAAGCAGCGATTAATGAATGCTGCCAAGATTACCCATAGCTATCCATGTTGCTGGCGCCATAAAAGTAAGATAATTTTCCGAACTACTGGACAATGGTTTATCGGGATGGATAAGCATGGCAATGATGATCTAACACTACGCGAAAAAGCAAATAAAGCAGTAGATGATACTGCCTTTTTCCCAGCGTGGGGTAGGGCTAGGCTTGAAGCGATGATAAAAAATCGACCTGACTGGTGTGTTTCAAGACAGCGGAATTGGGGTGTTCCAATTGCTTTCTTTGTGCATAAAGAAACTGGCGAGCCACATCCAGAAACCTATAATCTACTTCAGCAAGTAGCTGATTTGATTGAAAGCGAAGGTATCAATGCTTGGTTTGATTTAAAGCCTGAGCAACTACTATCTGGTGAAGATTTAGATAATTACGTAAAACTCACAGATACTCTTGATGTCTGGTTTGATTCCGGGACTACCCATTTGACAGTGGTTGATGCAAAAGAAGAGTTGCAATGGCCTGCGGATTTATATCTGGAAGGTTCGGATCAGCATCGTGGTTGGTTCCAGTCTTCAATGTTAACTGGCTGTGCAGTTAAAGGGCGTGCTCCTTACAAACAGTTATTGACGCATGGTTTTGTTGTTGATGGTAATGGGCATAAGATGTCCAAATCTAAAGGAAATATTGTTGCACCTCAGGAAGTGATTAATAAGTATGGTGCGGATATTTTACGCCTTTGGGTTGCGGCAACCGATTATTCTGGTGAATTATCTATTTCCGATGAAATATTGAAACGGGTAACTGAATCATATCGCCGGATTCGCAATACTTTAAGGTTCCTACTTGCTAATCTAAATGATTTTGATTATAGCAAAGATGCTCTGGGTATAGATAAGCTGCTTGAAATTGATCAGTATGCCTTGGCTTATTTACATAAATTACAAGATAAAGTAGTAAACCAGCTGTATCCAAGCTATCAATTCCATTTTATTATTCAGGAAATGGTTAGTTACTGTTCAGAAGAGCTAGGTAGCTTTTATCTTGATGTGCTAAAAGATCGCCTATATACTTCTAAGGCAGATGGTCATGCGCGTCGTTCAGCACAAACAGCTTTATGGCATATCAGTAAAGCATTGTTACAAATGTTATCACCAATTCTTGCCTTTACTAGTGATGAGGCATGGGAAGTGCTAACAGGTGATAAAGATGATTCAACCTTGTATCATTTACATCATAATTTGCCATTGGCTGGTGATAATAGTAAGCTTCTGGAAAAATGGGCTGCAATTCGAGAATTTAGAACTTTAGTTCTGAAAGAGTTGGAGAATAAACGTACTGCCGGATTAATTGGTGCTTCATTGCAGGCTGAATTAAAAATCAAAGCAGATAGTAAACTATATCCAATTTTGGCATCGCTTGGCGATGATCTCAAATTTGCCTATATGGTTTCTAAAATCAACCTTGAAGAGGCGGCAGAAACGCAGGTAGAGGTGGTAGTGAGTAATGCGCCTAAATGTGAACGTTGCTGGCATTATGATGATGCAGTAGGAACAATTGCCGAGCATCCAGCGATTTGTCCACGTTGTCATGAAAATATTGCGGGAAATGGCGAACTGCGTAAATTTGCTTAAATAAAATAAGGTTTCTAATATGCAAAAAGAATTGACTAAATCATGCCGAATGGGGCTATTGGGTATTAGCCTAATAGTGATTGTTCTGGATCAAATAAGTAAATATATAGTTCGAGGGCATCTTGAATTGTATCAATTGAAGCCAGTAATGCCATTTTGGAATTGGACGCTTGCTTATAATGAAGGTGCTGCATTTAGCTTTTTGGCTTCCCAAAATGGCTGGCAGAAAATCTTTTTTGCTGGTATTGCGATTGCGGTTTCTATAGGATTGATTTACTATATTATGACTAAGCCATTTAATCTGCTTGCTGGGTTAGCCTTCAGTTTTATTCTGGGCGGTGCACTTGGCAATCTGATTGATCGGATTGTTGCCGGGAAAGTAACTGATTTTATTGATTGGTATGTCGGTACTCACCACTGGCCTGCATTTAATGTTGCCGATAGTTTTATTACGGTTGGAGTTACTTTACTGATAATTGATAGTCTTTTTGTCAGTAAGAAATAACCATGAAAAAAATCATTTTGGCAAATCCGCGGGGTTTTTGTGCTGGCGTTGATCGGGCGATAACCATTGTCGAAAAAGCACTTGAAAAGTATGGTGCACCAGTTTATGTTCGCCACGAAGTCGTTCATAATAAATATGTTGTTGATGGACTGGTTGAGCGTGGTGCGATATTTATTGAAGATATAAAAGATGTTCCTGCTGGGAGTATTTTGATTTATTCGGCGCATGGTGTACCTTTGTCTGTCCGTGATGAAGCACAATCCAAAAATCTTACCATGATTTTTGATGCAACTTGCCCATTAGTTAGTAAAGTTCATGTTGAAATCAGAAATCTTTACCGCCAAGGTTATACTATCATTATGATTGGGCATAAGGGGCACCCTGAAGTCGAAGGAACTATGGGGCAGGTAACTGATCACATCCATTTGATCGAACATGAAGCAGATATTGATAATTTGGAGCTTCCACGGGATATTGAGAAAATTGCGGTGGTTACTCAGACAACCTTATCAGTAGATGAAACTAAATCTATTATCGAGAAGCTGAAAAAGACTTTTCCAAATCTCAAGTTGCCAAAAAACGAAGATATCTGCTATGCCACCCAAAATCGTCAAGATGCAGTAAAAGCAATGGCAGAAAGCTGTGATGCAGTAATTGTTATTGGCAGTAAAAATAGCTCTAATTCAAATCGGCTGAAAGAACTAGCCGAGAATTTAGGGGTAAAATCATACCTGATTGATTTTGATTACGAGATTCAGCCCGAATGGTTAAATGAGGTTAGTTCAGTTGGAGTGACTGCTGGGGCTTCTGCGCCAGAGGTTTTGGTTGAGGGTGTGATTAATCGTTTGCGTGGATTGGGTTATAGTACGACTGAATCATTGAGTGTTGTCGAAGAGCATATGACATTTGCCCTGCCAAGTGAATTACGTAGCTAGTATTATTTAGGAATAAATTAGAATGTTTGAAAATTTATCAGCTCGGTTATCTGGGGTTGTAAAAACTCTGTCGGGAAATGCCCGGTTAACTGAATCGAATATTAAAGATGCCTTGCGTGAGATCAGAATTGCCTTACTGGAAGCTGATGTTGCGCTACCAGTAGTTAAGCAATTTGTTGATACGATCAGAGAAGAAGCTCTTGGTGAAAAGGTTGTTGGTAGCCTTACACCTGGACAGGCATTAGTTGGAGTCGTAAATGACAAATTAACCGAACTTATGGGTGGATTTAATGATAAATTAAATCTTAGTGCAGTTCCTCCCGCAATTATCCTGATGGCAGGTTTGCAAGGTGCTGGTAAAACTACCACGGTTGGTAAACTTGCCAAGCGGCTTAAAGAAGCTGAAAAGAAAAAAGTCTTAGTTGTTAGTTGTGACGTTTATCGTCCGGCTGCGATTGAGCAGCTTAAAACGCTTGCTAAATCACTGGATATTGAATGTTTCCCAAGTAGTGTTGAAGAAAAGCCAGAAGCAATTGCTTTAGCTGCTGTTGATTATGCTAAGAAGCATTATTTTGATGTATTACTGGTCGATACTGCAGGACGATTAACCATTGATGAATATATGATGCAAGAGATTAAAAATTTGCATCAGACACTAAACCCAGTTGAGACCTTATTTGTCGTTGATGCCATGCTTGGTCAAGATGCGGTGAATACTGCGAAGGCATTTAATGATACCTTAAATCTGACCGGGGTTATTCTTACCAAAATGGATGGTGATGCTCGTGGTGGTGCTGCGCTTTCAATTCGTCAGGTAACTGGTAAGCCAATTAAATTCATTGGTGTTTCTGAGAAGGTAGCAGGGCTTGAGCCTTTTTATCCAGATCGGATGGCTTCACGTATTCTTGGTATGGGTGATATATTATCACTGATTGAAGAAGTTCAGGGTAATGTGGACGAAGTCGAAGCCAAGAAATTGATGGAGAAAGTCAAAAAAGGTAAAGGCTTTGATTTGAATGATTTCAAAATGCAGTTTGAGCAAATGAATAATATGGGTGGTATGGGTAAAATTCTCGATAAATTGCCGGGAAATATTGCTGAAAAAGCCCCTCAGGTCATCAATGATAAAATGATCAAGAAAAATGTAGCGATAATTGATTCAATGACTTCCGAAGAGCGACGTAAGCCAGACTTATTAAAAGCTTCACGTAAACGTCGGATTGCCTTAGGTAGTGGTACTTCGGTGCAAGAGGTGAATCAGCTTCTAAAGCAATATGAGCAAGTTAGCCAGATGATGAAGAAATTTAGCGGTGGTGGTATATTTAAGATGATGAAAAATTTTAAACATCTGATGCCAAAAATGTAGTCATATTTTATGCTTATACATGACCCTTTATGATGCCTTGCAAATAAAGGGTTTTTTATTCTCTTGTATTCTACATCTATCTATCAAAATCTATAATAAGGTGCAAAAAATACACCTAAAAATTCCCCTTGTATAATATTCATTTAATAAGGTGTACTTGCCTTACTTACTAGACTATAGGGGTACATATATGGCAAAACTAAACAAAACTCAAATAGATAGCTTATTGGGAAAGCGACAGCCAAAGATTAAAGAAATGGCAGACGGAAATAATCTATATCTGATAGTTACTAAGATTGGTAGCTGCAAATTCAAATATCGTATTCGTAACGACAATAAAGCTTCTTGGGTGGTGATCGGTGATTATCCTGATATTACATTAAATGAGGCGAGAAAAAAGGCTTTAGAGTTTCGTGCCCAAATTTCCGAAGGGGTAGACCCGAATGAGGAAAAGAAACGCGAAAAAGATAGACAAATTACTGTCAGTGATTTGTTTGATCGATACATAATAGAGGATTGCCAATTGTCAGAACTAAAGAGCGCAGTAGAAATGAATACCTAACCTCTGTAAGCGTAATATTATTGCGGTGATTGGTAATGAGCTAGTTACTAAAATTACTGATGATTTTATTAAACAACGTTTACTATTGCCAAAGATAGAAAATAATAGTGCTTCTGTGGCGCGATTAATTCTAATAAATATAAAAGTATTAATTGATTTTGCTGTTGAGCTTAAAATAATCGAATATAATCCTGCCACAAA
This sequence comes from Aquella oligotrophica, assembly GCF_002892535.1. NCBI lineage: Bacteria > Pseudomonadati > Pseudomonadota > Betaproteobacteria > Neisseriales > Neisseriaceae > Aquella > Aquella oligotrophica. The sequence goes on along the minus strand of NZ_CP024847.1, from coordinate 2,636,270 downwards.
GATTAAAGCGGTTAATATTTATCGCGATAAACCAAGAACCCGCCATTTAAATAATAATGAGATAAAACAATTATTGGATTTTGTCTATGCCTCTAATATAAGAACTCAGACTAAATTAGCCGTTCATTTATCATTAATGCTACTTACGCGTAAGTCCGAATTAATCCATGCTACTTGGGAAAATGTTGATTTTGAGCAATCTAGATTCATTATAAATGAAAGTAAAATGAACTCACAATTAGTTATCCCATTACCAAAACAGGCTTCAAATATGTTTGAAAAGTTAAAAAAGCTTAGTAGAGGTAGTAAATATATTTTTCCCGGTATTACTCAAGATTCCCCGATCAGTGCAACTAATCTTAACTGGATGTTACGTAACTTTAATAAAACTATATTTGGAAATGATAGGCAGAGTTATGTCACTGTTCATGATTTACGCCGCACTGGTGCAACTCATTTGGGAGAACTAGGCTATCCAAGTGATTATATTGAGGTGGCATTAAATCATAGCAAAGGCGGTATTAAGCAGGTTTATCAACGCAGCCAATTTATTGAGCAACGCAAAGAGATGTTACAACGGTGGGCAGATATACTGGATAGTTTAATTGATCAAGAAATATTGTATCATTTTAACATGTTTTATGATGTATTTTAGTTTAGGGTGGACTTTTGAAATTAAAAATTATAGAATCTTGCTGTGAGTGAATGCTGGTGGTCAGCATAAGCTCAGAAAAATAATTTTTATAGGTATGAATAATGAAAGTACAACCAGAGCTTAATTCAATGTATGAAAGTTGTATAACAGGATATTTAAATGATATTTTACCAACTTACTCTATAAGTAATCTTGATTTAAATATTACTATTATGAAATTTATACGGTCGAGAAACTCAATAAGTGGAATCTTTAATGACGAACCTGCTGCTGCTATTATCTCTGAAATTACTCAAGAGTTTTTAGATTTTAATGAATTAAAAGACGGTTTAGGTAAATTAATAAGGAAGACTCAAAATAGCGGTAATAAATCTGGTGAATATAGAGCCTTTAATGTTCTTGAAAGATTGAACCTACTTGATGTTACTAGATGCTCTAAACTTTATTTATTTTTTTGTGATATTGAAAATCCTGACATGATTAATTTAACAGGAAATATGAAATTGTTGAAAGGTAGTACTTTCACAATGGTAAATCATAGTTTATTCAATGATATAAAATTGCCAGCAGACTGCGATGGAGCAATTTATCTTTGTTTGATCAAATGCTATGAAATAATATATCAATATAGTCAGTTAAATGTAGATGATGATCAGTTGTTGGATAAACTAAGAAAGATTTCAATTATTTTAGGTTTACTATATAAAATATATGTAGATATAAATTGGATAAAAATATCTAAATCTAAAGCTAGTAAAAAGCGTCCCAAAAGTTACCAAAATGAAAGAGGGGATATAGCCAAACCCTTCTCAGAAATAAACTGAAAATTTTAGGCTAGTCCACTGGATATGGTGGATTAATGGAGTTATGAGAATGAGAAAATCACACAATACTAAATCCAACTTGGTTGGTATCCCTAGTAATATGGATATACGCAGGCTACCTGAAAGATGGCAGAGATTATATTATGCGTATAAGTGGAAAACGTGGAAAGTTCAAAAGATGTGTAGGACGTATCCCCATATGCGTAAGATAGTTAGATATATGGAGCTTAGCATAGGTACAAAGAAAGAAGCTGACTGTTTACGGATTGCCCCCTTACTTGAGCGTTATCCTGCATCATGGTTTAAAGCTATGTATGACTTGAGTATTGATCATGAATTAACTGCATTATGCAATATTTTAAATGCAGCCGCAGCTGGTGATGACCCGGTAAAACCGGCTATTTCATTTAGAATTTTTGATTCTGGGTTTTAATATTTGTAGTAAAAAACCACTAAATTTAAAAGCGATTTTAAGTTTTTCTATATAATTACCCGATTGTCAGGACTTTTAAGGTATAAATAATGGGATTTGTATTAAAATTACAATTATAAAGTTCTTCTTGGTGCGATAAATGAAATTATGGATTCTAAATTTAATTATTGGTGCTATTTGTGCTGAAAATATTCCATATAACTCAACAACTCTTACAACCTATAATCAAGGTGTAACAACGTACTATAATAATAGTGGGAAGATACAGGCTATGTCTACAGATAATGTTATTTTTTGAAGGCGTGAATTGATGGGGAAATTGATATTTATACTTGCGTTATCGGGTTGTAGTAGTATGCCTATAGTAAGCGATAACAAAGTCTATGAGAATAAAATTTCTGAAATTATAGCTAAGCAATTAGCATATGACTGCACTTCATCTGTAAGTTTTAAAGGACAAGGGGTGAAGTATGATGATATATCGGACTATAAAGAAAATTCATGTAATACGGTAATTGATAAAAGTAGTATTCAACAAAGTATAAATAGTCTTGCAATACAGTTAAATAATTATAATGTTTGTAATCCTATAGATGATCGTGACTTAATTAGACTACAACGTAGTTGGAGTTCGCCATGTATATTCTTAATGACCCCTAAGGATCGATATGGTGAAAAATATAATGGAACTTTTTTACAGGATTTTTCAACTGATTTAAATAGTCAGTATAACGCGCTCAAAAAGAATGTACTATTCCAAGCGCAAAAGATAGTTGATACTCAACAAGTAGCTGATGAAAAAAAACAAAATGAGAAGATAGCGGAAGATAATAGAAAAAAAGAAGCAAAAGAATCATGCATTGCTAATTTTCAAAAAAGTATACTATATAAAAAATATTACGCCCAAAAGGACAAATTTATTAAACAAAGGTATAATCAGTGTATTAACAATGGTTTTAGTAGTATGCAATGCTATTCTTTTAAGCTTCAAGATAGCATTGGATATGATATAGAAAATCATCCCCCAAGTGCAAATTGTGATTAATTTAGGGTTTTAGAAGGTGTGCATGTGAGTAAGGCAATATTATTTATTATTATGCCTGTAACAATTCTGATAATTAGTTATAGCTATTACCAAAGTAAAGTGAATGTACCTAAATGCGGCTCTCAAGCTACATTAAACATTGTCGGACAGATGTATAGTAGTTATTTAAATTCAATCACAGATGATAGATATGGATTTGTTATTAATGCTGTTACTCACGGGGATCAATTATTTACGACTGAAAATAGTCAAAATGATATTGTATGTGATGCCTATATGCTTCAACTCATTGTAAATACAGAGCCATCTGAGCCAATTTTATTAAACAATATAAAGTATAATGTCAAGATGTCAGATGATAAAAGTTCTTTACTGGTGAGTATTCAAAATTTTAAAATTTGGGATTTGGATAATACTGCAACTATTTATAAGTGGTTAGAAAGTCATTCTTATCAGCATAAGTGAAACTCTAAGCTATGCGCAAGAAAATATAATGATGATTCTGCTATAGAACATTATAATACTCAAGTTAATATAATAAATTTATATATTATACCTAAAGTCATTGAGACAGAGCAAAAGCCAATTCCTAATCTTCCAGAAATTTAATTGACGCCCTATAAATAACCTTGTATAATATTGTAGTTAATATTGAATACAAATTGTAGTGAGGTAAATAATGAAACATGCTGCTGTATCCACCAGTGTAAGGCTTCCAGCTGGTGCTGATGAGATATTGAATAAGCTAGTGGAGGGTATGCACACTACTAGAGCTAAATTTATTCGTGATGCCATCATTGAAAAGATAGAGGATGCATTAGATATTAAAAGCATTGATGAAGTGCTGGCACGTAAAGAAAAGACATACTCTATGGAGCAGGTAAAGCGTGAGCTTGGCTTGGAAGATTGATTTTAGCGAGAGTGCATTAAAGCAGTTAAAGTCATTAGATAAGCCAATTACTAGGCGCATAATTAAATGGCTTGAGGATAGGGTTTTGTCCGGTGTTAACCCCAGATTGTGGGGTAAGCAGCTAAAAGGTGATGCGCTAAGTGAATATTGGCGTTATCGGGTAGGGGATTACCGCGTGCTTTGTATCATTAAAGATAATATTGTTACTGTAGAAGTGGTAAGTATTGGGCATCGTAAGGAGATTTATAAATAGTTTTTCCATTGCCAAATAAGTTATAATTTTTGGCTATACTTTAGCTTGTAATTGCCTGCTTTTTATAAGAATACACCTTGTTTTACACCTAAATGCTTCTTGGTGTTGTTTTATTTGATTGTAAAACAGTGTGTTGATTTACAGCTTAATTTTTTGATGCCAAAAATGTAGTCATGTTTTTGGGAAATTTAGTTATAATTATTACGATAAAAAATATAATGCATTGGAGTCTTGACGTGAAAAAAAATGGGATAAATATTATATTGGGTGCTTTTGCTGTTACTCTTACCGCTTGTTCTTTTGTCAGCCTCAATCCACAGGCTGAGAGTACTACGGTTTTACCTAAGGGAAGTTCCTATACTAATTGTAAGTATTTGGGTAATACCAATGTGTCAATCTGGTCGAAAGCTACTACATTCCAGAGCCAAGAGAAAGCTGAAAGCCAGCTTGATACTTTAGCCAGAAATGAAGCCGCATCAATGGGTGGTAATACGGTAACGCCGACTTCTGAAATTGTCAATGGGCAGAGAACTTATGGAGTATATAATTGCCCGGTCAAATAATAAAGGTCTGTGCTAGTAATCTATTATAAGATTCTAATCGCAGAAAATGGTAATATAGCTTGCGTTTACTTACTGCCAAACGCCAAGCTTCCAATGTTTGCGACAAACGGAGATATACTTACTATCAACAGTTTTTAGATTGTCATCATCAACGACAACCTGTTCTCCGGCTTTGATAACAGTACCATTTCTGACTAGCATATTAAAATTGGCTTTACGCCCACAGTGGCATATGGTTTTTACTTCTTCCAGTGTATCAGCAATTGCTAGGAGAGTTGATGCCGCAGGAAATGGTTCTCCTCGATAGTCGCTCCTTAATCCATAACAGATTACCGGTATATTGAGGAAATCAACCACATCAGATAGTTGTAGTATTTGTTCTGGGCTAAAAAAGTGAATCTCATCTATTAGTACGCAGGCAATTTTCTGTTTCTGATTTTCCTTTTGAATCAAATCATGGAGATTATCACCGATCTGTGTTGATAATGCCTCTTTGTCAAAACCAATTCTTGATTTGACTTTATTATTGCCAGCACGTTTATCTATAGCTGAAGTAACTATTAGTGTATGCTGTCCACGATCTTCATAATTATAAGCAACTTTAAGTAGGTCAAGGGTTTTGCCTGCATCCATTGCCGAATAGCGAAAATAGAGCTTTGCCATTATTTTGTTCCAAATATCCGGTCGCCAGCATCACCAAGTCCTGGAACAATATAGCTGTTTTCATTTAGCTTTTCATCAATTGCTGCGGTGTAGATATCTACATCAGGATGTGATTCATGTAATTTTGCAATACCCTCTGGCGCAGCAAGAAAGCACACAAACTTTATATTTTTGGCACCGTGCTCCTTCAGAATTGAAAGCGCTGCAATCGCTGAACCACCCGTTGCTAGCATGGGGTCAAGTACAAATACTTCACACAGGTCAAGTTCGGTTGGGAATTTACTATAGTATTCGATTGGTAGATGAGTTTCTGGATCACGGTATAAGCCAATGTGACCAATTTTGGCATGAGGGACAAAATCGGCAATAGCATCAGACATAACTAAGCCTGCTCTTAGGATGGGAATTAATGCCAGCTTTTTACCTGATAAAGTTGGAGCTGACATTTTAGTTAACGGGGTATCAATTTCCATATATGAATTTGTCAGATGGCGCATAGCCTCATAACCAAGTAACTGTGATAACTCTTTAGAAAGTTCGCGAAACTGCTTGGTGCCGGTGTTTTTATCGCGCATAATAGTTAACTTGTGCTGGACTAATGGGTGATTTATAAGATGTGTGTTTTTCATGGTGATTATTCGGTTTCGGCTAAAATGGGTGTACAAAGAATAGGTGTTTCTAGATTGTTATCAAGGTATGCATCGCTAGCACAATCAGTCTGAATTGATACTAGTCCATGATACTTGTCTTCAGCTTTATAGTAGTCAACAATAAAACCAACTTCCTGATTATCCAGTTTTGGACTAACGACGGTTTGTCCTATTGTTGGTTCATTGACAGAGGTGAGTTTTTGCATCCGCCTTTTGACTTTGCCAAGATAATGAGTGCGAGCAACGATTTCCTGTCCGGTATAACAGCCTTTTTTAAAGTTAACTCCACCGATAAGTTCATAGTTCACCTGCTGGGGAATAATCTTCTCGCTGGAGTTTGCATAAATCATGGGGATTCCATTATCAACCAGCACTTTGTGCCATGAGTTTGTATCTTCTATTGCATCTTCAGGCAGATCACCAATACATAGAAAATTATTCGTTGCCAATTCGGCAAATTCTATTGTGGCAGGTTTTATTGTTTGATAATAAATGCTTTTGGTACTGAGTTGGCATTGTACTTTACTACGTAAAATGAACATTTTTAAGCGCGGTAGAATTTTATCAGCAAGAGTTTTACTGGTGATGAGATAAAATCCGCCAGTCATATTTTTTAGAATAAAAAAGGAGGCAATTATTCTCCCCTTATTGTTTAAATGTGCCGATAACTGAAATTGGACATGGCTTAGTTCACCAATGTCATTGGTAAGCTGTCCTTGTAAATAACTTGCTGCATCTTCTCCGGTTATTTCAAGCGCAATTAATGCTGAATCTAGATTTATTACCTTCATTTGAACTCCTCCTGAAGAATAGATTTTAGCATAAATACCCCAATCAGGCTAAAGTCAGCAAATAAAGGATACTTTGAAATAGTGCATCATTCATTTCCTTTCTGCCAAGATTTCAGAGACGGTTTAGGCTATTTTGTGCTAGAATGTCAGATATATACAAGTTGTATTGATTAGAAGGAATCTAGATGTCTTTAAAATGTGGAATTGTTGGTTTGCCAAATGTTGGTAAATCAACTTTGTTTAATGCGTTAACTAAAGCAGGAATTGCTGCTGAGAATTATCCGTTTTGTACTATTGAGCCAAATGTAGGTATTGTTGAAGTGCCAGATCATCGTTTGGCTGAATTATCAAAAATTGTTAATCCACAAAAAATTCAGTCGGCAATTGTTGAATTTGTCGATATTGCAGGTTTGGTTGCTGGAGCGTCAAAAGGTGAGGGTTTAGGAAATCAATTTCTTGCTAATATCCGTGAAACTGATGCAATAGTAAATGTGGTACGTTGCTTTGAAGATAATAACATTATCCATGTCAGTGGCAAAGTTGATCCGATTAGTGATATTGAAGTGATTACAATGGAATTGGCACTTGCAGATATGGCAACAGTTGAAAAAAGTATTCAGCGTGAAGGTAAAAAAGCTAAGTCGGGTGATAAAGAAGCTCAAAAATTAATTGCTACACTGGAGAAATTGTTACCACATCTAAATGAAGGAAACCCAGCCCGGACACTTGGTTTGGATGAAGAAGAATTGTTACTGATAAAGCCTCTTTGCCTTTTAACGGTTAAACCTGCAATGTTTGTTGCTAATGTGAGTGAAGCTGGCTTTGAAAATAATGCACATTTGGATAAATTAACGGCTTACGCTAAAGAGCAAAATGCACCGATTGTGGCAATCTGTGCTGCAATAGAATCTGAAATAGCTGAGCTTGATGATGCTGATAAGCTTGAATTTTTGAATGATATGGGAATGGAAGAGCCAGGGCTAAATCGCTTGATTCGTGCAGGCTATAATCTTCTTGGTTTACAAACTTATTTTACAGCAGGAGTGAAAGAAGTTCGCGCCTGGACTGTTAATATTGGAGCTACTGCACCACAGGCAGCGGGAGTAATTCATACTGACTTCGAGCGTGGATTTATTCGCGCTGAAGTGATTGGCTACTCTGATTTTATTCAGTATAAAGGTGAACAGGGTGCTAAGGAAGCTGGCAAAATGAGGCTCGAGGGGAAAGAATATATCGTCAAAGATGGCGATGTTATGCATTTCCGCTTTAATGTGTAATTGGTTTTCTGTTCTACTAAATAAAATAACCCCGGAGTATAATACCGGGGTTATTTTATTTTTCAAGAATACAAAAGTTACTTGTATTTAATGGACATACTTTTCCGCCCCGGTTTAGCACCGCAACTTTAAGGTAGGTTAATGTTCCTGGGATAAACGGAGTTATTGTACTTAGCATCATGATTATTTCCCTCTTTAGTTATTTTTGTTTCTTACAGGGAGATATTTTAATTCAAACCATCCTTAAAGTCTAATTAATTGAATTTATATTCTTAATAGCCTTTAGCTATTATTTTAGGCTGATACTCGGGTAATGTCCTTTGCTACCTTGTTCTAAGATAGCTATGCCTCGTTAATAGTAGTACCACATAGTGTAATTATCTGAAAATATCTAATTTTTATCTCAGTTATTGCAATTTTTGTTAACATTTAAAGATCTTAAAGGTGCTTTTAGATAAAACAGAATCAGATTGAATTTTTAATGCTACAATAGTTGTCTTAAAGAATTATTAATCCCTAATTAAAACAATCAAAGCGGATTATTTCTAACCAATTTTAATATTATAGCATAGAGATTATCATTCCGATAATTGGACCTAAACTCACATTCTTTTAAATGCAGATTAAATGTGCTTTTAGAAATACCATGAAACTTTACTAATCTAGTTTTGGCAAATGACCAAAAGCGCTCTATACCGTTAATATGAGTTTGTTTATTAGCAAACTCATTGTTACCATGATTAACACGAAAGTGTTTATCATATCCTATATCCACTAAACCGTCATAACCACGCCAGCCATCTGTGTGGATTACTGATTCAGCTGATACTTTACCTCTAACAATATCCTGTAGTGTCTTGCTTTTACAATCAGGAACTATTTCAAACTTTAGTTCAGCGTAGCTATAATATATTAGCACACCTTTAAATGTGCTTTGATTGTCTAGCCCCAAAATCTAATTGTATATCTACTCATAGAACTATATTAGCATATACTAATGTAATGTCAATAAAAAAACTGATCGGGGTCAATTGGGTAATTTCCTTGCTTATTTGGTAAATTTTTTTGTAACTTTAAATAAAAGTTTGTAGCAAATTATGGTAATTTGGGTAGTGTAATGTCATAAATTCATTGTGCTACAATCGATACAGTGGGCTACCATGGTTTAAAAGTGGTAGTATAAAGGTAGTAATAATAGTAGTCTTTTTCTATCTATTGGACTATAGGCAAGAAAAAACCTGATCGAGGGTTGATCAGGTTGGTAGATATTAATTATCAATAACTTTATAAGCTTATCATTGGACCTGGTGGGCATGCAGACATAAACTCAGGAATAGACTCATTTGCAAATGGCAGATTACTCCAGGTGGGATCACTAGGCTGGGTTAGTACCATATACGCCCAATGACTAACAGAACCACCATTATTAGCTGGTCCAGTCATGGTATTTACCATGGTCCACTTATTATTTATAAGTACCATATTACCAATAGGCTCATTAGTAATTGTCCCATCATCAGCATTAAACATAGTCATATATACTGCGCCCTGGGGTGTAACTTCACCCAGAACATACTGGCAACTAGGAACCAGGTTTTGCGTAAGTTTTACAACAACTGCACCAGTGAAATAGCCATTGAAGTAATCAGTTAAATGAAAGACTGTTTGCCCGCGCAAAACATTAAATTCTCTTGGATTACTGGGATTATGTGCAATTGAGTAAATACCTTGCTCTGGTACAATCCAATAAGTATCTTTAAACCATGACCAATCATTATAATTAGACGATGGCGGCTGAGTTTGTGCTACTGCATGGCAGGCAACTTCACCAAGCAACACAGTGCCTATCAGAAACAAAAGGGGGATTCGCAATAACAAAGTTCTCTTACGTGTTTGAGTGTTAGCCATAATGTCTCCCAAAAATATAATTTTTATATTGTATCATATACTACAGAATAAAGCTGGTTAAATAAAATCTAACTGGCATATTAATTAGTTTATAACTATATAGGGTTTACTTAAGCAACAGAGTGGCTCATTATTGGTAAAAAACCTGATCGGGATTAATCAGGGGTTCATTATAAATTTAGTTTACAGGTTTGCCATAGCGTTCAAAATGGCTACCTAATCCATAAATAAAATCTACTTTATGTGCCTTGTTCTACTCAATAGCAAAATCCGATGATCAGGAGTATTAACAGATGGGATGATGCGCTGAATAGGTAGCTTCGGTTGAGTAACCAAATTTGTCCGGTTGAATTTAGAAAATGCGCCGCGTGGGTTGATAGATGTTACTAACCTCAAGGTCTAATTAATCCATCTATATGGGATAATCTGTAAAGTAATGCTAAAGATAGGGGTAGCAGTTCCCTCTGTAAATTTTGGGATTTTGATGTCTAAATATCTATGCTAAGATAGATTAACAGTACTCATCAAGATTTATTAAGCTGGAATTATAATGTTTTTATACTTACTAGCATATTGCTTGTATACTATATTTATAGCATCTTTTAGTCTTGGTAATTTAGTTATAGTATTTTGTATATCGAACAGTGTAGCAGCCTCATGTGCTATTTTATTCATAATTTCCTTTACTTCCTTAAATAAATCTCCACTGGCATTAGATAAATCATCTGGCAACCACAGCTCAATTTTAGATTGAAGTATTTCGAAACTGGATAATGTACCAAGCATCTTTTGTAGATAACTGGGATCCATCGTGATTATTTGAGTATTAGGAATGTCTCTATTATAATAAGTACATGTCCCAAAATGCTCCATAAACTGCGTATGCATATTAACTAATTGTAGATAATATTCCTGAAACCTTAATGCTTCTGATATTTGCCTATCTTTTCTTTCTAATTTTAATTGCCGATAGGCGATCCACATTACCCCGCCACCAGTTATAAGAGTTGCAATAGACCCAACCCATGTACCCCAAATATTCCAATCTACAGAACATAGGTAATTTGACATAATGATATTCCAAATAAAGAAACACTGATCAAGTCAGTGGTTATAACATTCAAAAGTATCTAACCACAAAGGTAGGAAAACTGTTCTAGAATGAATATTTTCAACGTAGCCTATTAAAATTCCAGCTTTAGTGCCACAACACATGCCCCGAATATATGCTTTATAATTTTCTAACAAATTTAATTAACATTTCTAAATAATTATAGAGGGCTTTATTTGTTAGCTTGTTCTTTTTCATATCAAACTGTTTTGCAATCTGCTTTAGTTGTGAGGGCTACATATCACTGTATTGCGGTCCTGAGCCAGCTTCAGGTACAGTCCAAGTAATATTTTGAGTTGGATCTTTAATATCACATGCTTTACAGTGTACGCAATTTTGCGAATTAATCTGTAGTTTTGGCGTACCTTGCTGTTTTACAATTTCATATACTCCAGCAGGGCAGTAACGCGTTTCTGGAGCATTAAATTGTGTTAGATTTATAGTCGTTGGAGTAGTTTTATCTTTTAAAACCAAATGTACTGGTTGACTATCATCATGAACAACATTTGCCAAATGGAGTGAAGATGCTTTATCAAAGCTTATTTTATTATCATAGGCTTTATATTCGATTGGTTTAAATTTTGATTTATGCTCAAGACGTTCATTATCTTTATGTTTTATTTTTAATGTCCAAGGAGCCTTATTTTTTAGAATAAATTTTTCAAATCCAGTATAGATTAATCCAAACCATCTTCCATATTGAAATGATGAGCGGATATTACGGACTTTATATAAGTCTTTATATAACCAGCTTTGTCTGAAGAGGTCGCGATAGGTATTGGCTTCCGCTTTATCATGTTTGATTGCTTCAATTACTGCTTTTGCGCCAAGCATTCCTGATTTTATAGCATTATGTACCCCTTTTATTTTGGGCACATTTAAGAATCCTGCACTATCTCCAACAAGGATTCCACCGGCAAAATTTAATCTTGGTAAAGCTTGTATTCCACCCTCAACAACAGTTCTTGCACCATATTCAAGCCGTTCAGCATCTTCAAGTAATTTTGTTACCATTGGGTGATGTTTGAATTTTTGAAATTCTTCATATGGGCTTAAATATGGATTTTTATAATCAAGAGCAGTTACCAGCCCAATTGCGATTAAATTGTCTTCTAGGTGATAAATAAATCCACCACCATATGCATTATTGTTAAGTGGATAACCAATCGTATGTACAACTGTACCTTCCAAATGATGTTTCGGATTAATTCGCCAAATTTCTTTAATGCCAAGTCCATAAGTTTGCGGTTGTGAGTAATGGTTAAGGTCAAATTTTTCTATCACCTGCTTTGATACCGACCCACGGCAACCTTCTGCTAAAATAGTTTGCTTTGCTCTTATTTCAATTCCTGGTTGGAAATTAGGTGTAGGATTTCCTTGCTTATCAAGTCCCATATCACCAGTAATTACTCCTTTCAGAGTATTATCTTCGATAATAGCTTCTTTAGCTGCAAATCCCGGATAAATTTCCACGCCCAGTGCCTCAGCATACTCGGCAAGTTTGCGACATAGCTGACTAAGACTGATAATATAATTATCATAATTATGCCAGTCTTTAGGGAGGGGCATTCTAAATGCTTTTTTTTCACCTAGGAATAGTAATTTATCGCTAATTACAGCGGTAGTAACTGGAAATCCGAGTTCTTGCCAGTTTGGTATCAATTCAGTCAATCCTTTGGGATCCATTACGCAACCAGATATAATATGTGAACCAACCTCGCTACCTTTATCGAGTATGCAGACGCTTAATTCCTGACTTTGTTGTTCAGCTAACTGCTTCAAATGGATAGCAGCAGCTAATCCAGATGGACCTGCACCAACAATTACTACATCATATTCCATAACATCACGTTGCATCGTAAATCCTTGTGTTGACTAATTTTACAGTACCTGATTTTATCATTTTTAGAGGCTTAGAGTCCTACTATTAAAAATATATCCAAAGTTAATCCTAGATACTGTATTATTCAATACGCCAAACGAGCAAGTGAAAAAATATCAGTAATATTTATTATGCTTTGCGTGATATATGGATAAAAGGATAAATACAAATGCAAATAGCAACGTGGAACGTAAATTCATTAAAGGTACGATTGCCGCATGTACTGGACTGGTTACAAACAACTGGTTGTGATGTGCTCGGACTACAAGAGCTAAAATTAGATAACGATGCCAATGCCAAACTAGTGGAAGAATTTAAAAATATCGGTTATCAATTTGTCTATAACGGGCAAAAAACGTACAATGGCGTAGCTTTTATAAGTAAGCATCCAATCGAAGACATAACTCTGGATATTCCCGGTTATGATGATATTCAAAAGCGGGTTATTGCCGCGACAGTTAATGGCGTACGGGTGATTTGTACTTATTTTGTCAATGGTGAAAGCATTGGTAGCGAAAAATATCAGTATAAACTTGAGTGGCTTAGTAAATTGCATGGTTATGTTAGTAGTCAATTACAAAGTCATAAACGGCTGATCTTACTTGGCGATTATAATATTGCACCTGAACCACGTGATACCTATGATCCAGCGATTTGGGAAGGGCAAGTATTATGTAGCGAACCCGAACGAGAAGCTTTTCAGAAGCTGATCGCTCTTGGGCTTATTGATAGCTTCCGTCACTTTAATCAGGAAGATCGCCAATATACGTGGTGGGATTATCGCAATCTGGCATTTCGCCGTAAACAGGGCTTACGGATTGATCATTTACTAGTAACTCCTGATATTATCAATGTGGCTTCATCTTGTGTTGTCGATACTGCACCACGCAAGCTGGAGCGTCCATCTGATCATGCGCCTGTGGTTATTACATTAAATATATAGATGAGTTTGTGAGAGATTTTATGTCAAAAATAGTTGTAGTTGGTAGTGCGTCAATTGATTTGACGGTTATATCCGATAAACGTCCACTAGCTGGTGAGACTGTGATTGGTAAGGAATTGCTCCTATCACCCGGTGGCAAAGGTGCAAATCAGGCGGTAGCTGCGGCAAGGCTTGGGGCTGAGGTAGCTTTTGTCGGTGCAGTTGGTAAAGATAATTATGCTAGCGAAATCATTAAGAACCTGAAGCAGAATCAGGTAAATACCGAATACTTATGTCAACTTGAGAATGCAGCAAGTGGAACTGCACATATAACTTTGGCAGAAGGTGATAATAGTATTGTCGTAATACCTGCGGCTAATATGCAGCTAACTCCAGCGATGATTGATGCCGCGTTTGAGCTTATTCGTAGTGCAGATATTGTTATGGTTCAGCAGGAAATTCCGCTAGTCGTGATTGAGTATGTCAGTAAAATTTGCCATGACTTGGGCGTGAAGCTGCTCCTGAACCCAGCACCAATCCGTGAGATTCCAGCTAGTGTTATCAATGCGGCTAGCTACATTACCCCAAATGAACACGAGGCGGCGGCACTTTTCCCGGGATTATCTTTGGAAGATTACTTAGCCCAAAATCCACATAAGCTGATAGTTACACAAGGTAAAAATGGTGCGCTATACCATGATGGGAAAGAGCAGGTTTTAGTTGCTGGATTTAAGGTATCAGCATTAGATACTACAGGAGCTGGTGATACTTTTAATGCGGCTTTTGCGGTAGCGATTGCCGAAGGTAAATCATTTGCTGAAAGTATTTGCTTTGCTAATGCGGCGGCGGCATTGTCGGTACAGAAACTTGGTGCGCAGGGTGGAATGCCTTATCGTAACGAAGTAGAAAAGATGTTAAGCTATGAATAAGTATGGAATATTAAACAGTGAAATTTGTAAAGTGCTTGCTGATCTGGGGCATACGGATATGGTTGTGATTGCTGATTGTGGCTTACCGATACCCGAAGGTGTGAAAAAGATTGATCTGGCACTAAAGGTTGGTACTCCCGGATTCATCGAAGTAGTCGAGTTACTAGCTCAATATATGCAGGTTGAGAAAGCGACGATTGCTCGTGAGATTCATGGGAGAAACCCAGTTACTTATGAAAGCTTGCAGAAAACTCTTGGTGCATCGATATCGTTCGAAGAGTTAAGCCACGAAGAATTTAAACTACTTACTCATAAGGCGCGCGCGATTATCCGTACAGGTGAAGCAACTCCCTATGCGAATGTTATCTTACATGCTGGCGTGATTTTTTAATTTATCGATATGAAAATACAATTAAATAATATACATAAAAAATTTGCCAGTAACGTGGTGTTAAACGGCGTTAATTTTGAACTCCTTGATGGTGAGATTCATGCACTAATGGGTGAAAATGGCGCTGGTAAATCTACCTTGATGAATATACTGACGGGGATGTTTTCTGCTGATGATGGTACTATCTTTATTGATGGTAAGGCTATGCAGTTTACAAATTCACAACAGGCAGAAGCGTACGGCATTACTTTTATTCGCCAAGAACTGAATGTTTGGCAAAATCTAACTGTGCTTGAGAATCTGTTTCTAGGCAAAGAAATCCGTAACCGGATCGGCTTACTTGACAATCAACAGATGAAAAAGCTGGCTAATGCCAAATTAGCTGAGATAGGTATTCAACTCGAGCTAGATAAGCTAGTTAGTAACTGTTCAATCGGTGAACAGCAAATGATAGAAGTCGTCAAAGCTTTGATGACTAATGCAAAAGTTTTAATCATGGATGAGCCAACTTCAGCATTAACCGAACGGGAAGCTAATGTTCTTTTTCAGGTAATGCAGCGCCTAAAACAAAATGGGGTCGGGATGGTATATATTTCTCATCGAATGGAAGAGATTTTTACTCATTGCGACCGGATTACTGTGATGCGTGATGGCGTAAGTGTAAGCACTAGCCCGATTGCCGATACTTCGTTTAATCAGGTAGTTAAAGAGATGGTTGGGCGTGAGCTATCCGAACGTTTCCCAGTTCGTGATGCTTATATTGGTGATGAGATTCTGGAGGTTCGCGGGTTAACCGGTGCTAAATTTAAAGATATTAGTTTTACGCTAAAGCGTGGTGAGATTCTTGGTTTTGCTGGCTTAATGGGTGCTGGTCGCTCGGAAATTATGCGTGCTATCTTTGGGCTTGATCCATTAATCAGTGGGACAATCAAGATTAACGGGCAGGAATTAAAGATAAACTCCCCCAATGATGCAATAAAAAAGGGTATCGGATTTATTACTGAAAATCGCCGTGATGAAGGTGTTATCTTAGGCTTTTCAATCCGCGATAATATTGCGATCAATAATATGCAGAATTACGTTCGTTCTGGCTTGATTGATAGTAAGGCAGAAGATAAATTTATTCTCGAATTGACCGATAAGCTTCTAATCAAGATGGCATCAGTCAATCTGAATGTCGGTAGTTTATCCGGAGGTAATCAGCAAAAAGTGGTTATTGCCAAATGGCTTGGGAATAAACCACAAATATTGATAATGGATGAACCTACCCGTGGTATTGATGTAAATGCCAAACGGGAAATCTATCAGCTAATGAATGAATTAAGTAAAACTGGAGTTGCCATAATCATGGTTTCTTCTGAATTACCCGAAATTATCGGTATGAGTGATCGGGTGGCCGTAATTCATGAAGGTACATTAGCTGGTATTTTAGGGCGTGAGAATCTGACTCAGG
Source organism: Aquella oligotrophica (assembly GCF_002892535.1). Classification (NCBI taxonomy): domain Bacteria; kingdom Pseudomonadati; phylum Pseudomonadota; class Betaproteobacteria; order Neisseriales; family Neisseriaceae; genus Aquella; species Aquella oligotrophica. The sequence continues at coordinate 2,619,610 of NZ_CP024847.1, read as the reverse complement.
AAAAAATAATAAGTTTGGCAGCAGGGGAAGCTAATGCATATACATAAAAAGCTCATTGAGAAATTTTTGCCGTTTATTGGCTTTATTGTGTTATTTGGTGCTATTGGTAGTATTAATCATGATTTTTTGGCACCGATGAATATTCTTAATCTATTACGGCAGGTATCGATAAACGCTCTGATTGCCTTTGGGATGACTTTTGTTATCTTAACTGGCGGGATTGATTTATCGGTTGGTGCAATTCTGGCTTTATCGAGTGCGCTGATGGCAGGGATTATGCTCCATGGCTGTGATCCCATTCTTGCGATAATTATTGCCTCACTGATTGGGGCATTATTTGGTGCTTTCAATGGCGTGCTCGTAACCAAAGGTAAAATTGCGCCATTTATCGCAACTCTTGCGACGATGACGATTTATCGCGGGCTAACTATGGTTTATACTGATGGTAACCCGATTACTGGACTAAGTGATAGCTTTTGGTTTCAGGTCTTTGGACGTGGTTATTTGTTTGGCTTACCGATCCCGGCAATTACGGTAATGATTACCTTTGTGATTTCTGCGATTATCCTAAATAAAACACCTTTCGGGCGGCATATTTATGCGATTGGCGGCAATGAAAAAGCTTCGATAATTTCTGGGGTGAAGGTAAATAGGATAAAAATTATGGTTTATGCGATTAATGGTTTGCTGGCTGCATTGGCTGGAAGTATCGTTGTTTCAAGACTTAATTCGGCACAACCAACCGCAGGCACTTCATATGAGCTAGATGCGATTGCTGCAGTCGTGCTTGGTGGCACAAGTCTCACTGGCGGACATGGGAAGATTCTAGGAACTTTGATTGGAGCACTGATTATCGGAACACTAAATAATGGGCTTAATATCCTTGGAGTTTCGAGTTTCTATCAGCTCATTGTTAAAGGGGTAGTGATTCTGATCGCTGTATTTATCGATCGTAGAAAGGCGACATCATGAAAAGAATCCTAGATTTATTGTGTGCCTTTAGCTTATTGCTATTGATTAATGCTTGTAGTATGGAACCACCAGCATGGGCGAAAACCAAACACGAAATAGACCCAAATAATCTAAAAATAGGGGTATCGTTATCAACGCTCAATAATCCTTTTTTTGTTGCGATAAAAACCGGGGTTATGAATGCCGCAAATAAAGAACATATGCAAGTGAAAATCGCCGATGCACAGAATGATTCTGCCAAACAAAATAATGACGTTGAGGATTTGATTCAGCAAGGTGTGGATATTTTATTAATTAATCCGGTCGATTCTGATGCCATTTCTTCGGCAATTTTGCTTGCTAATCAGACTGGGATTCCGGTAATAACTATCGATAGATCGGCAACTAAAGGGAATGTTGTTACTTTTATTGCTTCAAATAATATCGAAGGCGGCAAAATGGCAGCACAGTTTATTATAAGTAAACTCGGTAAAAAAGCAATAGTGGCTGAATTACAGGGGATTCCTGGTGCTTCTGCGACTCGTGAACGTGGGCAAGGTTTTCATCTGACCGCGGATAAGGAATTAAATGTAGTAGCCAGTCAAAGTGCTGATTTTGATCGGGCAAAAGGACTAACTGTAGCTGAAAATATCTTACAAGCACATGATAATATTCAGGCGATTTTTGCTCAAAATGACGAAATGGCACTGGGTGCTTACGAAGCTGCCAAAAGTGCTGGGGAAAATATAATCATTGTTGGCTTTGATGGTAGTCAAGATGGTTTAAAATCAGTCAAAGAAGGGCAATTATCAGCAACGGTAGCCCAGCAACCAGAATTAATCGGTGAAAAGGCGATTGAAGTTAGTAAAGATATCGCCAATAAAAAAGCTATTTCGCCGCAAATCCCTGTAGCATTGCAATTGATTAGTAACTGATTTGTGGAGCATTAGATGGCTAAATTCTAATTTAGAATTTAGCTCTCTAGGAACTGCTATAATTCTACCTTTAATACTCCGGCTTTTGTGTGACCATTGCAATTTGTCGGAACAAATTTGACCTGATTCATAATCAGGTTGCTGTAAGTTTAACTGTTTTTAATCCTACAGGATATCTTTATGCAACAAAATTCAATTGCGCAATACCCGCGCTATCTCTGGTTTATTCAGCTTTCATATACCGCAGTGATTTTATTGGCTAACTGGTTTGATATTCGCATGATACGCCTTGGCTCACTAGAAACTGATGCCGGGACACTAATTTTTCCGTTTACTTTTATTTTATCCGACTTGATTACCGAAGTTTATGGCTATAAGTTTGCTAGACGTGCAATTTGGGTCGGGTTTTTGTTTAATTTCGTTTTTATTGCATATGGGCAATTGATTATTCATTTACCAAGCCCAGATTATGCTTTGGAGACTAATGCTAAATTTGATAGTCTGCTTGGGTTTAACGCGCGGATTATTATTGCCTCGACGATTTCCTATTTATGTGCAGAGCCATTAAATTCATTCATTATGGCAAAATTAAAACTTAAAACTGCGGGTAAATTTATGTGGTTCCGGTTTGTTGGCTCGACAGCGGTAGCCTCCTGTTTTGATAGTTTTATTTTTGGCTTTCTAGCATTTTATGGAACTATGCCAATACATGATTTAATTATATTCAATGCTACGATGTGGCTAATTAAAGTTACGATTGAAGTACTTGGTTTACCGTTGTCGCTTTCATTGGCAAGGCGGTTAAAGCATGCTGAGGGACTTGATATGTATGATGTTGGAACAAAATTTTCGCTATTTAGTCTTGAGGCAAAATATTTACCCATCAATAATCGCTACCAATAATTTTGATATGAATTAATTAATCTTGGGCGCGCATCAAACACCATATTTCAACCTGACGTGCGCCTTTTTGTTTACATAGCTTTGCTAATTCATTTACTGTGCTTCCAGTAGTTACCACATCATCAATGATGGCAACCGATAGATTATTTAGATCAGCATTTATTGCAAAAGCATCTGCTAGATTATTTATCCGTTCTTGGCGGTTTAATGTTGCTTGTGCTTTGGTTTCTTTGATTCTTTCGATCTCTAAAAATTTGCTATCTGGATTAGAGTGTCTTAACTCTCTGATTAACTCATTTACATGATTAAACCCACGGAGTTTGTGTTTATTGATATGTAGTGGAACTGGTATAATTATGTCCGGTAATTTATGTAGCCTTTTGGATATGGCATTCCAGAAAAGCTGGCTCAAAACATGACTATATTCAAGTGAATTACTGTATTTAAGTTTATGTAATATCCGGTTTAGTGGAAATGCGTATTCAAAGCCAGAGATAATTCTGTCAAAATAGAAATTATTTTCCTGACAGTTTTTGCAGTGTAGTTCCTTGGGTGGTAGATAAAGCATGCATCTCGGGCAGTATGGCTTATTTAGCATGTGTGGCAAGCTTTGATAACAATCTTGACAAATTTGTTGATCTGCTGCTACTCCACATAAAACACAGCTTTCTTCAAGCAGGATAATTTTTACTATCCATTGCTGTAATTTATAAAAACCTTTTGTTAGTAGTTTCATGCAAAATTCCCATTTAATCAGGCAAATATTAAGACGTAATCATAACCGACTTGATACTCTTGATTTTATTTATCGTGAACTTGCCTCACGAATGTTATCTAGACTAGATTATATCAAGATTACTCCCGACTTTATGCTTGATTGTGGTAGTGGCATGGGTTATGATTATGAATTACTTAAAAATAAGTATCCCGCTAGCAATATTATCCAGATTGATCTTTTAAACGAGTTTTATCGACGAGAAAATAAGTCTACCAGCTGGTTAAAAAATATCTTTAGCAAAAAAAATCCTAGTGACTTTATAGCTGCGGATGTCCTTTCTTTACCCCTTGCTAATAGTAGTGTAGATTTTTATTATAGCAATTTACTCTTACCGTATTTGTCTGATCCTGTGCCAATGGTAAAAGAAATGCGCCGGGTATTAAAAGTAGGTGGTGGTTTTTTTATTGCCGGATTAGGGGTTGATTCCTTAAAAGAACTACGCGAGTTAGGGTTGATAACTAATACCTTTCCAGATATGCATGATATCGGGGATATGCTGATTGCAGCAGGATTTTCTAACCCAGTGGTTGATACTGAGTATTTGAGCCTTGACTATGAACATTTGGCTACATTATTGCAAGATATTAAGTTGCTGGGCTGTGGTGCAGCATATGGATCAGGAAACTACTTTGGCAAAAATGCCTATCAGGAGTTAAAAAAATGCATTGACTCACCAGTTAAATTAACTCTGGAGGTATTTGTGGCTCATGGCTGGAAAGACCGCGAGCAGATTGAGTTACCAGAAGGTATGTCTGCTATCAGTTTTCATCGAACAAAATCTGGCGATTAGAAAATTTAGCATTTATTTGTTGGTATAAATGTTCGGTTAATTGGTCGCGGTTAGCAAAATTTTCTGCCTTAACTGTCTCAAGTACAAATATCTTCGCAATTAGTCCATTCAGAGTTAAGGTATTTAATACCGATTGAACAAGATTATATTTTTTACCAAAGCTAGTTTCTTCTGCGATAGTACCATCTTTACGATAGTAGATAATAACTACGGGGATTATGCTACTTTTGGCTAGAAGTGCTGACTCCAAAATTGGCGCTTTGAATGGTAATAACTTGTCGCCATCGCCTACAGTTCCTTCAGGAAAAAAACCTATGCAGCGTCCATTTAATAGATGCTCACTTACTGCTTGATTTACATATAGTAGATCACGTTTTTTTTTGCGATTAATAAATATTGTACCGCCTGCCTTAATCATTCTGCTTAATATTGGCCAGCGTGTCATCTCTACCTTACCGACAAAATTAATAAAATAGACTTGGTATAATACGAGAATATCTAGCCATGATAAATGATTTGAAGCAACGAGCATATTAGGGGGGAAGTAGTCAAAATTAGTTCTACCAATGATCTTTACTTTTACACCTGTAACGGCTAATGTTACTTTTGCCCAGAATCTAATTATCTTTCCTCTGGTTCTTAAAGATAAAAATGGCATGCCAACCCAGCACCAGATAGCAGATATGATTGTTATTGTCAGAATTAAAATAAATCTTATAATAGCGACTAACTGGTTGAATATATTAATCATGAAATTTATGCTTTGATAGATTATTTTTGGTATAAATGTCAAGCTGCGGGAGATATTTTACTAAAAAAATAGTTCTACTACCGATTAATTTGTTACAATTTCAGTTTGCAAATTTTAATTAATGCTATCTATGGATGTGAACAAAATTAGGGTTTTATTTGTCTGTACCGGAAATATCTGTCGCTCTCCGCTTGCGGAAGGTGTATTTAAAAAGCTATTAAGCGACCATGGTTTATCGGCGCTATTTGAGGTTGACTCTGCCGGAACTGAAGATTATCACGTGGGAAGCCCACCTGATTCAAGATCGATTAAAGTGGCAGAATTTAATGGAGTAAGCGGACTGAATCATAAGGCTAGGCAGTTTATTAAGAGTGATTTTGATAAATTTGATTATATTTTGGTTATGGATCACTTAAATTACGATGCTGTAATCAGTAAAACTAGTAACCACGAATATCATGGCAAAGTGATGCTTTTTAGAACATTTGATGTTGATCTAACTGATTTTTACGATGTTCCAGATCCTTATTATGGAACAGAAGATGATTTTGCTGAAGTTGGCGAAATAGTCAAGCGTGCAGGGTATGGGTTTATTGAGTATCTAAAACAGCAAGGAAAAATAAGCTGTACTTAATTTTTAAGCACAGCTCTTATAGTGTTGATAAGTTAGTCGTTTAACAGTAGGCTTATTGATTCTTCGTTATTAATGCGACGAATGGTTTCCGCAACCAGTTCAGCTATCGATACCACTCTAACGTTACTTGCTGATTTGCTTAGTGGTATAGTGTCGGTGACAATTAACTCATCTATGATGGAGTTTTCAACCCTTTCCAGTGCTTCACCAGAGAAGATTGCATGAGTGGCATAAGCATATACCTGTTTTGCCCCACGGTTTTTTAATGCTTCTGCTGCTTTGCATAAAGTTTTGGCAGTGTCAATCATATCGTCAACAATTACACAATTCTTGCCACTTACATCTCCGATTATATTCATAACTTCGGCTTCATTAGCTTTTGGGCGGCGTTTATCAATGATGGCAAGCTCGGTTCCTAGCCCTTTAGCGAATGCTCTTGCACGCATAACTCCACCCATATCCGGTGAAACCACGATTAAATCATCATAGTTTTTGGTTTTGATATCCCGTAATAATACAGGTGAACCATAGATATTATCCACTGGAATATCAAAAAAACCTTGGATCTGATCTGCATGCAAATCTACGGTTAATACACGATCAACCCCAGCAGAAGTTAGCATATTTGCAACTAACTTGGCAGAAATTGGCACCCTCGCAGAACGCGGGCGACGATCTTGCCTAGCATAGCCAAAGTATGGGATTGCTGCCGTAATTCTTCCTGCGGATGCTCTTTTTAGAGCATCCGCAAGAACTAGTACTTCCATAAGATTATCATTAGTTGGATAGCAGGTTGGCTGTAAGATAAAAACATCTGAACCACGGACATTTTCAAGGATTTCTACAGCTGTTTCACCATCACTGAATTTCATAACCTCGGCTTTACCAAGTTTGATATCAAGACATTTGGAAACTTTTTCTGCAAAAGAGGGATTAGCATTCCCGGTGAATATCATTAGGTTTTTACGCATAAACATGATTACCCCTGACGATTATAAAAAAAGCGCAAAATATCACACGGATAGTTTGCGCTTCTATATATGGCTGGGGTGGTAGGGATCGAACCTACGAATGTCGGAATCAAAATCCGATGCCTTACCACTTGGCGACACCCCAATAAAATCTTTTCTTAATTACAAGCTACCGGTGATTCGGGTATGCTTGCTGCGAGGTAGGTATTATATCGTGGAGCTAAAATATTTGCAACCTTTTTTGCACTATTTTTGTCAGGGTAACAAAGATAAATGCAGCTTCCGGAACCTGTCATTGCTGGAGTTCCATATTTTTCCAATTCGGAAAATATTGTAAGAGCTTCCGGATGGAGTTTTTTTACTACCGTGGCAAGATCATTTTCTAGCGTATTAAGGAGATAGTCTTGATTATACTTTTCTGCTACAATTTTAGTGGGATCCAGTTCCAAGTTTTCAAAAACTTCTTTGGTTGATGCCTGAAACGCTGGTTTAATGATTATAAAATATAAATCTGGGAGTACAATTGGTTCTATAATTTCGCCAATTCCAGAAACTAGCGCATTTTTACCCTTGATGAAAAAAGGTATATCTGCCCCAAGCTTCACACCAAGTGCACAAAGCTCTTCAGTCGTTAGCTTGGTTTTCCAGAGCTGATTTAGTGTTATTAGTACACTGGCAGCATTGGAGCTACCTCCTCCCATACCAGCACCAGAGGGAATGACTTTTTTTATACGAATATTAGCCCCAGCATCTTTTATTTCAGTATATTCTTGTAAGAGAATTGCTGCTTTGTAGGCAAGGTCCTTTTGGTAAAACCACGCCTGATTATGCTCAATTAAAGAGATTTTGCCATTATCTGTAAGTTGCACCTCAATCCGGTCATATAAATCAATCAGACAAAAAATACTTTTTAGCAGATGGTAACCATCTGCCCGTTTTCCAGTGATTTTAAGACCTAGGTTTAGTTTGGCTGGGGATAAAAACCCAATAAACTTGTTGGGATATGACATGTTTATACTATTTTACCAATTCCAGTAGTTGATCAAAAGCATCGTCGAATAATTTTAGTCCGTCAATTTGAAGTTTATTGCCAAGCTCCTCTAAGTTAATCCCGGTTGCTTCAACTTCTTTAAGAACTTTATCTGCTTTTTCTATGTCATTGGTAAGGCGTTCCGCAGCGACTCCATGATCTCTGAAGGCATCTAGGGTAGCATCCGGAACTGTATTGATTGTTTCTGGTCCAATCAGTTCTTCAACATAAAGTACGTCTGAATAAGCTTTATTTTTTGTCCCAGTACTTGCCCAGAGTAAATATTGGCTGAATGCTCCTTGAGATTTCAGCTTTTTGAAGCGTTCACCATGAAAAATAGCCAGATAATCAAGATAAGCTTGTTTAGCAAGGTTTATTGCGGTTTTACCTTGTAAATTTGTCGGTAATTTATCATCAATTGCTGAATCAACCCGTGATAAAAAGAAACTTGCAACTGTTTTTATTCCTGATACAGGCAGACCCTTGCTACTGCGCTTTTCTAATCCAGTTATATATGCATCCCAAACGGCATTTACTTGTGATAAGGAGAAAAGTAGGGTTATATTTACGTTTATCCCAAGGGTAACTAATTCTTCAAAAGCAGCAATTCCTTCTTTAGTTGCTGGAACTTTAATCATTAGATTTGGTTTTCCAACCGCATTCCATAGCTCAAGTGCACTTTTTACAGTACCTTCTTTGTTGTGGGCAAGGTGTGGTGAAACTTCAAGGCTTACATAACCATCTTCTTTATCGCTTGATTGATACAATGCAGACATTATTTGACAAGCTTCACGTATGTCAGATATTGCCATTTGTTCGTAACGTTCTAGAGGAGTAAGATTTTGTGTTTTTAGTTGAGTTAATTGCTCCTGATAACGCAGATCACTTGAGATTGCTTTAAAGAAAATTGCTGGGTTTGAAGTAACACCAGCAATTTGATCTTCCTTGACCATTTTTGCCAGTGCTCCAGAATTTAAAAATTCTCTGGAGATATTATCTACCCATATTTTTTGCCCATATTGGCTGACTGTAGCAATTTTGCTTGTCATAAATTGATCCTTATTGTTAAACGTAATGTGTGTGCTAAAAATCTTTGAGTTTCGGAATAAATTCAGTGTCAAATCAATTAAGCAATTGTGCATGTTGGACTTAAAAGTCCACTAGTTGGTATTAACGTGTATTGTTAGATTAATATTATACCGACAAATCCATTGCAAATGCTGTTTTTTTTTAGTGCGGCGCAATAATCATTCTGATATATGAATGATTATTGTTTGCTATACTTATGTCAGTTTTTAACATGCTTTATTTAATTTGCCGTTAGGTGGTAAGGAGTAAAAATGAGTAACGATATCGATCAATTGCAAACCCGTGAGTGGCTTGATTCGATTGATAATGTCATTGAGTATGATTCGATTGATCGTGCAGCTTATTTGATTAAGACTGTAGTAGGACATTTTCATGACAAAACTGGACACCATATAGCAAAATCAGCAACGACTGATTATGTAAATACCATAACACCGTCTCAGGAAGCAGTTTATCCAGGCGACAAGGATATTGAAAAAAGGATTTCTGCCTATGTAAGATGGAATGCAGCAGCAATGGTTCTACGTGCCAATAAGGTAAGTAGTGAGCTTGGTGGACATATTGCTTCTTACGCTTCTTCTGCGTATTTATATGAAGTAGGATTTAACCATTTCTGGCGCGCACCAAGCGATAAGAATTATGGTGATATGGTATTTATTCAGGGACATTCTGCACCTGGTGTTTATGCGCGCAGTCTTGTAGAAGGCAGGATTAGTGATGAACGAGCTGACAATTTTCGTCAGGAAGCATTTAAGGTTGGTCTATCATCGTATCCGCATCCATGGTTGATGCCGGATTACTGGCAATTCCCGACCGTATCAATGGGACTTGGTCCATTGATGGCTATTTATCAAGCCCGTTTCATGCATTATCTACATGATCGTGGGATTGTAAATACTGAAACGCGTAAAGTATGGTGTTTCCTTGGTGATGGTGAAACTTCTGAACCTGAATCATTAGGTAATATTCATCTAGCTGGGCGTGAAAAACTAGATAATTTGATATTTGTAATTAACTGTAATTTGCAACGTTTGGATGGACCTGTTTGGGGTAATGGTAAAATTATTCAAGAACTTGAAGGTTTATTCACTGGTGCTGGTTGGAAGGTCATCAAGGTAATCTGGGGTCGTGGTTGGGATCGCTTGCTGGATAAAGACAAGACTGGTAAATTGAAACAATTGATGATGGAAACGATTGATGGTGACTACCAGGATGTTCGTTCTAAAGATGGTGCTTACGTTCGTGCCAAATTCTTTGGTAAATATCCTGAAACACTTGAGTTGGTAAGAGATATGTCAGATGATGAAATCTGGGCTTTAACCCGTGGTGGTCATGATCTGGAAAAAGTCTATGCTGCATATCATGAAGCTGTAAACAACCCTGAGAGTAAGCCAGTATGTTTACTAGTTAAAACCGTAAAAGGCTTCGGTTTGAAAGGTGAAGGCGAATCACAAAATATTGCGCATCAGCAGAAAAAATTATCGGTTGATACTTTAAAACATGTACGCAATAAGTTTAATATCCCCTTGACTGATGAGCAGGTTGAGCAGGTTCCATACCTTAAATTTGAAGCTGGTACTCCAGAATATAATTACTTGCATGATAGACGTGAAAAATTGGGTGGTTATTATCCAGTACGTAGACCAACGACAAATACACTACCAATCCCTGAGCTATCTGCATTTGAATCACTTATGAAAGATACTGGTGAGCGTGAAATGTCTACTACCATGGCATTTGTACGGATGCTAAATATCTTGGTTAAAGATAAAGAATTAGGTAAACATATTGTACCGATTGTTCCGGATGAGTCACGTACTTTTGGTATGGAAGGAATGTTCCGTCAGTTGGGTATTTGGTCACACGTTGGTCAGTTATATACTCCTGAAGATGCTGGTCAGTTAATGTATTATAAAGAATCACAAACTGGGCAAATTTTCCAAGAAGGTATTAATGAGCCTGGTGCCATGAGTACGTGGATTGCGGCTGCAACTAGCTATGCAAATCATGGTGTACCAATGATTCCATTCTATATTTATTATTCAATGTTTGGATTCCAGCGGATTGGTGATTTGGCTTGGGCTGCAGGTGATATGCGTTCACGTGGTTTCATGATCGGTGGAACTGCAGGTCGTACGACACTTAATGGTGAAGGCTTGCAACATGAAGATGGACATAGCCATATTCAGGCTGGGTTGATTCCTAATTGTGAGACTTATGATCCAACTTTCTCCTATGAGTTAGTAACTATTCTTCAACATGGTATGCATGAAATGTATGTAGAGAATAAAGATAAATTCTACTATATAACAACCATGAATGAAAATTATCATCATCCAGAAATTCCGGCTGGTTCTGAACAAGATATTATCAGTGGTGCATATCTGTTTAAAACAGTTGGTGACGGAGCAATTAGTGTCAACTTAATGGGAAGTGGTACAATTTTCCGTGAAGTTATTGCTGCAGCTGATTTGTTAGCTCAGGATTTTGGTATCAAGGTTAATCTATTCTCGGCAACTTCTTATAATAAGCTTGCTCGTGATGGACGTGCTATTGTTCGCCATAATATGCTTAATCCTAGTAAAGAAAAAGCCAAGCCATTTGTTACCCAATTACTAGAGAAAACTGGTGCTAATGTAACTGTATCGTCAACTGATTATATTCGTGCTTATTCAGATCAGATTCGTGAGTATGTTCCTGGTAAATATGTAACTCTTGGTACTGATGGTTTTGGTCGTTCTGATTACCGCAAAGCATTAAGAGAGTTCTTTGAAGTTAACCGCTATTATGTAGTTTTGGCTGCACTAAATGCTCTTGCTGAGACTGGGCAGATTGATGCTGCTAAAGCAGCTGAGGCAATTAGTAAGTATGGTATTAATACTAACAAGGCTAATCCTTGGGAAGTTTAACTGGAGATTGAGATGAACAAATTATTGATACTCGCTGCTTGTTTATGGATTGGTTCAAGTTATGCTACTGACGGACGCAATCAGGGTGCTGTCAATAATTTGTGCCAGAATCTTTCTGCTGCATGTTCCGGAGGTGATCAGCAATCTTGCGATGCTTATAAGAGCGCAGGTTGTGGCTGTGATGCTGAAACTGGTACTTGCACTAGAGGTAATTATTCAGATAATAATGAGGCTAAACAATGAGTATAATTGAATTAAAAATCCCTGATATTGGCGGACATAGTGACGTAAATGTTGCTGAAGTTTATATTAAAGTTGGTGATACGGTTAAAGTTGATGATAATTTATTGATGCTTGAAACTGACAAGGCTACAATGGAGGTGCCTGCCGAGGCTGCTGGTGTTGTTACCGAGGTCATGGTTCAGGTTGGTTCAAAAGTTAATGAGGGCGATGTTGTTATAAAGATTCAGGCTGAAGGTGTTGCAGCAGCGGCAGCTCCAGTAGCTGAGCCAGTTAAAGAACAGCAAACTGCACCTGCTAGTGAGCCTATCAAGGCAGCAGCGTCTGCTGGTAGTGTTCAAACTGTTCAGGTTACAGTGCCTGATCTAAGTGGACACAGCAATGTAGCTATTATTGAGATTGCAGTTAAGGTTGGCGATAGCATCAAAGAAGATGATACTATCATGACATTGGAAACAGATAAAGCAACGATGGAAGTTCCTTCGACTGCGACAGGTGTGATTAAAGAATTAAAAGTTGCTGTTGGTGGTAAAGTTAGTCAGGGTGATCTGATTATGTTGGTTGAAACAGTTGGGGCACAACAGTTGCAGCAGCTAATACAGCTCCAGCATCTCCACAAGCATCAGCTCCAGTAGCACCAGTTGCAACTGAATCAGTAGCAAAAGCTGCACCGTCTACACCAGTAGCAGTAGTTGATGAAGCTTCATTTACCAAAGCCTTTGCATCTCCGTCAATGCGTAAACTTGCTCGCGAACTTGGGGTTGATCTAGGTAAGGTTAAAGGTACTGGAACTAAAGGTCGTATTACTGAGAATGATGTGAAATCATTTGTTAAAGGTGTCATGACTGGTCAAATTAGTAACGGTGCCGCCGTATCTAGCGGTTCTGGTGTTGGACTTGATTTATTACCATGGCCAAAAGTTGATTTTGCCAAATTTGGTCCAGTTGAACGCAAAGAGATGACCAGAATCAAAAAAATCTCTGGTGGAAATATGGCTCGTAACTGGGTTATGATCCCGCACGTAACTGTATTTGAAAAAGCCGATATTACTGATATGGAAGAATTCCGTAAACAGCTTAATGAAGAATATAAACGTGCAGAGATCAAGGTTACGCCATTGGCGTTCTTGATCAAAGCTTCAGTATTTGCGCTAAAAAAATTCCCAGAATTTAATGCGTCAATTGATGGTGATAGTATTGTTTATAAGCAATATTTCAATATTGGTTTTGCAGCCGATACGCCAAATGGCTTGACCGTTCCTGTGATTAAAGATGCTGATAAAAAAGGTCTGGTAGAAATTGCTCAGGAGACTTCAGCTTTGGCAAAAGCTGCTCGTGATGGTAAGTTGAAGCCAACAGATATGCAAGGTGGTACATTTACTGTATCAAGTCTTGGTGGACTTGGCTCAACTGCATTTACGCCGATTATCAATGCTCCTGAGGTGGCTATTCTTGGTGTATCCAAATCAGCTATTGAGCCTGTTTGGAATGGTAAGGAATTTGCTCCACGCTTGATGTTGCCACTATCATTGTCATTTGATCATAGAATTATTGATGGTGCTTTGGCTGCTAAATTTACCACTTTCCTAGCTCAGGTATTATCCGATCTGCGTAGAATGGCATTATAATTGCTTATTACTATAAAATGATAAGGTCAAAGTGTATTAACTTTGGCCTTGTTTTTTTATCCCTATTGAAAAATAGGAGACACGTTCCTATTCTGCTTCTTAACCCCTCATCCCTGTTTGGATAAAGTAAGGGAGTATGAAGAAAGAGATCTAAATTCCAGCAGTTTAATTCTACTCTACTGTCTTAATCCATATTCGTATTTTGCAATTATATCTGTGCATTTTTCGTTGTTTACATATTTTCTCAAATTAGTTAAAATAGCGAGTGTAGTAGTTAGATCTAGGAAATCCAATAATGTACTCGTATGATGATATTTTCTTGTTTGTAAAAGTTGTTGATGTGGGTAATTTTAGCGATTCAGCAAAACTTTTGAAGATCAGCGCTGCTACTATTAGTAGACGGATTCGAGGTTTGGAAGACAGCCTCGGTGTGGCCCTTATACGGAGAGATACTAGGAACTTTGAGCTTACCGCTGCTGGAGAGCAAATTTATCAAGAGTTTTTAAATAAGGATAAGCTATTTAGTGAAGCAATAAAAAATATTATTGCTCAGGATCAAGAAGTAAAAGGGGTTTTACGGGTTGCATTACCACTTATTCTTGGGTTAGAAAAAATAACACCATGAAAAAATAACACCATACATATACAAATTTAATCAACAATATCCAAATATCAGATTGGAAGTTTGTTACCAGCATCGAGTGATTAATATGGTAAAAGATGGCTTTGACATTGCTATTGTTAATCATTTACCAACACAACAAATGCAAAAAGTAAAAAAGGTTTTCTCAACATATATGAACCTTTACTGCACCAAAAAATATGCTGATAAATATGGAATACCTGAAAGCCTTGATACTATTTTTGATTATCCTATTGCCAGTGCAATTTCGCATGATTATACGATTCCTGATTCAATTATAGCGAAAAATAATAAAACTGGAGAAGAAATCTTAGTGAGGATACCAATAAAAAAATTAAAGTTATGCATAAATAACGCTCTAGGTGGCGTCATATTATTGAAAACAGATGAATATATTGTTGGGCTTCCGCATTTTCTGAAAGTTGATACTATAAATGAACCATTAGTAAAGGTATTGCCAGACTATAACTTCGGCGAAGCCGACTTCTATTTATTGCGTCATCCTAATGAAAAACATGATATAACTGAAATTCTCGTGAAATACTTACTGTTGGCTCTAGATATAGGCTCATCATAGACTATCCTAATTTTAATTTCTTTTGTTAGATAAGTATAAACATTAGTTTAACTAAATGCTTTAGTATACTGTGTCTGTACTTATGATGTCTAAATACCATGCCTCATGCAAGTTTGTTGAGGATACAAGTTTTAAATTTGATAATGAAGTAGAGGGAAATTATGAGAAATAAATTACTTATCTTTTTGACTGTTTTTCTGATTAAAATGGTCTATGCCGATAGCGGTTCTGATTGCATAAAACTTATTGAGCAAGAAAGCTATTCTCAGGCAAGAAAATTATGCCAGCCATTGGCAGAAAGTGGCAATAAGGATGCGCAGTTAGCTATGGGGGTTCTTTATGCTGGTGGCTATGCAGTAAATTTAGATTATCCTACGGCAATAAAGTGGCTTACACTGTCGGCAAATCAAGGACAAGCTACAGCTGCCTATGATTTGGGAAATCTATATGTGAATGGTACAGTAGGTATAAATTATACTCTTGCACTTAAATGGTATTTACTAGCTATACCAGGTAGCAAATTAGGTTATGTGGAGAATACAGTTGCCTTATTTTATTTACAGGGTATGGGTACTTCTCAGGATTATACTTTGGCGCGCAAATACTTCTTGGATGCAGCTAATAAAAATTATACTCCAGCAATGACTTATCTTGGGCTTATGTACCAAAATGGTTGGGGTGTGGTACAAAGCTATGCTGATGCCTTAAATTGGTATCAAAAAGCTGCGAAATTAAATAGTCCTTCAGCAATGAATCAGCTGTATATCTTATATAAAGATGGCTTAGGGGTTCAAAAAAATGAGTCTCAGGCTATGCGATATCTCTTTAAAGGCGCAGATAAGGGGAGCGCATTTGCAATGTTAAATCTTGCTTGGAATTATGCATATGGTGAAATGGGACTACCAAAAGATAAAGATAAAGCTATTTTATATGCCAGAAGAGCATTATCATGTGACGATAGTAGTAATCTTTATCCTGATGCTGATCGCCTAGCAAAGAAAATTCTGAAAGATATGGGTGTGGAGCGGTAATAGTTTGATATTCTTTACTGGTAGACTCTAATTGGCTGGAATTACTAACCATCATAATGTGTAGCCAATTTATAAGGAGTTACACTATTTGATTGGTAGCTAGTTCCGTGGGATCAGGAATGTTTATTTATAAAAAAGGCTTCACAATTATAGAGTTAATGATAACTGTGGCAATTATAGGAATCTTGGCAACAATTGCTATTCCTGCATACAATAACTATGTAAATCGTGCTGCCGTAAGTGAAGCTATTCGTATGGCTGGACCTGCACAGCTTGCTGTGGCTGAATATCATAGTTTTAACTCAGTTTTTCCTTCTACTAAAGCCGATGCTGGTTTGGATCCGGCAGATTCTTATATTGGTAAATATGTGACTAAAGTAGAAGTCGGTGCCAATGGTGTAATTTCTTCATGGTTAATATTACCTAGTGGTGAGTTAGGGGTAATTAATTATACCCCAGCTGAATCAGGAATGATAACATGGGTATGTACAAAACACCATCTTCAGGAAGTGGGGCAATACCAGCTCCGTATTTACCATCAAGCTGTTCTATAAAAGGACCACAGATAGGTCCATTGATTACAGACCCAAATCTAGTAGATTGGAACCAAACAGATTGTCTAAATTCAGGAGGAGTCTGGCATTCTGAGTGGGCATGGGCATGTGATTGTGCTACTGGGGCTGGTGGGCATACAATTGGTTGGCGCGATGGGGTTGGTTGTGCCAGTCAATAAATGTTATTTAATGAGATGAGGGAAAAGAATGTCCTAGATTTCTCAAATAGTTTCGGAGAATTTTTAGGGGCGAAAAAGATGCCTGATAAATGAGAAGACATCTTTTTAATCTGATCTAATTAATAATAGAGAAATGATTTCTAATGTGCCATTTGTAAAATTTCTTTTACTGCTTTTTCATCTAGATTACGCCTTTCACCAAGAGGAGTTTGGCTATATTTAAATAAGTTTTTTGTGATTTTGTCATAATCAGGAGAAATATCATATTCTTTCAAGCTTAGTTTTATATCAAGACTGGCAAAGAACTCTTCCGTCAAAATTATACTTTGCTTGATCGCAATTTCATCATGACTATTTTCTAGTCCCCAAACATTATGCGCAAATTTTAGCAATTTTGCCGATTTATTCTCCATTTGATGGCGCCAAAGTTTTGGTGCTATGATTGCTAGTGTTTGGGCATGATCTAGTCCATAAGCTGCAGTTAGCTCATGACCTATCATATGGGTTGCCCAGTCATGATCTACACCTACTCCGATAAAGCCATTAAGCGCATTGGTTGCTGCCCACATCCAGCTAGCTCGTGTATCATAATCCTTCGTACCATTTACAATATCTTTACCAACCTTGATCAGGGTTTTTAAGACAGTTTCTGCCATACCATCCTGAATTGGCGTATTTAGATCAGTTGTCAAATACTGCTCGGCAACATGGATGAATGGATCTACGATACCATTTTGTAACTGGCGTTTGGGTAGCGTGTAAGTTGTTTCTGGGTCAAGGATAGAGAATTGTGGAAATACTAGCGGATTCATGAATGCTAATTTATCACCATTCTCTCTTCTTGATATTACAGCACCACAGTTCATTTCAGAACCAGTTGCTGGTAGTGTAAGCACTGTACCGAATGGTATTGCTGAATTAATCGTAGCATCTGGCTTAGTCATTATTTCCCAAGGGTCGCCCGCATAATTGGCTGCAGCAGCAATGAACTTTGTACCATCGATAATTGAACCGCCCCCAACTGCTAGAATCAAATCAATTTTCTTGTTTTTGCAAACTTCTACTGCTTTCATCAGTGTATTAAATTCTGGGTTTGCTTCAATTCCAGCAAATTCAATAATTTCATATCCATCAAGGGCTGAAATCACCTGTTGATAAACTCCATTTTCCTTGATAGACCCACCTCCGTAAGTAAGGAGAATCTTTTTCCCTTTAGTGATTAAATTTGTGAGTTCTTTAATTTGCCCTTTACCAAATAGTACTTTTACCGGGTTATATAAAGTAAAATTATGCATGCTAGATTCTTTCATTAACAAATTTTTATCAATACTCTTAACGGACTTGCTTCCAAACGAACGAGCTTTAAGGGAATTGCTATTTTCTCATAAATTCCCACCCTTACTTTAGTTAATTTTAGTCTTCAATAATAGCAGTTTCATTCTTTAAGAGTAAAACATGGTTATTATACTCTTCACTGTTAAATGGGTCAACATTTGGTGTATCAATTCTGACCAAAACACAATTATTCTAGAGTAGTAGTTTGCATGTTTCATGACCAAATGTTACAAAATTAGGATTAAATGGCTGCTGATAATTGAAGCTGCTAGTTGAAAATAAAATACGTGGGGCTTCCGGCAAATGGTGTGGTTGAATTAGACCATTATCTGCTTTTGTCAGATTTACTTCAACGGTCTGACATCTACCAATATATTTATCTAAGTCAACAAGGTCAATTGATTTTCCTTCTGCTAGAAAATGACTTGGGGCATCAGTATGGGTACTCAGATGGAGGGTAGTATTAATACTTCATTTGCTATCGGCATAAGTTTCGGTTTTTAGACTAAATGGCGTATCGCCTAGATAAATATTAATGTTTTCCGTAATCGGCTGGCTAATATCAATCCACATGTTTATATTTTACTCCCACTGATGAATTATTGATATCTGACTAGTCCATATTACTCTATAGATAGATTTCATTTTAGATTGTTAATACGGTTTATTTAGAAATTAGTAGAACATCATTTAATTCATAACTTCCCACTTTAAGAAGTTGGCGCGGAATAAATAGATGATATTTCAGACTAATAGCTTTTTCTATTAATTGCTCTTTGGTTTTTACTGCAAAAATGTATTTTAAATTTTCCAAATGGTTATTTACTCGTCCGGCAGATATTTTATAGCCGAGAGTACTCATTATTATTGAAACTTCACTATAGGAGTACTTATTTAGGTAAAAGAATAAAATCATGTGTTGTCGCGGAGTCAACTCATATTTTAATGGCTTGGATTGTTCTTTATTTATTAGCCCAAAATTAACTCCATTTATTTTATAGATAATATCCAAAACATTTGGTAGCATGAATGATTGTGCTGAACCTAGTATTCCAACAAAGTTATTGGTTGATGGATTAATAATTGGTGATTTATGGATTAAAATTATGTGTTTATAGCTATCAACATAAATAAATTTATGAGTTTCCAAATTTTTACGAATAAGTTCATCTTGTTGTAATATGATTCTTGCCTGCGTTCTTTCTTCTTCCGTTTGTAACTTTTCTTGAGTTTCAGTTAGAACGCTACTTTCTGGGTCAAAGTCAGATATATATCCAGGAGAAATATAGCGGAAAGCATAGTTTTTATCTTTTATAAAGATAGCTTCTTGTTCACCGTTGTTATAAACTATATCAGCTGAAGAACAATAATATTCAAAAAAAGCCTCATCAGATAAATTTTGTTGCTTTTGATTCATAGTTAATTCCTTTTAAATGGAAAATATGCTGAAGAAACATTTATTATAAATTATAAAAATAATAGTAAAGTTGTAATATTAGGGCATTTTAATATTCTGTCACTTAATAAGGGTAATTAATTATAACAGTAATGATAGATTTTACCAGTTTGCCGGACAACGGTTACGAATGAATACTACAGATGGTTATTGTTATATTTTACCACCTAAATATTTGGGCGGTAATATAATGGATGGAATTACTTTGGACTTTTACTAACTCGTCCTTTTTATTTAGAATATCTCCTGTAAATTCAAAGTGTAATTTATAAAATTACAAAATAAAAAGGATTCTATAAATGAAAAATATATCTAATTATTTTATATTGTTAAGCATATTGGTACTTGTAGCGTGTAGTAGTGGCATAACTTCTACGAATCAAGCTGAATACGTTCAAGGAGAAGTTGATGTCTCTAATTCTTTAGTGTTAGATGATTTTGGGGTTTTACCAATACTTCAAGAATCTGCGTCCTATATTTTACGGATTAACAATTATAGCAATCAGCGTTATTCTTTGACATCCGTGAGAGTTACAAATGTAAAAGATTTGCTAGATCAATCTAATTTATTAAAGGTAAATACAATTGATTGCACCAAATTAGCTGCAGCAAGTAAATGTAATCTTAAACTTACACCTCAGGCAAATAGATCTGTTGATGTTGTTCTTACAGTTAAATTGGAAGATGAGTATTCCAATTTTCATACGTTAAGAAAATTGATTCGGATGAGCAACAAAATTAGTTTTCAGAATGGGGTTAATTTTGTAGGTGACTTTGGTAAAGTTGTCACTACTGATGGTCGATATAATATTGCTATACCTTTAGCTATCAGGGGGGAATTTGATGAGTTTAAAAATAATGGCGGACAAATAATTTGTGAATCAAATAAATCAGAACAACGAGGTGGATGTACTTACCTTTTAAGTGGTTATGTAGAAAGTTCTACGTTAAAATTTATAGCTAGTGTGTCTGGTTTTAACGGTGGTATTCTCAGATCCTCTGCCAGTGAAAGCTTGACAGTGGTAAAAGGTGAGTACTCGAATTTACTTATCTCACATGGGCTAACTATAGATAGAGCTAAGGGAGTTAATCATGTGTATACTACCTTATGGAACAGTGGTAATGTATCTGCTTATAAAATTAATATAAACTTAGGTAACAATTTAGCTATTTATGAGTCAATTCATATAGAAAATATTGAGCCATCTCAGCGTGAAAATGCCTTAATCAACGTAATTGGAGTTAGCGCTATTAAGGATATGACTGGCAAATCAAATTTAAATATTGAATATTTTGGAAAGGAACAAAAGTTCAATGCAAATACTACAATTTACTATGTAGGTCAAAATGACCATGGAGATGGTGTTGGCACAATTACTAATCCAGTAGACCCCTGTTTTATTGACAATTCCTGTCCTCTTCCATTCAAAGGTACATTTGGAGTTGATGATGTTCTTATTTCTACAATTAAATACCCCCAAAATGCAGAGGAGCATGACCCTAGTATCAAAGACTCCTATAAATTCGTCTGGGAAATAGATGTTAAAGATATGGATGTCTTTGAAGCTGAAGAAAAAATATATCCATATGTAGTAACTCCAATTGTTGGGGGTAATACTATACTTCCGGAAGTACTGGATAGTAAAGGGTGTACAATAAAAGAAAAGAATGATAAATGTACTATCAAAATTGAGTTTGATCCGAGAGCAGATTCATATGCTGTTGGAATGGAAATTAAGGGTAGATTAGAATTAAAGGTTTCATTTGAAGAAAAATATCAATCTTTTTCAGCTTCAGTACCCGTTAAGTTTTATAACTTCCTAGCAAATAACCAGCCCGTACAGATTAGAACTGAAAATAATGGGGATAATCTTGATATACATGTTAAGCTTACATACATTACACCAACAGGGAAGGAAGATGTTATGAGGTTTCCGACTGAGGGAGTAATAGAGCCTTGGAAACGTGGAGAGATTTTCATCCCATTATGGGTCAGAAACCCTAAATTAGAGTTTATTAAGACATGTGGCCATGGATGTGGTGAATTTGTAACTGCCACAAGAGATACTAATTGGATATATGGAGATGTTGATGAAAATGAACCTTTGTCATCAATCATAGACGACTATGGGATGCACCTATATTTTAATAGTATCAATAATAATATAAGATACATGTGCATAAACTTTTATGGTAGAGATCCTCAGAATCGGGATTGCGGAATAATATAAAAATCCCGATTCTGTTATATCGATTGTTTATTGTAAAAAAAGGAAATCTAATATTTTTAGTTCAATAGGGTGCCCTAGGTTTGCTTGGGGTATTTATATAAAATAAAGCTAAAGCATAAAATATGTAATTTTTAAAAGTTATTACATTATTTTTAGTATAATTAGCATCGTTGAATATTTTTCTTATAAATTTTGAGCATTATACAAAATATGGAATATAGTAAGCAAAACCTATCTGATGCCGATTTCTTTGAGTTATACTGTCAATCAGCAGATGTTATTTACAATGGCATCTGTAAAGAAGTAGTATTTATAAAAGACAGTGATTTCATTTTTCGCTATGTCTCAAACGCATATAAAGATGGGCTCAATCCAAATGGTTCGATAGCAAAAGATTTAATTCATGGGGCAAATAGCGCAAAACAGAAGATGGACACTAGCTTGGTGAATCTAGTTGACGCTCAGGATGAATTAATTAAAACCAGTTTAAAAGCTCAGAATTATTTATATGTTGATATATATAAACATATCGGATTAATCCGAAAACGGCCAATTATTAATCCTTCAACTAATGGTTTTGTTGGGATTTTGGGTGTGGTTCGTCCTTTTATGTTGCCAAATGTTCTGGATATTATTTATAAAATTAACAGTATTGATTTGGAAGTAATGGAAGACCCTATAGGCGAGCAGTTGAAATATGAACTGACTCCACGCCAGCATATTGTATTGTTTTTTTATGTGAATAAATACTCATATAGTGAGATTGCATCAATTTTGACAACTTTGGGGCATAAAATTTCGGCGGGGCGAGTGAATGATCATCTCGAAAATCTTAAATATATTTTTGCGGTAAAGACTAAGAACCACTTAATAGAAAAGGCAATTAAACTTAAATATCACTTATTTGTTCCACGTGAGTTACTTAGAGTTGGTAGCTATGCCCTTGACGATACAATGATTATTTCGGAATTATAATAATTCCAAATTTTAATTAGTTTTGCAATAGTTTTCCAAAAATTTAACAAATTCTAATTCTAGAAGGCTTTGAATTATACTACTACTACGAATAATATAAAAACTCAAATCAAAAAATATTTTTTGGAACAAAATCACAACCAAACTTCCCTTTAGCTACCTCAGATCTCGTATCTAGCTGTATTTTAATTTATCTTTAAATATTCACTCTACTTAATATGGTTGGCTATGCTACTTCTAGAGCTATTGCCTGACAGGAACCTGTTGTCCTCGCGCCATATATTCATACTATTAAACAAAAGAATACACAACCGTCATTTTTGGACGGTTAGCAAAATATTATAAATTAAGTACAATTACTAAGTAAATTTTTAAAACGTTAGCTTGGGGTATAGGTCTTATGTTGTAATTTGTTACAAATATACTACTTGACTGCTCAGGATAGTCAGATAGTCTTTTGTTATTTAATATGGTCATGCCTAAAAGCTTCTTTATAAATTTTACATGACGTACTGTGAAATATAGCTAGGTATCTAGTTTTATTGAGTGGTTAGAATTAAAGTGTGTCAGGAAGGGGATTTATTATGAGTAATCGATATGTTAAACATGCCAAAATTTCGGATAGTAAGTTTAAGGAAATAATCCGTTATTTTGCTCTTGATCTTGATGGGCTACAGATTGCTGAATTATCAGGACTTAATCGCAATACAGTCGGGCGCTATTTAAACCTTCTTCGCCAGCGGATTGCTGAATATTGTGAAGAGGAGTTACCTCCTAAAAAACCTATGGAAAGTAGTATCAGTACTAACATGCTTGATTATGCTAGTGGACTTCAAACAAGGAATGATGGACTAATTTTTGGTTTATTTAAGAGTAGTGACAAGATTCATACCGAGATGGTAAGTGAAGACTACAGTATAAAATTTCGCGATGTTGTGCGCGGCATAGCACCCTGGGAGGCAATTGATTATTCGATAAACTATTGGTATGATTTTGATGGTCTGATTGAAATTGGTAAAAACAGATATTTTCGAATAAATCAGACTAATAAAGGCATAAATGGCTATATGAATCATATTAATAGTATAAAAAGTTTCTGGAGCTTTTCACAAATGCGATTAATGAAGTTTCGCGGAGTAGCTAAACAAAGCTTTTATCTACATCTTAAAGAATGCGAATTTCGCTTCAATAATCGAAGTCAGAATTTATATGGAAAAATAATGGATTTGGTTAAGAAAGCTCCCTTGTGATCTAGGCATGAGCTATTTTTTTATAAAAAATTGCATAAGTTTTATACGGTAATAGCTATTTTAAGAATCTGCATTTTCATTTTACAATTCAGTCATGGCGACAAAAGCCAATCTTTAATTTAATAAGAGGGAAGTTTGTAAATGAAAAAGAAAATAATTGCAGCAAGTTTATCTACATTAGTTTTAATTGGATGTAATAGTGGTAATGTTACAGCTACTGGTACTACCACTCCGACCGGGGTAGTTAGCGCAAAGGCTATCAATTCAACTGATTTGATTACACCTGATGGTAGCTGGGTTGGTGCTTATTTTACTAACTGGAATCAATGGCGTGCTTCAAAAGTAAGTGGTGAAGAAATTGGCAAAACCAAGCATATTGATGTTTTTGATATTAAAGCACCGAGTTTTATTTCCTATTCATTCTTTGCTCCAAAGGTAAGTACTGATACCGCTTCAACTGTTGGTTATGGCGGCGGAGCAATTGGTTCTGGTTGGGCATCTCAGTCTAATGGTACGATAGGTGATTTGGATAATGCATACGAAAAGGATAAGGCAGAAGCTAATTATGCTGAATTAACCAAATTCAAATCACAAAATAGTAGTACGCTTGTCATTGCTTCAGTTGGTGGCTGGTCATATACGGCACGGTTTAGCCAGTTCGCCAAAGATGCCAATTATGATGTTAATTCTACAGTCGCTAAAAGCTTCCTTGATTCTTCTGAAAAATTACTGCGTGGTACTCTAACACTTCCAAATGGTGCGGCTTATCCAAAGTTCGATGGTTTAAATATAGACTGGGAATATCCTGGTTATGGGCATAATGCTACAGCGCAGTCCGCGCTTTCCAAAGAGCCAGCATTTTTTGCGGCTTTAATGAAAGAATTGCGTAACCGCGTAAATAAAGTAAAAGCTGATACTGGTGAAGTGAAAGTATTAACCGTAGCACTGCCGATTGTACCTGCAAAAATGACTGGTAATAACGCGATCAATTGGTCAGATCTAAAAAAT
Organism: Aquella oligotrophica; assembly: GCF_002892535.1. NCBI lineage: Bacteria > Pseudomonadati > Pseudomonadota > Betaproteobacteria > Neisseriales > Neisseriaceae > Aquella > Aquella oligotrophica. The sequence continues at coordinate 2,594,763 of NZ_CP024847.1, read as the reverse complement.
ACCTTTGACTGGATTGATTTGATGGGCTTTGATGCACATGGGCAATTTGATGCGGCAGATAGCAATCTTATGACATCTATTGATCAGGCTCCAGCAGGTGAACTCAAGGCTGCAATTGACTATTTGGTTAATACTGCTGGTGTTGACTCGCGTAGAATTGTTCTTGGCGATCCAACTTACACCCGTCAAATGCTAGTAAAAAATAAACCATCAAATACTAATAATTATGGTTACGGTGATTCAAAAAATATGGATCCAGTTGCGATTGGTCTAACTGTCTACAAACCAATGTTGTTTACCGATGCACCAAATGCGGAAGATTATTATCCAGCAGGTGGAATGGTTGATAATACTGGAGTTTATAGTTATAACTGTATGTTACAGAAACAGGGCTTATTATCAGCTAATTATTGTCCGGCACCAGATACTGTCCCAACCAAAACAGATAATCGTGGATTATTTGGTCAACCATTGCCAGCTAAATTATATTTTACCGAAATTGCAGGTGATAGTAAGGATCTCGGTGTATCACATGCTTGGGCTTATGATGATGCATTCAACGTAGTAAAATCTCCTGCTGCAGGTAATGCGGTTACTGTTAATGTTAGTTCAAAATATAATGGTTATTCGGTATTTAGTTATGATACTCCAACGGTTGTTGAGCAGAAAATTGACAAATTAATCAAGCCGCTTAATCTAGGAGGGATGTGGTTCTGGGATATCCATAATGATGCCTATAAATCCGCAGATGCAAGTCGATCATTATACCTTGCCGCCACTAATAAGCTTGGGACTAATACGGGCGGTAATACCCCAGCTCCTACACCTGCTCCAACTCCTACGCCGACACCTGCTGGTGCATTGGTAACTCCTGATGGTACTTGGACTGGTAGTTATTTTACTAACTGGAATGTATGGCGTAATTCGGATGTGTCGGGTGAGGCAATTGGTAGTGTTAAGCACCTAGATATATTTGATCAGAAAGCCCCAAGTTATATCAGCTATGCTTTTTTTGCACCGAAGGTAAGTTCAGATAGTGCAAGTACTCAGGGCTATGGTGGTGGAGCAATTGGTTCTGGTTGGGCTAATCAGGCAAATGGTACCATTGGTGATCCAGATAATGCGTATGAAGCAAATATTGCCCAGCTAAATTATAATGAGCTAAACCGTTATAAGGCTAATAATAGTGGTACATTGTTAATTGCCTCGGTTGGTGGCTGGTCATATACGGCACGCTTTAGCCAGTTTGCTAAAGATGCACAATATAATATTAATTCTGCAGCAGCTAAAGCATTTCTCGATTCTTGTGAAAAATTGTTACGTGGTACATTAAGCCTATCTGGTGGCTCAGCGTATCCACAATTCGACGGGATTAATATTGATTGGGAATATCCAGGCTATGGTCATAATGGCTCTGTCCAATCAAATCTAGCTCAAGAGCCAGCGTTTTTTGAGGCTTTAGTTAAAGAATTACGCAATCGTGTTGAGAAAGTTAAGGCAGATACGGGTAAAACAAAAGTTCTGACAGTGGCATTGCCAGTGGTACCAGCTAAAATGACAGGTAATAATGCAATTAACTGGTCTAATCTGAAAGATACTTTTGACTGGATTGATTTAATGGCCTTTGATGTACACGGGCAATTTGATGCTGCTGATCCAAATCTGATGAAGGCCATGGATCAGGCTCCTGCTGGGGAAGTAGCTATTGCGATTAATTATTTACTAGATTCTGGGGTGGACTCGCGTCGAATTGTACTTGGTTCACCAAACTATACTCGTCAAATGCAGGTTGTTGATAAACCATCTTCTAGCAATAATTATGGTTATCTTGGCAATATGGATCCGACAAAAATTGGTCTGGAAGTATATTATCCGATGCTGTTTACTGATGCGCCAAACGCTGAGGCTTATTATCCAGCAGGTGGAATGGTTGATAATACGGGTGTTTATAGTTATAACTGTATGTTACAGAAGGAAGGTAAATTATCTGTAAATTATTGTCCAGCACCGAAGTCAGTTCCAACTAAAACTGATAACCGCGGTTTGTTTGGGCAGCCATTGCCAGCAGAGTTATTTTTTGTTGAGATTGCTGGTGACAGTAAGGATCTGGGCGTCGGGCATGCTTGGGCATATGATCAGGGATATAATGTAGTTAAATCTCCAGTAGCGGGAAATGCAGTTACAATTAATCCAAATGCTAAATATAATGGTTATTCTGTATTTAGCTATGATACTCCTAAGACAGTTACCCAGAAAATTGATAAACTGGTTACACCATATAAATTGGGCGGTGTTTGGTTCTGGGATATTCACAATGATGCCTATAAATCGGCTGATGCTAGTTTGTCATTATATATGGCAGCTGTAGGTAAACTTGGGACTAATACTCAGGGAAGTGGAACTGGTGGAGGTGGTGGAAATACTTGTACCACTATAGCTTGGAGTAGCACAGCTACATATACTGGTGGAACACGAGTATCTCATAATGGAGTGATTTATGAGGCGCAGTGGTGGACTCAGGGAGAAAATCCTGCTAGTAACAGCGGAGCCGCTGGCTCAGGAAAAGTATGGAAAGTAATTGGTAATTGCACGCCAACGCCTACGCCTACGCCTACGCCAACGCCAACGCCTACGCCTACGCCTACGCCAACGCCTACGCCTACGCCAACGCCTACGCCAACGCCTACGCCAACGCCTACGCCTACGCCTACGCCTACGCCTACGCCAACGCCTACGCCAACGCCTACGCCAACGCCTACGCCTACGCCTACGCCTACGCCTACGCCTACGCCTACGCCTACGCCTACGCCAACGCCTACGCCTACGCCAACGCCTACGCCAACGCCAACGCCTACGCCAACGCCAACGCCAACGCCTACGCCAACGCCTACGCCTACGCCTACGCCAACGCCAGGATATGCTAAATATCCAAGTGGTATTGGTTCATATGCCGCAGGAACAAGGGTAATTGGTAGTGATGGTAAAGTTTATCAATGTAAACCTTGGCCTTTTAGTGGTTGGTGTAATGGTGCTGCCTTTGCATATGCCCCTGGAACGGGTTCTGCGTGGTCTATGGCTTGGACTTTAGTGAAATAAATCTAATTCTTAGTAAAGCAACCATTTTTATGGTTGCTTTTTCTAGGTAAGATTAATTATAACTTTCATAATATCTGGGAAATAGCAAAATAGAAAATTTTCCAGATCTACTACCTTTATCTTCTAGCTATTTTTGTAAAAGAGTTTTGTGAACCGTCCAATTTGGACGGTTCTTAAACTTGGTAATTTAATCTAGAATATGCTATTGAACCAAATAATTTTAGCTAAGAAGTACATATTTTTAAGGAAAGTGTCTATGAAAATTAAAACATTAATCAGCTCCCTTTTAGTATCTTCCATTTTATTGGGATGTAACAGTGGGCAATCAAACTCTATAAGCAGTGTTCAATCTCCTAGTATAGCAATTAATCAAAATCTTAATAAAAAGCAATCGTTAAAAAGCGATACCCTTCCAGATGCACAACAGTATGAAATAGTTTACGGTGCATCTACTGGTATTTATTCAGTCCCTATATATGGACTATTAGTGCGAGGTTCACTTGAGAATGTGTTTATTTCAGAGGTGGCACAATTTGTAATGGAGGGGATTGGTTCCATTATGTTCGCCAATCTTGGTGGACTCGTAACTGCTTTTACTGATGGTATTTATCATGCGATTGCTAATATGGTTACAAGACATGATGGCTACCAACATATAAACTATTTGGGGATTGGTCCACAGCTTGAGGGTGTTAAATGTCCCTTGATATTATCAACTGGAGGATTTAACGTTGATGGAGCTGGAAAATTTGGTAACTCTTCAGTAGTTCATGATTTTAATGGTAATTTATGGAATGATATATCAGACACAAAAGTTTATGATGAGATTGTTCAGACTTCAGTTTCTTGGGATAGAACGATTAAATATGCAAATGCAAATGGCTTAAGCGTAGCAGGAATTACACCGTATATGGTTATTGTTACCAAGTATGGAAAAGTTAGGTACTATGATCCTGCTAAAAATCAGTGGAGTGATCTAATGGATCAAGCCCATAAAGGAGACATTAACTATGTTAATTCAAATAATGAACTAACTAATACAGTTACTGCTATGTCAGTATTATGGCCAAGTAATGGTGATGATCCAAAAATAGTTTTGGGTAGTGATAACAATGGTGAGAATGGTGCGGAAGTTTATTATTATAATGGTCATTCGTGGACAAATTTTGGGATTACAACTGGACACGGTGACTGGGGTAAAGGAAATAGCGTTACTCAATTAAATGTTTCATGGGATCGTTATGGTTATGAGACTCCAGATAGCTCTGCACCTTATATTGTAGCAGCTACTAACTTTGGTGAAGTGAAGTACTATGATCCTAGCCGTAACAACTGGTTTAATCTGGTAAGGGACGATGATAAAGGTAATATTGAAAATGTTGTCAATGGTAGAGCTATTGAGGGTGATGCTATAGGTGTAATGTCTGTTGATTGGAATATAAGTGGTGATCCACAGATAATGCTAGGTACAAATAATAGTGGTGCAAATGGGGCTGAAGTCTATTACTACAATGGTCAGGTGTGGAACAATTTTGGGATTAAGACTCATCAAGGAGATTGGGGCGTTGATAATGCTGTTACTGCTATGCAAGTTGCTTGGTGTGGGCAAAATTGTATTCCACGAATTTTAGTTGGTACAAACTATGCTGAGGTTAAGTATTATGATCCTAGTCGTAATAGCTGGTTTAACCTAGTAAGAGACGATAACAAGGGTAATATTGAGCATGTTGCAAATGGCAAAGCTATTGAAGGTAATACTATTTTAGATCTTCAAGCATATTGGCCATCATCAGGTGATCCGCAAGTTGTGATTGCTACTAATAATAGTAATAAAAATGCGGCGGAAGTTTATTATTATGACAGTCATACTTGGACAAACTTTGGTGTTACAAGTGATAATGGAGATTGGGGAACTGATAATGCAGTTACTTCAATGAGAGTTTATTGGCCGTTAAATGAAGATCTAACACCTAAAGGAAATGGAGTTCCATATATTCTTGCTGGGACGAATTATGGAGAAATTAAGGTATTTGATCCAGGAGTTAATCATTGGAATCAGTTAGTGTTATTTCATTAAAGTTTGCAAATTGGTGAAGGAGGAATAGGACTGAATCAGTCAAAAGGCTCGTGTTGGGTTTATTTTTCAATTGAGCTCTAGTAGATAGCTAATTTAGCAAATTTAGTTTAATTTTAAAGGAAATCAGATGTTAGTAAAACGTAATGTCATAATTTTAAGTTTATGTGCTTTTCCACTAATTATTGCAGGTTGCAATAGTGGTGGATCTTCTGGTGGAAGCACAGCACCAGTAACTAATCCGACAGCTTTTATTTTAAATCAGGGCTCTGGAGATATTTCGGTATGTCCATTTATTCAAGCTCAAAACAATTTTGGTATATGTTCAGTTATGCGTCCGACTACAGCCAATACTACTGTTGCTACTGGAACTGATTATGGATATAACCCGCTTTTAAATGGGGGGTCGCCAGTAGGGATAGTAATTAATAATAATTATGCATTTATCAGTTTGGATAAAGGAAGTAACCCTTTAGCTGCTTCACAGATAGTTAGCTGCGCGATAGAGTCTAATGGTCAATTTGATCAATGTAACGTATATACTACTAGTGAACTTAATCCCCAAGCACTAAGAGCTTTCCAACCTGCCGTATCTAATAATACTTTGTATTTTCCAACATTTGGATTGGGAGAACAGAGTAAAGCATCAATTATGGCATGTCAGATCGGTGCTAAAGGTGAGTTAAGTGCAGACAGTTGTATGCTTTATAGCTCGGTTTATTCGGCTAGTAATACAGACTTTAGTCTAATTGCGGCAAATCAGATGTTATACGGAGTATCCGGTGCGACTGATGTAGTTAATGTTATTGGTTTAAATGCGGATGGCAGCCTTATTCCAGATAGTCTAAGAGTAAGTAATGCCCCCAACAGTAATGGAACAGGCAGTTTAGTTGATCCAAGGATGATGACCATTACTAATGGCTATGCTTACATAACTGATCCTGGTCAACAAAATAATGCCAATATGGTAGCTTGTCAACTAACTGAAAGTGGCTTATTGGCAAATTGCCAGCCGCAGCAAGGACAAACCAGCTCTGGGGAAAATGTATTTGCTGGTCCGGTAGGGATAGGTAGTTATCAGCAAACAGTTTTTCCACTTAACTGGGGGTATAATGGGGCTCAGTTAGGTACTAGTGTTGCGCTGTGTGCCGAAGGATCTGGAAATAGTCCACTAGTTCAGTGTAATTTGAGTATGGCAGATGGGCTTTATGGTTATTCAACACCATATATTCCAATTGGAATTGCAGTATCTACACTAGTATCACTTCAATAATTAATTTTGTTGTATTAGGGTGATTAGGTTATATCCAAATTTGTAATTGTAAAAATCAGGGGTAGTAAATCTTCTATCTAAAAACTACCCTTTGCGTTGTTCCCGTCCATTTTGGACGGTTTTTTAATAGTGTATCTAAGTGTAAAATAAGCTTATTAATAAATTTATTTTAAAGGTGATGAGTCATGAAAAAGATTTTGCTGCTGTTAGGTATATTTGGTATTACACATGTTTTCGCTACTCCAGATATTTATCTGACTATTAATAATAATACTTCTGCGGCTTACACTATATCTGTAACAGATAGTTACCACTTTGATTGTCAGCTTGAAGGGCAGAAGGACAGTAAGGATTGTGGAGATGAGGTGCAATTTTTAAATCAGCAAGTTATTAAAGCTAATTCCAGTTTTCATGTGAGAGTTACACCACAAGTGGTAGAAGAAAAAAGTAGCATGCTTATTTATTTACTTCCTTCAGAGACAACGCAGTTACTTCTCGGTTTTGGGCTATGGGGCTATGAAACAGGTTCAGATCATCTACCACCGAGTGATGCTTATAAACATTATAATTTAAGCTATAATGCCAGCTATGCAAATAATACTAATTGGAGTGAACTACACAGTTCTGGCGATTGCGTCCGAGGGATGATGCTAGAAACCAGTAACCCACTAGTTACAACTTCTATGGCTTTCATTGAAAATAGTAGTAATCATTATTATACTGCCACAGTAAACGTTAACCAGTCTCTTATAGCTTCAGCAACACGCCTACCATGGTAAACATCTTTATGGTTGCTTTTTTTATGTTATAATCCTGCAAATTCTAGCGGGGGTGCAACAATCTAGTTGCTGAGAGAGGATAATTCCTTAACCCTTTGAACCTGATTCTGGCTAATACCAGCGTAGGGAGGCTAATTCACAATATTATCCTTTTTACGCTTATTTTGTAAGAAAAGTGCAAAATGAGTGCTCATAATACAATTCAAATTCATCTATTGACTAATTGTCAGGTTTTTCCTGATGATAAGTATCTTAAATTTATCGAAATTTGTGCCAAAAGTGGTATAACTCATCTCCAGTTACGTCAGAAAAACTGGGCTTATCCTGATCTACTATCTTTTGGGCGGGAATTAAAAGCCGTTCTCTCAAACTATGATGCTTCTCTAATAGTCAATGATGATTTCAAACTAATGCTGGAACTTGATGCAGACGGTATTCATCTCGGGCAGACAGATGCTAATCCTGAATTAGTTAGGGCATTAATCGGGCAAGATAAAATTATCGGTTTATCGATTGAATCGATGAGTGAGCTTTTGAGCGCTAATCAACTTGATTATCTTAATTATGTAGCAGCAAGTAGTATCTTTCCTACTAATACCAAAAAAAATCTCAGGACTATCTGGGGTATCGACGGATTAAAACAGTTTTGTCAAGAATCCAGACATCCCGTTATCGCAATTGGTGGAATTAATCTTACTAATGTGAGTCAGGTCTATGCTACTGGAGTTGCTGGTATTGCACTAATCAGTGCTATTCACGAAGCTAAAAATCCGGAATTATATATTCAAAACCTTATAAATCAAGCTAGATAAATTAAATAGTTATAAAAGTAATTTTAGAGGAGAATCTGGATGATAGATTATGCAGATATTTATAGATTACATCAAAAGTTAGTCAACACCAAACCAGTTGTTTTAAATCTGACCAACTCAGTTACACAAGATTTTATGGCAAATGTTTTATTGGCTTTAGGTGCTGCGCCAATTATGTCTTCTTCAATTGATGAGGTTGCTGAACTAGTGTCAATTTCCGGTGCAATAAATATAAATATTGGGACGCTTGATAATCAATTTATAAATATTGCTAAATATGCAACTAAAGATGCCAATGCAAAGAATAAGCCTGTCATTCTTGATCCGGTTGGTGCTGGTGCTAGCCAGATTCGTACTAATAGTGCAGTTGAGCTGAGTCAGTATGCGAATATTATCCGCGGCAACTCTAGTGAAATTATGGCATTAGTGCGGAATGATGTAGTTACTCATGGTGTCGAATCTAGTCGTCAGTCGCAAGATGCTATTGAAAGCGCTAAATCTCTTGCAAATAAGTATAAATCTATTATCGCGATAAGTGGTGAAACTGATTATATCATTGGAGTTGATCAAGCCAGTGAGAGTAGTTATGGTACTGAATTGATGACTAAAGTTAGCGGGATGGGCTGTGCTCTTGGTGCCGTAATTGCTGCCTTTGCCGCGGTCGAGAAGGATTATTTTCTCGCGACAAATATAGCCATAGCATTTTATACTTTAGTTGCAGAGGATGCACGGCGTAGAGCTGATAAGCCAGCAAAATTTAGGACTGAGTTTATCGATAGTCTTTTCGCGCCCGATTGGGATTTTATAAATGATAAATTAGGAAAGGTTAAATAATCATGTTAGCTAAAGCATTAACTATTGCTGGATTTGATGCTTCCGGTGGTGCGGGGATACAGGCTGATTTAAAGACTTTTTCAGCATTGGGCTGTTATGGAATGAGTGTATTAACTGCATTACCAATACAGAATACTTGTGGTGTGAGTAATTGTTATTCAATTCCCTTAACAGCAATTGAAGAGCAGCTAGATAGCATATTTTCTGATATTACTCCGGATGTTATAAAGATTGGAATGTTATTTAATAGTGAAATAGTCAATCTAGTAGCTCAGTATCTAAAGCAAAATGCGAAAGGAATACCAGTAGTTGTAGATCCGGTAATGGTTGCCAAAAGTGGTGATATGCTACTACTTCCAGAAGCGGTTAGCACTTTGAAAGAAAAAATCCTGCCATTAGCAACGGTTGTTACGCCAAATACTGATGAAGCGGAGGTTTTATTTGGACATAAAATTAATACCCAAGAGGCAATGCTGGATGCTGCCAGACAAATCCTTGAAACTGGGGTCGAGGCAGTTTTTCTTAAAGGTGGGCACATGGAGGGAGGTATGTGCCAGGATTTATTATTTACCGAAGATAAATACCAGTGGTTTATATCTAGAAGGATCAAAAGTAAAAACACACATGGTACTGGTTGTACATTATCGGCGGCAATTGCTAGTGGGCTCGCACGGGGAGATTCATTAGTAACTAGCTGTAGTAATGCCAAGGAATATATTACTCAGGCAATTTTGAGCTTTCAGTATGAGGCGATTGGTAAAGGACATGGACCAGTAAACCATTTTCATGCGATCTGGAAGCAGAATCTAGCAGAGAAGGTGGCAATATAATGAAATTTTCACAGTTGGCATGGCAACAAAGTGAGCATAATTATGCAAAGATTCTGAATCATCCGTTTAATCAGGAGTTATCGCAAGGTACATTAGGAAAAGATAAATTCATGTACTATATCGAACAAGACTCAATCTATCTGAAAGAATATGCCAAATCGCTAGCAACAATAGCTTCCAGACTTGAATTGAACGAGCATATTCTTGAATTTATCGATTTTGCCAAAGGTGCCTTTATTGCTGAACAGGAAGTGGTACATAGTTCTTTTCGGAAGCAATTTAGCGAAGTGAGGGCAATTGATAAATCAATCTCAAACGCCTGTATCGGTTATACCAGTTATCTGAACGCTACAGCGAAAGGTGAAGCAGTTGAAGTAGGTGTTGCAGCAGTCTTACCTTGTTTTTGGGTTTATCATCAAGTAGGTTGCCATATTCATAAATATTCAGCGGAAGGGAATCCCTACCAGCTTTGGATAGATAACTATGCGAGTAGTGAATTTGAAGCTGGGGTTAGGCGGGCAATAACGATTGCTGATGAATTATATGTTGCTGCTAGTGAAAGTACACGGATAAAGATGCTCGATGCGTTTACCAACTGCGTTATTTGGGAGTATCACTTCTGGAATGATTCATATAACCGCAACTACTTTGGCGTGCTTTAGTAGAAGTGGGCTGACTGCTATCAAAATCAATATGTTTATGCGGATTCAACTTATTTGTCTAGTCATATAGCTATAGTTTTCATCTACGTATTTGCCAATTAATAGTGGTAATTTTTTGAAATTATTCATTTTTCATATATTTAATTGGATTTTTCAATGTGAAAATATAGTAATATAATGGTTGAAGTTAAATAACTTATAAGCTATATGAATCAAAAAAATACAAATCTAAATGAAGAAGAGCTTTTGGATCCGCTAAGTAAAACCAAGCGTAAAGCCCAGATGGAAGAGCTTCAGGATTTAGGAATAGAATTGGTGAAGCTACCAAAAGACAAATTAAAAAAACTGGAATTACCTCCGGAGCTGCTTGAAGCAGTAAAACATGCGCAGCAGATAAATTCTAATGGTGCATTACGTAGGCAATATCAGTACATTGGTAAATTGATGCGAAAAATTGACGCAGAACCTATAGTCAACAAATTGGCGGATCTAAATGGCGAATCTTTAAAGTCCACTCAAGTATTTCATTTAAGCGAATCATGGCGTGACAAATTATTGTCTAGCGATGAAAGTTTAACCCAGTTTGCACTTGAGTTCCCCATCCCGGATATTGCTGAGTTGCGAATTTTGATACGGCAGGTGCGTAAAGAGCAGCAGGCAAATCAGAACCGGAATTACACCAAACTATTTCGATTAATTAGAAGCATAATTGAGGAAAATATTAATGAATGAAGTACAGCTTAGTATAGTCGTTATTATTGCGGTAATAGTTTTAGCAATAATAGTTTATTATATTTATCAAGAGCATAAATTTAAGAAAATTATCGAAGCAAATTTTAATCAGGCTGCTGATGATGTGATCAAACACGATCAGGGATTGATTTTTGATAATCAGGCAAATGAAATTTCAGCATTTAAGAGTTCGGTTGAAGATCGTGTAATCCATGAGCAGGATAAACTTGAACAGGCAGAAATGGCGTTTGATCCATTATTAAATGATAGTGAAGTTATAAAACAGCCAAAAGACATTGATTTTATAGATTATGACAAGATAGAGTTTCCATATGCAAATATTGTTGAGCGTGAACTTGATCATGTCATTGACATAACTTTTCCTAAAGCAGTGAAAATTAAAATGTTACCGGACATTAGCCAGTATATTACTAAAAGTTATGTTTTCTTTGTTCTTGATAAAAGTGGTGGTTGGCAAATCTATCAGGCGGGAAATAAGTATATTGTCCGGGGCTTAAAACTGGTTTTAACGCTAGTTGATAACGAAGGCGTGGTCAATGATTTGCAATTAAACAACATTTATAATGAATTAGCCAAATTTGCTCTTCATCATGAAGCTCATATCCGACAAACGGATTCAGAGTTACAAATCAGAAAACTTCAGCAACAATTGAAGGGATTAAATAATGTTGAACTTGAGCTTGCCTTGTATCTAGTGAATAAAGATAAGCTTGAGTTTCGTCATTTGCAGAAATATTTTGATAGTAAGGGTTTTAGTTTTAATCATGGTTATTTTGAGAAAATAGAAAATGGCAGAACTTTGTTCCGTATTGGTGATGAATTTGATAAACCATTAAATCTAAAATCATCGTACCAGCTTCTTTCAATTAATGCTAAATTACAACATTTAGAATATCCAATGCTTGCAGTTGAAAGTATTTTTGATTTTGCTGAAGATTATATGCAGATTTTTGAGTCAAGATTACTCACAAATAACAAACTGGTACTTGCTGAGAAGGATTATAATACTCTAGTTAAGCAGGTAAATGTGTACATTAATAATATGAATCGTCAGGGTGTACAGCTGGGGTCAGCATTAATTATGCGTGTATTCCCATAATAAACAAGTAAAAAGCTAATATTGCGTTAGCCAGCTTCTGAAACTTCAGAGTTAATGGCTAGGAAAGTAATGATGTTGTCATTTAGTGAAATTCGTAGTATGCCCAAAGTCGTGTTACACGATCATCTTGATGGTGGGCTACGAGCCACAACAATTGTTGAACTTGCAAACCAGCAGCATATTGATTTACCCATTAGCGAGCCGGAGAAATTAGCAGAATGGTTTTATAATGAATCAGTTGCTAAAGATTTATTTCGCTGTCTTAATGCTTTTAGTGTATCATGTTCAGTGATGCAAACTCCTGAATCTCTACGCCGAGTTGCCTATGAAATGATGGCTGATTTTGCCAATGACAATGTAATTTATGTAGAAAGTAGGTTTTGCCCATTCCTACATCTTCAGCAGGGTTTAAGTTATAGCGAAGTTATGGATAGCATTATTCTAGGGATGGAGCAAGGCAAGCGTGATTTTGGAATTGAGTACGGTATCCTTATCTGTGGAATCAGAAATTTCACTGACGAGATCAATTTTGAGCTTGCAAAACTCTGTGTAGAATTTTATGGTGAAAAGGTTGTTGGTTTTGACTTTGCTGGTGCGGATATTGGATTCCCATTGTCTCGGCAAAAAAACACCTTAGATTTGCTTCATAAGCATAATATTCCATTAACAGTGCATGCAGGTGAAGCTGGGGATATTTTTTCAATTATTGAGGCTTTGGACAATAAGGCGTTGCGGATTGGACATGCTTGTCAAATACTTAATCATAAAGATGAGCGATTGGTTAATGAAGTTATCAAGCGTATGATTAATGAAGGTATTCATGTTGAAATTAATTTATCGAGCAATCTTGGAACTGGTGTTGTCAGCGAGTTAGACCAGCATCCGGTAATGCATCTGTTTAATAATGGTGTAAGTTTGGCTTTGAATCCAGATGATCGGTTGATGTTTAATAATAGTACGACAAATGAATACTGGTTATTAGCCGAGAAATATGGAATTAACGAAGATGATATAGTTAAAATGAATATAAGTGCGTTAAAAGCCTCGTTTGCTAGCCAAGAAATTAAAGATTGTTTAATTGAGAAGTATTTTTCTCACGGTTAGTTCTGATATTATTAATGCAAACTAGACTTCTTGTTTAATTATGTGTATCCTAAAAATGATGGTTAATACATATTATTTTAATTTCTACCTCATCAATCTGGTGAGGTTTTTTGTTGGTGGAACATGGATTTATTTACTGTGAATGAGAATGAAATAACAGTTGGTGCAAAGATTAGCCAGTTAACCTCAGATTTAAATAAATTTAACTTGTATTATCATACTTATGACCAATCTCTAATTAGTGATGAAGAATATGATCGTCTATTTAAAGAGTTACAAGAACTTGAGCTTAAATATCCTGATCTAGTGCAGCCAGATACCCCAACTCAGCGTGTTGGTGGTAGAGTTTTGGATGGTTTTAGTCAAATAACACATGAATTACCCATGCTTTCTTTGTCAAATGTATTTTCAGTGATGAATGAAGTAGAATCATCATTACGCCATAAAGAATTATTTCAATTTGCAGAACGGGTTGATAAAGAATTGGGTGTTGGTATTGATCAAATTAATTTTGTGGCTATGCCAAAATTTGATGGGGTAGCAATTAGTCTTATCTATGAAAATGGAGTTCTAACCAAAGCAGCAACTCGCGGTGATGGTTACACTGGCGAGGATGTTACCCAAAATGTAAAAACAGTACGTAATATTCCACTTTCTTTTACAAATGATCTTACCCGATCTGAGATAATTGAAGTGCGTGGTGAAATATTGATTCTAACAGAAGATTTTATCAAATTAAATGTTGAACAGCAGCAGAAGGGCGAAAAGATTTATGCAAATCCGCGAAATCTTGCAGCAGGAACGATACGTCAGCTAGATACTAGTATGACGGCTCTGCGACCATTGCGCTTTTTTGCCTACTCAATTGCTAGATGTAGTGATGAGGTAAAGTGTAATACTTTTTATGAAGAGCTGGAGCTACTTAAAAAGCTTGGGTTTACAATTAGTAACGATTGCCGATTATTATCTGGTATAAAAGAATTGGTTATCTACTATGAGGAAATGCTTACTAAAAGGAATCTCCTTGAATTTGGCATTGATGGTGTAGTTTATAAGATTAATAGTATTGCTGAACAGAAAAGATTGGGCTTTGTTTCACGTGCACCCCGATTTGCTATTGCACATAAATTTCCAGCTGAAGAGGTTGAGTCAGAAATTATAAATATTGAGGTTCAGGTTGGACGCACTGGGGCATTAACTCCGGTGGCAAGAATAAAACCTGTCAATGTGGCTGGCGTAGTCGTCACTAACGCAACTCTTCATAATCAAGAAGAAATTCATCGCAAGGATATTCGTATTGGCGATAAAGTAATTGTTAGACGAGCAGGAGATGTAATCCCTGAAATTGTTAGAAGTATCCCAGAAGCGAGAACTCGTGAGCTTGATGTGTTTCACATGCCATTAAGTTGTCCGGCATGTGGTTCACATCTAGTGCAAGAGTCAGGCGAAACAATTATTCGCTGTTCAGCGGGATTATATTGTATAGCGCAAAAGAAGCAGGCGATAACCCATTTTGCTAGTAAGTTGGCATTTAATATTGATGGGCTCGGCGAAAAAATTGTTGAGCAATTGGTTGATGCCAGGTTAATTAACTCCATTCCCGATATTTTTCGTCTGACTGAGATTCAATTAATTAGCCTTGAACGATTTGCCGCAAAAAGCGCAAGGAACCTTGTTGAAGCGATTAATAATAGTAAGAATACTACATTGCCTAGGCTAATTTACGCGCTAGGAATTCGTCATGTAGGAGAAGCCTCAGCTAAAGATCTGGCAAAAGCATTTGGCTCGATAGATAAACTACTGCGGGCGACAAAAGAAGAGTTGATGCAAGTAAATGATATTGGTGAGGTTGTAGCCGAATCAATTTTGAACTTCTTTGCGGAGGAGCATAATTGCATTGTCATCGATGAATTAAAACAATTGGGGGTTAACTATCCTGAGCTTGCTGCTAAAAATCTTTTTAACCCACAGGTAACTGGCAAAACATATGTTATTACTGGGAGTTTTGTTAATCATAAACGTGATGAAATTAAGGCAAGACTGGAAGAGTTTGGAGCTAAAGTTGCAGGCAGTGTTTCTAAAAAAACTGATTATGTGATTGTAGGAGAAGATGCCGGGAGCAAGCTTGAAAAGGCACGAGAATTGGGCGTTACGCTAATAGATGAAGAAAGGCTAGGGACACTTCTTGCGGAGCTGGATGGCAGCAAAACAGGATAATTATGCTATTGGGTTATTTTTATAATAACCCAATAATTGCTGTGGCTTCCATTAATGTGGGCGAAATTACATGATCAGCGCCATTGCGTTTGGCTGGTTCGGCATTTTCTTCATATAATACCCGTACCAAAATTTTAAACTTTGCTCCATATTCTTCACGCAACTTATTGGCATTGATTGCTGCAAGTATATTTTCACTATCGAGTGATGAGGTTGCTATTACTGCTTTACAGAATTCTATATTAGCTTTTGCTAGACTTTCAGCCCGATTAGGTACGTTTACAAACAGAAAATTTTCTTCATTTGGTAATTCCGGATGTGGTCTATTATCAAGGACAATAAATTTTATATTACTTTTATTATACTTACTGATTAATAATTCAGTAAGTACACTGTAACCACATAGGATAATGTGATCTTTCATATGCAGTTTCCCTCCGTGAAGTTTATTTAATGCTTTTTGGATGCGATTTACAACCTGATAAAAAACTACCGAGACAAACATGGCAAAATTACCAAAGCCAAGTACGACCATGGTAATTACCAGATATTTAGCTCGCTCGGTAACTGGATAAATATTTCCATCACCAAGAGTACTGTAAGTAACTACCGTATAGTAGAATGAGTCATTGAGGCTTTTGATACCACTAAACTCATCACGCATCAGGTAACTACCAATAGTCCCATATGCTAATACTGCTATAAATGAGATAATAACAATCAAGCTATATAGATTAACCCCAGCAATGATCCATTTATAGAGTTTACGATAATATCTTTTCTTTTGTGGCATTAGAAGTATTGAACTCCGATAGCTCGTCTAACTTCACTAAGGGTAGTCGCTGCAACTTCCTTAGCCTTCAGTGAGCCCTCTTTAAGCATTGCCATAATCGCAGCTTTATCTTTAGCCAGTTCTGCACGTTTCTCACGAATCGGCGCAAATTTAGCTTCTAATATTTCCAGTAAATAACGTTTTACTTTTACATCACCTAAGCCACCACGCTGATAGTGTGCTTTAAGTTCGGCGATATGCTCTTTATCTTGACCAAATACGTCCAGATAGGCAAATACCATATTTCCTTCAACCTTACCGGGGTCTTCTACGCGTAAGTGATCCGGATCAGTAAACATTGACATTACTTTTTTCTTGAGTGTATCAGCATCATCCGCAAGATAAATTGCATTATCCAATGATTTACTCATTTTGGCTTTACCATCAAGTCCCGCAAGACGGGTGGTAGTTGATAATAAACCTTCTGCCTCAACTAGAACTTCACCGTAGATACTATTAAATTTACGGACGATTTCGTTAGTTTGTTCAATTACCGGTAATTGGTCTTCACCAACTGGGACAATCTTTGCCTTAAATGCAGTAATGTCAGCTGCTTGACTAACTGGATACATCAGAAAGCCGGCTGGCACATCAGCACCAAAACCTTTTTGCTGCATTTCATTTTTAACGGTTGGGTTACGTTGTAAACGAGCAACCGTAACCAGATTCAGATAATACATGGTTAATTCGGATAACTCAGTAATTGCCGATTGGATAAACATAGTGGTTTTGGTAGGGTCAAGTCCGACAGCGAGGTAATCAAGCGCAACTTCCACTACATTACTCCGGACTTTTTCTGGGTTATCTGCATTATCAGTTAGTGCTTGCATGTCAGCAATCATGATAAATTGCTGATGATTATCTTGGAGCTTAACTCGGTTTTCGAGTGAACCAACATAATGCCCCATATGTAGTTGTCCGGTTGGGCGATCACCAGTTAGTATAATTTGTTTTTCCATCTGTATTTTCCTAATGTCTAAATTTCTTTATCTGATCAAATAATTAATGACCATAAATAATAGCTCTGTACTTATATTCTTATTATTTCTTCTTTGCGCTTGTCCGATTAGGTCGTGTAGTTTTTTGCTCTTCTTCATTGTATTCATATTCTGGACGAGTATGCATTTCCTCTTCAGCAGTAGATTGTTCCTCTTCCTCGACAAATTCGCTAATCCACTTATCCCATAATTCAGGGGTTTCCAAACTAATTTTACCGATTTTGCCATCACGAAAATCTTGGATAACAATTTCACTGATTTTTTGGCGGTCAATCACGCCACCAGACATGATACAGCCTCGTTTATTAGCTAGTACGTCAAGCAATTTATCATAATGTAACTCAAGCTGCTCTGGCTTTAATTTATAGCGTGCAGCAAAAGAATCGCGATAAATGCTTTGCTGTAAAAATTCTACTAAGTAGAGAGCTACCAATTCTTCATCTAAAGCATTACGCCCGATACTATTACAGATTGCTAGATTATAACCAATTTGTGGATAGCGGATTTTTTGCCACATCATGCCTGGGGTATCAAAAATTACAAAAGTATCACTGACATAAAGTCGCTGATTAGCTTTGGTAACCGCAGGAACATCGCCCGTTTTAGCGGCTTTTTTGCCGACAAGTTGATTGATTAAGGTTGATTTACCAACATTGGGTATCCCGGTAATCATCACGCGTAAAGGCTTTTCAAAACTAGTACCACGTGCAGGCGCAAGCTCTTTGCATAAGCGAATTATTTTATCGCGTTGCTTCTTATTGTCTTTATCGCCTAAAATAGCTGTGGTGTTTTCTTGTTGACTAAAATAATCTAGCCATACTTTACTAATTTCAGGGTCGGCTAGATCACTTTTATTGAGAATCCTGATTTTACGCTTGAAACGAATTATATTTTGAATTAGCGGGTTACAGCTGGAAAAGGGTGCGCGCGCATCAAGCAACTCAATGACGATATCAATTTCTTCACTTAATTCTTGTAGTGCTTTTTTCGCACGATTCATATGCCCCGGAAACCACTGAATAGCCATTATAAACCCTTATAAATTTGCCAAGATTTTATCATACTTCACAGCCAGTAATGGAGTTCTGGAGTGGTAGATGGGAAGCTTGATGATGCGCAGCATGAAATAAGGGGTGTAACAGCTATTTTAGGTTCTTTAATTTAGGAAAAATTTACTGCCAGTTACAACTTCATTATTTTTTAGATTATTAATTTGTTTAAGTTTATCGATTGCTACTTTGCTGTTAATCGAAATCCTGAATAGAGTATCACCTGCCGTGATGATGATGTAACTTCTGCCATCAGCTGCTGTTTTTACTCTACTGTTAAAGTTGTTAGTATTTGTAGCCGGAGTAGTTTTACTCTCTGTATCTTTAACTACAATGGTAACTGGAGCGGTAGAGTTAGTAATTTTATTTGTAGCTGCTATTTGGCTTGCTTGTTGCTGGTTATTGTCTTTAATGCCAAGCTCTTCTTTTAATTCATTGATGGTTTGTTGAATTTTTTCCCGATTGGTAAGTTTTGGTTCTGTTTTTATCAGCCCATTAAGAGTGACTAATTTTATCTGTAGGTATTGTTTATTTGGGATTCCTTTATAGAGACCCAGATAGTAGTTGGCAACTGGAAAGTTTTCCTGAAGTATGTATGCGTGAGCAATGCCAATATATGCAGTTACTGGAGCACTTTCATCTGCCAGCGCATTGGTGTAGCTTGCTATAGCTGGTTCCAATTTATTTTGGGTGGTGAGACAGTCGCCATTGTCGATATAAATTTTTGTTAATTGGTGGTTTAGTTTTTTGGCTTGGTTATAAGCCTGATCATAGTAAATTTGGGCTTTAGTATAGTTTTGCTCTTGGCATAATAGGTTAGCATAGCTTACCATATAACTTTCATTTTTCTGGTCAAGTTTTAATGCGGTTTGGAAATCGGATTCAGAAGCTGCAAAGTTATTTAGCTGCTGGTAGGCTAATCCTCGCAGATGGTATGCTTCGGCATTTGGCTTGCCACTTTGTATGATTTTTGTGCTTGATTCAACTGCAAGTTGAGGGTTTATTGTCAAATTTTCTTTTGTGGCGGTTAAGTATTGTTGTGTTGTCTGCGCGCTCATAGTAGCACAGCCGAATAAAATTAAACTTCCTGTTGCTATTAATGCCTGACTTAGCAGAAATCTATTTTTCATTCGACGATCTCCTTGAGTTTGTAAACATATGGTTGAATTTGAGTGTTTTTTATAACAAATGTTAACTTGTAATAAGGATATTTTATTCTTATAATTCATTAAAATAAGTCGATAGTACAACTAATACTAGAAATAAAATTTATCCCTTAGACAAATTTATAAGTGACAGCAATACTTAATCACAGCAGAGTTTAACATTGTTTTTGACTTTATGCAAATATGGATATTAATGGCTTTTTTGTTTAAAGTAACCAGATTTACAATGCTTAATTAATTGCTTGCAAATATAAATGTTATGTTTGTCACAATTGATATTATATCAATACTTGTTAATCAAATGACACCAACCAAATTTGTGGGCTAATTATGTTATCCCGAGTTCGCGCTAGAAATGTCAAGTGCAATTTTTGTGCTTTTGTTAAATATCTAGTAGCTGGTAGAATTATTAGTTATATCAAATAAGCTTTTAGACTTTGATACTTTGATGTTTAAGTTGAATATAGCGCTTATTACAACCCTATTTTTGAAGCATAGTCTATGAAACGTCAAGGTTTTACAATGATTGAATTAATGATTGCTGTTGCAGTTATTGGTATTTTAGCAGCTATTGCAGTACCCGCATATCAATCATATACTATCCGTTCTAAGATGTCAGAAGTATTTATATTCGCTAATAATGCTGAGCTAGCCGTTAATGAGTATTATATGACGAACCATGAATTCCCCACTACTAATGATCAGGCGGGATTAGCAACTAACATAACTGGGCAATACGTAACGAATGTAGAAGTAGTAGTCCCCACACCTGGTGGTAGTAACAGTAACCCTTTTATAAGAGTAACCTTTTCAATACCTGGATTATCTACTTCATACGCGAATGATCTAAGATTTCTTGTTACAGTAAACTCTGATGCCACCTTAACCTGGAAGTGTACTGCTTTAGGTCAATCTGGAGCCTATAGAATGGATCGAGCATATATACCAACTGCTTGTCAATAGATGGCTAATTAATAACTACATTGTAAGTTACCCAATCTGCTCACTAGCTTACAATTTCAGCGGCAACTATTTAATGAAGTTGCTGCTTTTATTAAAAGTGTTGGTATGGTAGGTCTGATAAATGCATAACCACATTACCGTGTCAATTCATAATTTCTAAATTGATGTAATATCAATACTTGTTAATCCAATGATACCAAGCAAATTTGTCAGGCTAATTATGTTATTGATTTGATGGTAGGGTATTGTATGTGTAAGTACTATTAGCTGTATTTAGTTAGTTGATATTCCTTTCTAAAGGGGTGAGTTTAGATGCCTCAAAATCGTATAGGTAGATTGCGTAGTTAGCTATATTCAGACTGTGTGATGAATTGTTAATATAGCGTCATGGGAAATAAAAAGCCCGGTAAGCAAAAAAGTAAAAAACATACGTCAAGGAGACATCAAATGAAAAAACTACTTATCGCTTTAGCTGCAATTGGTTCAGTAAATGCTTTTGCAAGTAATATAAATGTTCAGTTACAAAATAATACAGTATGCCCAGTATCAGTAAATGGTAGTACAGTAGCTCCTGGTGGTACAGGCACAGCAACAATAAATTCAGATGGTACATATGCAGTAACCGAATATGCTTCATATTCTGATGGTTCATACCATTGTGAGATAGCAGCTGGTTCAGTGCTATTATCAACTGCTGGGAATCACTCAGGAGCAAAAGAAGATGATTCGTTTACTCTGACTGCAATCCAAGGGAGTTCATTCTCGACAATCAGTAACCCATTTGGTGGTGTACTACAGGTTGACGGGCAAAGCCAGCCATTAAATAATGCTTCAATTAAATTATCCGCTGGTCAGACACATAATGCGGTTCTGACAGTAAATGGTGGTGGAGTTATTCCATCAAGTGAGAAACCAAAACCAGTACAACCGGATTACCAATACCCAAGTGTAATTCGAGCAACAATAACTAATAATACAACCTGTCCGATGATGGTACTGGGTGGTCCAACAATCCAAGCTGGGGAAACAGCAAGAAACATTACGCTAGGCGCAACCAGTGCTCTTCTAGAGAAGATGGATGGACCAACTGGGAAATGTGCATTGTCGGCAACAGCAAGTGTTTATTATGATCGTGCAACAGTAACTCCAGCTACTAATGGTAAAGTTACATTAGAGCAAAGCCCATTAGAGAACAAAGGTTCTTACTTTAAGATTAGTGCAGTATCAGGTAATCAAAGTGGATCAACGACATCAAAATCAGCAGGAACATTCCTAAACCATGCGTTTAATGATGAAGTAGAGAAGAACAATCCTGCAGTAAATATAGCAGTAGGTACACATATCAATCCAGAGCCAACACCACAAGCAGGGGTATATCCGGAAGGTTACCCTAACTATAAGGCAGGTGATCGTATTAAGGGTACAGATGGTAAGACTTATGAGTGTAAACCATTTCCTTACACCGGATGGTGTAATCAGGCTCCATCGGTTTATGCACCGGGAACAGGGACTAGCTGGTCAGATGCATGGACAGTGGTAAGTAATAGTGTATCTGTAGCAGGTGCAGGACATAGTTTCTGGTAGAACACAGTAAGCACACAGAAACAAAGATAGTGTAAAGATCCTTGACGGCCACCGTAGTTTACGGTGGTTGTTTTCTTTTATTTTTCACTATTTGCGGTAGGGTTGTAGCTTATTTGTTACTACTGTTCGCCTATGGTTTATGCTGCTGGAAATTGGTGTGGAATATCTATCTGCAAATTACTGTGTATGGTTTTAAAAGTTATACATTGACATTTTTTATAAATTTAAGTTAAAATAACGGGCTTATTTTAAGTATATTACATTAAAAGGATTTAGTAATGGTTGTTATCCGTTTAGCACGTGGTGGAAGCCATAATCGTCCATACTTCAGTATCGTGGCAACTGATTCACGTTCACGTCGTGATGGTCGTTTTATTGAAAAATTAGGCTTTTATAATCCAGTTCCTTCTGAAGGTGTTGAAGCTGTGCGCATCAATTCTGAGCGTGTTGGTTATTGGACTTCAGTTGGTGCTCAAGTTTCGCCTGCTGTAAAAAAATTATTGAAAAATAATAAATAATTCATGACAATAGCCGCTAATCTAGTGCCGATGGGTTATATAGCTGGTCCGTTTGGCGTAAAAGGCTGGGTTAAGGTTAAAGTCAGTACTGAATATTCAGACTCACTTGATGAGTATCCGGAGCTTTTTCTGGGTAAGGATAGCAGCTGGAAATCAGTAACAATTGAATCAAGTTTTGCTCGTGATGGTATCTTTCACGCAAAATTTATCGGAATTGATGATCGGGATGCTGCGTTTTCTTTAAAAGGAACAACTGTAGCAGTACCACGAGAGCAATTTCCGGAAGCTGAAGAAGACGAATATTATTGGGTTGATTTGATTGGGTTATCGGTAGTTAATCTTGAAGGTGAAAACCTTGGGCTAGTTACTGATCTCATGGAAACTGGCGCTAATGATGTGTTGATAGTAAAAGACGATAAAACTGAACGCTTAATCCCGTTTGTTGCGCGTCATGTTATCAAAGTTGATCTTCAGCAGAAACAGATTACAGTTGACTGGGGACTTGATTATTGATCTTTAGTGTCATTACCATTTTTCCAGAAATGTTTGATGTGTTGCGGCGCTATGGTATAGTTGGGCGAGCACAAAACAATAATCTGTTTCAATTAGATGCAATAAATCCACGTGATTACACGACTGATAATTATCATCGGATTGATGATAAAAGCTTTGGTGGTGGTCCAGGAATGGTTATGATGATTGAGCCGCTTGAAAAAGCCCTAGAAAATGCAAAATTGTCACATGCTAAACAAGGCATAAATCATTCCAAAGTAATTTATCTGTCGCCTCAGGGGCAAAAAATTACGCAAAGCTTAGTTAATCAACTTGCTTTAGAGCAGGGGTTAATTATGATCTGTGGACGCTATGAAGGGGTAGATGAGCGTTTTATTGAACGAAATGTTGATCTAGAACTATCAGTAGGTGATTTTGTGGTCTCAGGTGGCGAATTGCCAGCCCAGTTGCTGATTGATGCAATTGCGCGGCAGATGCCCGGAGCATTAAATACCAGTGAATCAGCATTAAATGATTCATTTATGGATGGACTTCTGGATTATCCGCATTATACCCAGCCACGGGATTATAATGGTAATTCAGTGCCGGAGGTATTATTGTCAGGTAACCATAGCCTGATAAAAAAGTGGCGGTTGCAGCAAAGCTTATGGCGAACTTATCAAAGACGTCCTGATTTGCTTGAAAACCGTGAATTTACAAAAGAAGAATCTCGGCTACTTCAGGAAATCCTTGAAAAAGGTAAGTAGGAACAAGATTTATAAGGAAAAAAAATGAATATTATTCAAATTCTTGAGCAAGAAGAAATTGCACGTTTAAATAAAACTATTCCATCTTTCGCACCTGGTGATACAGTTGTCGTGCAGGTTAAAGTAAAAGAGGGTACTCGTGAGCGTTTACAGGCATACGAAGGTGTGGTAATTGCTAAACGTAATCGTGGTTTAAATTCAGCTTTTACCGTGCGTAAAATCTCTGCTGGTGAAGGCGTTGAAAGAACATTCCAGACATATTCTCCATTAGTAGAATCAATCGAAGTTAAACGTCGTGGTGATGTGCGTCGTGCTAAACTTTATTATCTGCGTGAGCGTTCTGGTAAATCAGCTCGTATTAAAGAAAAACTTACTCGTAAAGAGACTGTGCAAGCAGCACAATAATAAGGCTATCTTAAAAAAAAGGCACTTTATCAGTGCCTTTTTTATTTTGCTTGAGAACTATTTGTAGTTGTTTTTTTTGCTTTACATTTATATAGTTTATCATTTCTGTAATAACATTTGAGATGGCTACCATCATCGGTATAGAAAGAAACTTTCTGCAAATTTGCAACTGTTGGATCGGTATCGTCTTCTTCAATCAGATCGCTGCCGCGTAAATCTCCAGCATTGTGACCGCTAGTAATTTGTTTATCTGTTCTTACTTTTACGTTTTTACAGTTTTGACTGATAATTGCAGAGGTTGTGCTATCTGTCAGCTTTACTCCTTTACAGGTGAATTTCTGCTGGGATAAATCTACTTTGGTCATCGCAAACGTAGAACTAACCCCCATCATAGTTAAAATCATTAATATCTTACGCATTTAAATTTCCTTTAGTATAGATAGCTGACAAATATTTGTGTAACATAGGTACTACCCGCAGTATTATAGGTAGAGTATGGAACTGATTGATAGGCATACACACCAAATAAAGTTAATCCCTTGATTTCAGGTATTGAATAGGTTGTTACCAAATCATATTCTTTAGTTCCATTCCATTGTGGTGAAGCAGTAGTAAATGAGGTAAATGCTGGTGCGATTGACAAATTACCATTTAAGAAGTTAAATGAAGGACTGACCTTATAAGCGCTACCTGCAGTTCCCAGATCTACTAAACCTGCCATATATGGGGTGGTGTATAACGGATCAGTTGCAAAACCATAGGTATATGGTGAAACAATACCTCCATTACCATAAGCGGATTGTGGACCCCAAACACTATTGTAGCCAACATTCAGACTAAACCATTTATAAGTCATTCCGCCCTGGATACCCACGAAATTACTTGAAATTTGACCTAGTCCGGCATCGGTCATGGCATTGGTTCCATTTGGATTGCCTGCACTACCATTAGAGTTATTCGTTCCACCCTGTGCAGCTACATTAAAAGCTAAATTCTCAGTAGGCTGGAACTTAATACTATTATCCGCATATAATAAACTGCCATAATTTTGAAATTCATATCCCCATAGGCGCAGATTATATTGGTTATTCCATGCTAGATAGTTAGCTCCAACCGCAATGGTTTGGTTTGATGTACCAGTTGTAGTATTATTAGCAATCAACCCGCCTCCATAGTCATAACCTTTATTGTAAAAGGTTAAGCCTGTAAATCCAGTTTCACTTACTGCTTGAGCTGCATTAAAGCCAAGGGCAGTTAATAACCAGCCACCACCTGCATCTATATTAACTAAAATTCCCTGATAAGTGGCACCAGGTGCTAGGATATTACTATAATAATTTTGTGATAGCCAAGGACTATTATTAATACCAATTAAACCAGCATCTACTTGTACAATATTACTGTATTGGTATTCTACAAAGGCTTCAGATACGGCTACCTGTTCATTAGCTGGTAAAAATGGTGCCAAATTCTGGTTATAACCATTCATATTGCTGGAAAAGAATGGGTTAACTGCAGTTAATAAACCACCAAATGAAAATCCGGCTACCTGACCTGTTTGTCCAAATAAATTTGCACCATAGGCATAACTTGGAAATCCAGCACCAGCTCCAGTGTATTGTGCAGCAGCACCTGCTAATACATTCCATGTCCCATCTGCAAACCATTTTTCTGCAACGTTCTGGTTTGCCATCTGGCTTTCACTAACAACTTGAGTACCGCCACTACTAGTCAATGTTCCATAGGGGTTTTGAATATAGGCAGTTGGGTTAATGTACTTATCATTATTATTTACTACAGGAGGAGCAGATTCGGAGCCGTCGGCAAAAGCTAAGCCCGAGATTCCTGACATGATCAGGCTATAAATTAATTTCTTCATTTTATTTTCTTCCACAAAAATTTATCTGCCTTGAATTATTTTAATTTATACACTAAATATATCCATTAATAAATCCATTTAAATAGTAGAATAAGTTCATGTCTTAGAATTTAATGTTAAAATATTGATTTATAACAGTTTGTTATATTGAAGTTGTGGTGTAGTTTAATGTAACGTTTATTATATGCTATTTTGTTTATCTAGTTACATAAGAACCTATTTGCTAAGTCGCATTCAGGCGTTTTAACATCAGCCTAATCATGGCAATTTTAATAAACGTCTCAGATGATGAGGTTTTGTGCTCATAATCTTTAGATAGCCTACGATGACTACCAAGCCAAGCAAAAGTTCGCTCCACTATCCACCGTTTAGATAAAACAACAAATTTACTCTGTTCATTACGTTTTACTATAATGAGCACCCAACGAAACATTGCAAAAGTCCAGTCAACCAATTTGCCAGTATAGCCACTATCAGCAAAAATAGCTACTATATGCCTATAGTTCTTGGATAAAAGTAGCAGGGCTCTAGCTCCTACCCGATCTTGAATACCTGCTGAATGAACTATTACTGCCATCTTTATCTGTCAGATTACTTGGATAATTCGTCATTTTCTCTATGCTAATTCTAAAAACCTATATTTTATCGGGCTTTATGAACTTAGCAAACAGGCTATTCGTGAATGATGTTTATTTAATAGACCTCTTTCCTAACCTGCTTCTTTAACTCTTATACGTTGTCATAAAGACTTCTGCGATACTCATGTACTTAAGTGTACACTCCGTTTCTCAAAGTCCTTATTCCTAGTCTAAGAATGAAATAATGGGTTATGAAAGAACTCTAATTTGTAAGTATGATTGAAATAAGCTATAACCTTACTTCGGGATATAGCTTATTATAGTAACTAGCAGATTGTCTGAATGTAAGATCCAATACTGCATTATTATGAAATGCGGCTTTTTATGGATCACACTCTTTATAACCTGTAGTTAATCGGTGGTATTGATTTCAAAATGGTTATTTCCTTTATCTGACACACATGTTTTGAGATTTTTACCAAACTTGGTGCTGTAGCTATGGCAAAAACCATTCTCCATTTTTAGATTGAATGATGGAGTATCATCTTGTCCAGCTTTGTTAATATCTTGCATACCGTATGAATATTTAAATCCTACTACTTTCTCTTTATTATAAAAAACATCAGTAGAATTAGGTGCAAGATTATGACTTCCTGAAGATATACTACTAATTTTTGGCGAGTAATAAAAATAGTTATAACTCGACGATTCGTTTTGTGAGAAACGGAAACTGGTGGTTATTGTATATTTTTGCCAACTAACAATCTTAGGATCTCTTGTAATATTAATATTAGTATTCCCACGCTCACCACTAATTACGACAAAAGTACCATCGGGATAAGCAAGCGTCCGATCATCAAGTTGTTTACAAATGAAAGTTGGACAAAACAATCTAAATCCCCAAGCCCATTCATCACGCCACCTTGCATCACAGCCAAAATTATTGCACTCAGATTTCAGGATACTAGTATTTCCCCAGGCACCATACTTCACTCCAAAGGCATACTGTGTATTTGCTGGAACGTTACCCCCACTTACCGCATATATTGCATACCTTGGTTCGACATCTCCCTGTTTGCTAACGTTTGTTTCATAGTTAGGACGATTCATTCGAATATGGTTGCCATTTATCACTTCCATTGGGCGATTCCATTCGTAAAGATTAGCATTCCCTTCTTCATACAAGCGTACCAGATGCTGATAATTTAACTCTGAATACACAGGGATATCATTGAATGCTTTCGAATTATAAAACCTAGACTTGCGCCAGTGTATAACATCACTATTCCACTTAGCCCCATCTTTACCCCACCAAGTACGAAACTCTGTATGATCAACATGCTCTAGGCGAACTATTCCATCATAACTATTATCTACAGCATTTTGTGGAATAAATATAGCTTGATCATTAATAACGTGAACTTTACTATTTTGATAGTTTTGGAATGGAAGACTAAATACTGCGGCAGTAGGCCAATTTGAGCGCGAATTTCCGCCATAAGTTCCAACAAGTGTAGTTCCATCATAGGATGTAATAGTCAACCCAGCCAATGATGATAATTTTGTAGGATCTAAGCGACCCTCGCTACTAAATCTCGAATAATCATCAAACCTTAAGCCCGTTGGTCCATAGACATCTTTTAAACTATTCTTATCAATTGGAAGTTTATTTAGTAATAATTGTATTTTTTTTGCGTAAAACTCACGGACTATTGCAGCATTCTGTTGTATAGTATTTTGAGGTGATACTCCATCAATTTTAATCGAAATGTGTCCGGCATAAATATTCGCATATTGAAAATCTTTACTGATTAAAGTAGCTCCAAGTGTATCAATCTGCTGCATACTTGCAATAGCAGCAAGAATATCGGTGTAGCATTTTATATATTCTGCGTTATAAAAGCTATTTAGCGCAATATAATTGACTTTTGCATTATCACGACTGGTTTCATGCATTAAAGAATCAAGAACCGATTTTATATTTGTTAGATTATCACCATTTTTACCCAAAATATTGCCTAAGGCGAGTTCAGCAGCATTCCGATCCTTTTGAAAAAAATCCATTATCGTAGTTAACCGTTCAGTCTTCTGATGAGCTTTCATATATTCAATTAGACTATTATTAGATGATTTTAATGTGTAGCCAACCTGCTGAGATAATTGATTAATAATTCCCAGATCACTATTAAGCCCTTTAATCTTATCCTGAAATCTGTCTTTATTGTATTGAGTATAAAAATTTATTAATTTATCCTCAAGGATTTTTACTTGAGTACCAACTTGACTAATCAAATCAATTGCGAGGAGTAACTGCTTATTCGTTGTATTTAAATCAATACTTCCTCCGCTATTTTTCGGGAAAATTAATTCTATTACACCACCAGCAAAATCACTGACTGGTTTTAATTGTGGGAAAATCGCAGCAATAATTTTAAAGCTTGCACCAACACGCTGAGATATTTCTTTATAATCACCAAGGTTACTACCATCAATACTAATTCGTGATGCTTCAGGCGTAGCTAAATTGCTAAGATTTAGATTATTTAAATTTAGATTGATATTATAAATATCGTCACCCGGAAGATTCGCAAATTTTTCAATTGGTGCACTACCGATCTTCTTGCCGTTATTAGCCGCATAGATATTAATTTCATAAACCCCAGGAGCTAATGAGACTCCTGCCATGGTAATGTCACAATATGAAAGATTCGCACAGTTTTGTGTGGCTGATTTTATTCCGCTAATAGTAGGGATCTCAGCTCTAATAACCGTATAGTTATTAAGTTGTGTAGAAGGAACACTTATTATAGTATTGGCTGCATAGCTATTTAAAGCTAGACAGGTTAATAGACTAATCAGCTTGGCTTTCATATATATCCCTTTTTTAATTAAACTTAAAATTGCTAATAACTAGCATAAAGTATTATCCTCTAACTTAAACTATCATGTAAATGAACATTTGTGTATAACAACGATTCATTTTTGAAAATCATATAAGAATTACTTATTCTAAAAATATTTATAATCCTCAAAAATACAGCTATACTTTTTCTCTATATAAAGGCTTTTTTATTAGCTAAATAATAGATCATTAAAGAGGTTCAGTTAAAGGGTTCATCTTATTATGTAATGATTCATTAAATACCTTGATGATAAACTCAGCAAATGTTTGCTCAAGCTTACTGGTAACTCCTGCTTTACGCACCAGAAAACACGGAATTTCAAAAAAACTGTAGTCTGGCAATATTTCAACTAATTCGCCGCGAGCTACTTCATTAGTCACAACAGCATCCCAAGCGCCGGTGATAAACTCACCGTGTTTAGCAACAATTGCTGCATGTGAAGTAGTATCCATATATAGCCTACTGGTATAAGAGATTATTTTCTCCTCGCCTGTTTTTAGGTTTTCCGCCTTATAGTTATTATTTTCTTCGCCAGCAAAACCAAGTGAGCCAATACAACGGTGGGTTAATAATTCATCTAGGTTGGTAGGTGCGCCATATTTCTTTATATATTCTGGGCTTGCATATGGTTTAAACTTGAATTTACTAAGAATGGTTACGGTATGTGTTGCTGACTCTGGTAAAGACGAGCTAATTGCAATATCATAATGCTGTTTTACTAGATGAATTGCCTGCGTTGTAAATGTTACATGTAGCCTAGCTCTAGGGTGTTCATTTAAGAAGTCTTGGAGTTTTGGTAAGATAATATCTCTTGCTCCTTCGGTAGTCAATGCTAAACGGATAGTTCCTTGCAGCTCATCCTGTAATTCTTCACAAACCAGCCGCCATGATGACTCCAGATTAGTTGCTGGTTTTTTAAATTGTTCATATAGCATTTGCCCGTCATGAGTAACTTCAAGATGGCGTTGATTGCGGTTAAGTAGTGTAACACCTAAATTCTCTTCAAGGCTTTGGATGCGGCGGCTCACTGTTGCCTGACTGGAATTTAGTAATTTTGCCAATTGACTAAAACTACCAACCTCAACTAGTTTGATAAAAAGAATAATATCATCAAACATGGTTACACTCCAAGACTTTTAAAAATAAAATCGGTAAACAGATTCTCAAGCTTTGACGGAGTATTATTATGCCGAATAAAGTAGCATGACATTTCACCAAATAGATAATCTTCCAGTACCGGAATTATAGAGCCATTTTCAAGTTCAGTTTTCATCAGTTCATCCCAACCACCAATAATAAAATTGCCCGTTTTGGCCAGCTGGATTCCATGCAGCAGATTATTTATATAAACCGATGCCTGATGGTTAATTATGGTTTCTTTACCGGTTTTTACATTTGTAAGCGGATAGCTTACACGTAAATGACCATCTAGGCTCATTAGCCCAATTACATTATGATTATTTAGATCTTCCGGTTTTTTTAATTTTCCGTGGCTTTTAATATACTCTGGTGTAGTATAAAGCTTAAACTGAAATTTTTTAAGTAGCTTAACTTTACTATTTTGGGAGGTTGGTAGAATAGTACTAATTGCAAGATTATAGTCATCTTTCATTAGATCAATTGGATTACTGGTATAGGATACTATTAGTTGTACTTGTGGATATGATTGATTAAATTTGCTTAATAGCGGTGTTATCAATTCATAGGATAGTGCTGCTGGAATAGCAATTTTTAGTGTCCCACGAATAACATCCTTGTTTTCTTTAAAGTCGCTAAGTGTGGTATTAAAGTCTTTTACTGATTCAACCATCTTCTCATAAACGAGTTTACCTTTGTCGGTTAATTCAAAGGTACGACTATTTCTTTTTATCAGGTTAACCCCTAGTTCCTGTTCAAGACTTTGCAGCCTTCTGGTTATGGTTGCCTGACTGGTTTTTAATAGTATTGCCGCTTTACTATAATTTGCAATTTCAGCAACTTTAATAAATATATGTAAATCATCATACATGGTGGTAAATTCCGTATCTGTATTGATATGATTATATCACTTAGATGCAAAATATTTGTAATATTGTGTTGTAGATTGACTGAATATTGTTTGATTTTTTTGTTTTATGTTGCTATTAATCCAGAAGGGGGATATTTAGTTGGATATCATTCTCGATATTACCAAAGTGGGGTACAGTAGTAATACGTTAAATAGAGAGAAATAAGCAGAAATCTAGTTTAAGTAAAGACTATTTTAGCTAATATTCTTTATGAGCGAGTAAGGTTAAATCAGTGACTCATATTTTATTTCGATATAATCTAGTTTATTATTCGGTAATTAAATGTCTGATTTATCAAATTAATATCACTGATAGCTAGTTTAATAACTGTACCCGCTGGTTGCATAGTTGTCAGATGGCTAATATCAAGCTGGATAGGCACACCATCAAGCTGAACATTGCATTTAAAGGTAAATGTTGCATTGACCTGAGTAATATTTTCTTGTAAGAAATAACGTAATGACCAATAATGTTCCATACTATCCTGGAATTTCAGATAAGCAGAATACACATCATCAAAATTCTCAACGATATTAGCTACCGCATAATCAGTCGCAGCTAATGGTTTTGTTTTGGTTAGTAAACTGATTATTTGTGATTGATTGACAATATCTGCTGCACGCCTTAGTGGCGAAGTTGCCCAAGTATAATAATCAACATTAAGCCCAGTATGTGAATTAGGCGTAAGAGTCATTACTACCGGTTCTCGTGGCTGTTTAACCCGATAAATTGCCGGAATAAAGGCGTTAGTAAGCATGCGACCCCACGTACAATTAGCTAGTATCATTAATTCACTAACCAGTTTATCAATCGGATTACCGCGTAACCGTGGCTTGATAATTACCTGGCCATCATCACTAAAGCTAAAATTATAATCAACCATTAGCTGATTAACACTTGGGCGTCCGCGTTTTTCTTCTAGGGCTAAAGCAAATTTATGTAGTAGCTTTAACTCTGATTCATACGGGTAGCCATGATCAATTGAAAGATTTTCGGTATTGAAATATTGTTCCAATGTTTCTGTACGAAGATTATCACTAACTTTTACTAGTTCAAGTTTGCTTTCATGTGAAACAACTATCATTTGGTTATCAATTGTGAAGTAAATACTCACAACTGGTAATTCCTTACCTTGATCAAGACTATAATGAGAGATAATCTGCTCGGGTAGCATGGTTATTTTATGTCCCGGATAATACACAGTTGAAATGCGGCTACTTGCGATTGTTAGTAATTCCTTATTTAGTGAAGGAGCCGAGATATGAATCCCGATTTTCCAGCCATCATTAATTTTTTCCACAGAGAAAGCATCATCGATTTCGGTAGTATTACTATCATCAATTGAAAACACTTTGATTGTATTATTAAATGGAATATCTTCGCTATGGTCATTAATAGTTATGTTAGCTAATTCTGTTCCTTGTGGGAAATAATGACGAATAAAATTAGTAGTCATTAATTCTTCAATTGATTTTATATAACCAAGTTCAAATAATAACTCTGCTAACGTAAGCTTTAATTCTTTGGCAGCCTTACTGCTCGCCTTGAATTCAATTGAGTTCTTATCCGGTTTATTAAGTAAGCTAAGTGGATCAATCTGCCAATCGGGCTGTTCTTTATTGATGAGTTTATTATAAATGCGGTCAAATTTTTCCTGATATTCTTTTTGCTTGGCAATTTGGAGCTTATGCTGGTTTATTTCTTCTTGATTACAACGTTTTAGTTTTTTTTCTTTTGGGTTATAAACGAAGTAGATCTCAGGAGAGGTTAGTGCAATAAAGAGTGCTATCTTATGTGCCAAAGAGCTGTCACTAAAATATAATTCAGCTAAACTTTCATAATTCCATAGCTGATTATCACTACTTAATTCCCAGAGTAATTCTTGATCAATCTCCTGGCTCAAAGTAGAGACTGATGTAATTAATTTTTCTGGATTTGAAGAGCTAAAACTATCGACCAGATTATCAAATTTAATCTTTTTTTGCTGTTTGTTCGCAGCAAGCAATTCAATTGATACGCTTTTTTTGTCCTGACTAAGCAGTCTTACAATTTTATAGCTATTGTCGTCGTAAATTAGAGCTAAATCGGTCATAGTTTGATACACAGTACTAGAATTAATATGATTATTACAAGAATCAGTAATTGATTTTGTCGCTGATTATTTTTTAATAGTTTTTCATAACGCAAATTCATATCACTAGACTCTTGCAGTTTAAGCAAGGTATTGGCAAAGTTACGCGGTAGGGTAGGCAAAGTATATGACCAGTGCGGTAATTCTTCTTTAAGGTTTTTGATTACTCCCTTGATACCCATTTGCTCGCGGAGCCATTTATTTAGAATTGGTTTGGCAGTTTGCCAAAGATCTAATTCGGGATTAAGTAATCGACCTAAGCCTTCTACATTAACAATGGTTTTTTGTAGTAGGATTAATTGTGGCTGGACTATAATTCCGAAGCGCCGGGAAACCTGAAACAATTTGATCAGTACTTGGGCAAAAGATATTTGCGCTAGTGGTTTATTAAAAATTGGTTCACAAACTGCGCGAATTGCATTTTCAAATTGTTCGATTGGCGTATCTTTGGGTGCCCAGCCTGATTCAACATGAGTTAATGCAACTTTTTTGTAATCACGATTGAAAAATGCCAGAATATTGATTGCGAGATAGCGTTTATCTTCTTCTGATAAACAGCCAACGATGCCAAAATCAAGTGCGATATAACGTCCATCTGCTGCGCAAAGGATGTTTCCCGGATGCATATCGGCATGGAAAAAACCGAAATGAAATACCTGCGTATAGAAGATCTCTACGCCATAATGCGAGAGTTTGACTAGATCAATATTTTGTTCCCGAAGCTTAGCTATTTCTGAGATTGGAATACCATTTTTCCATTCCATCACAATAACATCTTTGGTGCAGTAATCGTAATATATCTCAGGAATTACTATTCGATGATCACCTTTATGTAGCCTTGCTAACTCGGTACAATTAGCAGCTTCCTGAGATAAATCTAGCTCACCATAAATGGTTGTTTCAAACTCTTCAACAACAGCAAGTGGACGTAAGCGCTTGCCATCACTAAACATTTTCTCAACTATTTTGGCAATTATTTTTAGGAGGCGAATATCTTTACGGATTATTTTACCAATACCCGGACGTAAAACCTTAATTGCAACTTCTTTGCCATTTTCAAGTAGTTTACCCCGATGGACTTGTGCTATTGAAGCGGATGCAACTGGATCATCAGTAAATGAACTAAAAACCTTCTGAATCGGATGCTTTAATGCCGACTCAATAATTTCCCGAGAAAGTTTTGAACTAAATGGGCGAACTTGGCTTTGCAGTTTAGCTAATTCTTCCATGTATTCAGCAGGAATTAAATCTGGACGGGTTGATAGTAATTGACCGAATTTGACAAAAACTGGTCCAAGCTTTTCAAAGGCTAGTTTTACTCTTTTGGGTAATGGTTCATTGGCTAATTTAGCTGGAATAAACCAGAGCAGTAAGTCAATTAGTATAGCAAATCTGGTAATTCGTTCATTAAGCCGTAGGATCTGGAATAAGCCATAGCGTTTAAATGTAATGATTATCTTTAAAAGACGAAGTAATGTCATATATTTCTTAATCTGGCAATTCGTTTATTTAATAGTTCATAGCGGGAATTTAATTCATCAACCTGATTGCAGAAGTCTTCTATTTCATAATGTCCAACTAAATCTTGACTTTCGTATTGCAGATATTGACTACTTGAATATAATCCATTACTAATAAGGAGTTTGAGATAGTCAATTACCATTATGACTAATTTTTCCAGTTTACGCGTAATTATTCCCAGAATCATATTATCATGTTGATATAATAAATCTTCCGGATGAAGCTGGCTTAATAGTTGCAAAAATTCCTGCCCGATTTTAAGTTCGCCTTCAATCTGGATCTGTTTCATAGTCTTTAGCTGATCAGGATTAATCAGATGAGTTGAAGCACTAAGTGGAATATTTATTCGCACATTTGGTTCAGTGTTTTCGGTTTCAGTAATAAAGTTACCAGTTATTTCAAATCGGAATTTTGCGCCAATGAGGATAAGTTCAATAGTTTTCCCTGTAAGCTTGGCCATTTTATCAGCTAGTCCGACATTTGCACGGAGTAGGCGATTTATAATAAGGATAAATAACTGATTTTTCATGATTCTAG
Source organism: Aquella oligotrophica (assembly GCF_002892535.1). Lineage (NCBI taxonomy): Bacteria > Pseudomonadati > Pseudomonadota > Betaproteobacteria > Neisseriales > Neisseriaceae > Aquella > Aquella oligotrophica. Next base: position 2,558,859 of record NZ_CP024847.1, on the reverse strand, counting down.
CTATTTCATGGTTAGGCTTTATAGCCTTTATGTAATGCTGTCACACCAAAGGTAAGATTATGATATTTTACTTTATCAAATCCTGCTTCAAGCATCATCTCTTTCAAGGTTTCCTGATCGGGATGCATCCGGATTGACTCTGCTAAATACTGGTAACTATCAGCATCTTTGGCGATGACCTTACCCATTAATGGTAGAAGCTTAAATGAATAAATATCATAAATTTTATCGAGTGGTTTATGAACTTTGGAAAATTCCAGCACCATCAATACGCCACCTGGTTTTAGTACCCGATACATTTCTTTTAGAGCAATATCCTTATGGGTCATATTCCGGAGTCCGAATGAAACGCAAACCCCATTAAAGTAATTATCTGGGAATGGCAGCTTTTCCGCATCACATAGGCATTGTGGAGTTAGAATTCCTTCATCAAGCAAGCGATCACGCCCAACCTTTAGCATTGATGAGTTAATATCGGTATGCCAGACTTCGCCACTATCGCCAACGATTTTTTTAAATCCTTTGGTCATATCACCAGTACCACCAGCAATATCGAGAATTTTATCTCCCGGTTTTATTTCTGAGGTAAATAATGTGAATCTCTTCCAAATTCGGTGTAATCCAAACGACATAACATCATTCATAATATCATAGTTTTTGGCAACTGAATGAAAGACATCCGCAACCAGACTTGCCTTTTTATCTTCAGTAACTGTTTTAAAACCAAAGTGAGTTTGTTGCTTATCATCATTCATGGTTACTCTCCTTTCGAGTCAATAGCATGGCATCACCATAGCTAAAGAATCGATATTTATTTTCTATTGCATATTGATATGCATTTTTAATTTCATTTATTCCGGCAAATGCCATTACTAGCATTAGTAAGGTTGATTTAGGTAAATGGAAATTGGTGATTAATTTATCTACTATTTCAAATTTAAAGCCGGGAGTTATAAAAATATCAGTTTCACCACTTTGAGCTACTAAGCCGCGTTTGGCTACTGTTTCGAGGGTGCGCATACTGGTAGTTCCAACAGCAACTATTTTCCCGCCTTTTTTTTTGGTGTGAATAATTTTATCAATTGTTTCCTGACTGATATTAAAGATCTCACTATGCATCTTATGTTCTGAAATATTCTCTACACTAACGGGTTTGAATGTCCCAGAACCTACATGTAGGGTTACATAGGCGATTTTTGTCCCCTGTGCTTCAAGTTTATCGAGAATTTCTTTGCTAAAGTGAAGCCCCGCCGTAGGCGCAGCAACTGAGCCTTCATCCTTAGCATATACTGTTTGATAGCGTTCTTCGTCGGATAATTCTGCCTGACGCTGCATATATGGTGGCAATGGCAGATTTCCATGTTTATCGAAATAGTCTATCCAGTTTACTGGGATTTTGCTACTTACCTTAAATAATCCACCAAGAATTTCAGTGATTTCAACTTCTAGTTCAGGTAGGGTTATCTGCATACCTAGTTTAATTGATTTACTAGTGCGTACGTGGGCAATTAATGAGTAATCATCAACTATTCGTTCCAGCATAACTTCAACTTTGCCACCACTTGGCTTATGCCCAAATAATCTAGCTTTAATCACCCGAGTATTATTTAAAACCAGTAAATCTCCGGGAGAAATATATTTGCTTATGTCTTTGAATTGTTGGTCAAGCAATTTGTCGCTAACTATTAATAGGCGACTATCATGGCGCTCTTTTAATGGCGCAGTTGCGATCAGTTGTTCTGGTAAATAATAATCAAAATCAGAAAGTTTCATTTTGTGGCTTAAATATGATAAGTATTACGAAATACCCAACGAACAGCAATAAATACAGTAAATATTGTAAAAATAGTTAAAACTAGCCATATTACGAGCATTTGTAACCAAGGTAACGGTAGGATTTGGATACCATTACCAAATAATGGCTGCATTGTAGATAATAGTTGATTTAAATATTTATTGAGAAAGTGAACCCCCAGTGCGGCAATACTGGTTGCAAGTGTTACTTGCCATACTGCATAGTGAATTAACGGGCGCATAATGAAGCTATCGCTGGCACCAATTAACCTAGAGACGCTAATGGCATCGACTTTAAGTAACATTTGTAAGCGAATAATATTGTATACTACCAGTGCTACCAGAACTATGCAAATTAGCTGAATCGCCTGCACAATAATTGAAGAAAATCTTACCAGATGGCTGATCTTTTGGGCATAATTTAAGTCAACGTGCGAATTATCTACTTTTGGTAGTTGTCCAAGCTGAATATTTATCCGTTCTATATCTTGGCTGTTATTGGTAGCTGTTTCAACAATAAATACATCTGGTAACGGGTTGGCATTTTCTTCAAGTGTATCAGATGCTATTTCTTTTAGGTTCTTATCTTCTTGTAGTTCGACAAGAGCCTGTTCCTTACTGATAAACTTGTAGTTGCTAATTAAAGAATGATCAAATTTATGTAATTCTTTTTCGATCTTGGCAATATCTTTGCTATTGGCCGATCTGTCTAGATAAATTGTAATTTGTGGGTGTAGAATATTTTTTTGTTGCCAGTGGCTCAGGTTGTTTCCAATAATTATAGCTATTAGGCAAATTGCGATAATTACAGTTAGTGCCATAATATTGATAAAGTGTTCAACTGGTTTGGTTAAGATATTATACCAAGCATTATTAAAACTTCGTAAGTGTTGTGCTAGTAATTTCATGCTAACCCCGGAATTGACCGTTATTCAGATAAAGTATCCTTTTTCCATAATCGCTTAAAAGTGTTTCATCGTGAGCAGAAATTATAATCGTCACTCCTGCCTTGTGAAATGCCTTGAATAATTCTAGGATTTTTAATGCATTTTCCCGGTCAAGATTTGCGGTTGGCTCGTCAGCTAGTAATATTTTAGGTTTGTGTACAACTGCTCTTGCAATACACAGGCGCTGCTGTTCTCCTCCGGATAGTTCTTGTGGATGAGTTTTGATTTTATGTTCTAGTCCAACCGCATGAAGGGCGCTAGTGACCCGTTCAATGGTTTCTTCTTTATTATATAGTCCGGTTATATCAAGACCCAGTCGCACATTGTCAAATACATTGCGATCAAATAATATCTTGTGATCCTGAAAAACGATTCCTACATGCTGGCGAATAAATGTTCGCTGGTTTTGGCTGATTTGGGCTAGGTCAATACCGTTAATAATAGTACTGCCCATGCTGGCAATTTCTATCCCGGCTATGAGTTTAAGGATGGTTGATTTGCCAGCACCGGAGTGTCCTGCCAAAAAAACCAGCTCACCTTTATTTATGCTAAAACTAATATTATTAAGAGCATTGTTTGACGTACCATAGCTTTTAGTTACCTGATTAAATTGAATAATTGGGGTTTCTGGTGTCACCTTAGTGCCTTATAAAGGTCTTATATATATAGTCTCGGTTATAAAAATTATTGTAATAAGTTGAATATTATACCATTTACTAGTTTTGGTCTGGCTGGTTAAATTGCTATTTGCCTATTTACGTATAAAAAAATTGCATAAATGCAACATAAAAATACCGTGAATTGAAAGAAAAACTAAAAAAGAATCAATTTTCGAAGCTGGGCGGATTAGTTAATATTTGTTATATGCTAAAGTAATGGTATATCATCAAGGGTAATTTTTCTATTCCCTGAGTAATTTTTGAGGAAAATCCTCCATTTATGCTTTGTGGAAGGGGCATGTAATGAATAAAAAAATTCTTGCGCTTATTTGTGCCAGCATTAGCTGTGGAAGCTATGCCGATGTGACGTTGTATGGTCGTGTATCTGCTGCTTTGGAAAATGATACTTTTCCTAGTGCTAATCAGGTTCAGCCTGGCGGTACATCAGTACAGGATTATGGTTCGTATTTTGGTATTCGGGGTACAGATAATGTATATGGACAAACAGCGGCAATCTGGCAGGTAGAGCAATTTTTAAATATTACGACTGGTGAAGCCTATCAAAATACTACAGGCTCAGGCTGGGTACCAAATCATCCAGGTAATACTACATATTATGGACAGCCAACTTCTGGTGTCAATGTTCTGGCTTCATCGGATTCTTATATTGGTTTGCAGGGGGCATGGGGCGTGTTCGTATTGGTAACCTTTCTAATACATTCCGTACTAATACTGGTGCCGTAGATATCTATAATGGTGCTAATGCCAACGTATTTGGTACCTATGATCGTATGCTTGCAGTATTACCTAATAACGTTAAATATGATTCTCCGGCATGGGGCGATGTTTCTTTTTCTGCTTATTATAGCTTCAATCTAGATGGAAACTTTAATACTGGTGGTGCCAATGGGAATGGTATGGATGCTGCTGGTGACATGAATGGAGCAAATAATGCCGGGATTTATGGTTTTGGTATTTTCTATACCCCTGGTAATGTTTCTCTGACTTGGAATAATCAAATTTATCAAAATACAGGTATTTATCAAACCATGGGTGGAAGTCAGCCTGGTGGGGTAGGTACTGGTGCTAATGGTGGGTTTTTATATACGGCGAATCAGGGTATTAATGCGTATGTTAGCCGTCTGGAGCTACAGTATGATGATCCTGATAGCTGGTTTGCTGGTGTTGGTGGGCAGATTACACAGGGTCTTGGTTATTTCTCGGTACCAGGAAATGGTAATATGAATAATTACTGGATCCAGAATCCTTCAGCTAATGGTGTAAATAGCCAATATATAAATTCAGCAAATTGTGCCAATGGCTATTGCCCACTAAATCAAGCAGTGTTATCGACAGCTGAGATTGGTGTGAGTTTTGGTTGGCATATTGATAACTGGACACCAAAAATTGGTTATGTGTATGGTAGCAATCTGATGGCTGGTGGATCACCGTGGGATATTATTTCTGGAAATAATCAGCTTGGTGGCACTGGCTACCAACAGGCAATTGCTGAGCTTGACTGGAATATTACTCCGCGCACAATTGCATTTGTCAACTATGGTCAAATCTGGTGGGGCAATGCTGCACAAAATACTATTATGTCGGATGGAACTAACCCTGGTGCAAATGCAATTGCTCAGTCGGGTTCCAAATGGATTAATAATGGAACTGCGGCAGTTGGATTTTCACATACTTTCTAGAGTCTGTTTTCATAGCAAAGCCACCAAAAATTGGTGGCTTTTTATTTGATTAATTAACTTTTATTTTTGACTATTATCTGATAAATGACACTAAGAAGATCACGCCCAAGTAGGCTTGAGCGATAACCATTCCAGCCATATTCAATATCTGGTAGGTTGGCATTATCCTTAAATGGCATTTCTAATGTGAATGACAGACAGTCAAACTGGTTTCCAATCCAACTGGTTGCAATGGTTGGCGTTTCGACATTAAAATGACCCTTTTCGTAGCCATATTTGGTTTGGTAATCTGGGTTGATTAATTGATAAATTTCTTCAAATTTCTTCTCTAGTGTTTTTTGTTTGTTACTATAGCTTAAATTATCAGCACAGCCAGCGGTAAAGATATATGGTAGCGCTTCATCGCCATGAATATCAAAACTCATGCTAACACCTGTTGCAAGCATTTTATTTCGAACATGAAATACTTCCGGAGATTTCTCAAGACTTGGGGTTAGCCATTCGCGATTTAAGTTAGTTCCGCTAGTATTAGTCCGTAAATTACCATTATAAGCTCCATCTGGGTTCATATTTGGTACTAGATAGAATACTGAATCTTGTAATAGGCTATTACTGATCGCATCCTGATTATCAAGAAGGCGATGAATCAATCCTTCCATAAACCATTCTGCCATAGTTTCGCCCGGATGTTGTCTCGCGATAATCCAGATTTTATTTTTAGCCTCTGCTTCGCCGATAACAAGTAAATCAATATTACGTCCTTCTGCAGTTTGCCCAAGGATTTCGTGAGAAACAGTATGGTGTGAATTGGCAAAGCCAATCAATTCTAAGTGGCGGTTATATGAATATGGCTCAAAATATGCAAAATAAATTGAGTTTGCTTCGGGAGTGATGCTAAATTTTAGCGTGTTGTTATTAAACTGTGATTGAATTCTAAACCAGTTCTGGTTATCATAACTAGCACAGACATTATAGTTTTCCCAGCCACCCGGATATGCTGTTTTATCTAAGTCTTCAAGGTTGATTGTCAGTTCTTGATGTTTTACATTATTTAGCTGGAAATAAAACCATTGAGCAAAATGCGAGTTGGTGTCGTTTCTTATTCCAAAATGTAAGTTTTTGGGGTTGCTAACATCTTTTACTATGATGCTCCCAGCATCAAAGCGGGTATTTACATTTATCATAAAGTTCCTTTCATTTGACATTTGGCGCATAACCCAGTTATCTCAAGCGGGTTTGCGAGGTTGAAATTATAGGTTTTACTGATTTCTAGTAGAGCTTCAGTTATCTTTGAGTTGTGTATTTCGGTTTGGTTTCCACACTCTTGGCAGACAAGAATTTGGCAGTGATGGTCATGTTTGCAATAAAGGTGGTTACATAATTTGTAGGTATGATTAAAAGCCACTTTATGAATTAGCCCGTTCTGTATCAAGATTTCTAATGCACGATGAATTGTCATCCGGTTTGCTTTAGGATTTAATTTTTGTAGCTCATGGAGTATCTCATTTGCTGTTAGTGGTGAAGCTATTTCGGTAATTATTTTGATGATCAGGGACTGCTGGTTTGTTAGCAGTATGCTGTTTGCTACACAATAGGCTGTTATTTTTTCAATTTTAAGCTGCATACTGAAATTATAAGTTGGTTATTAATACTATATTATAAAACTAATTATTGTTTGTCGAGGTTTATTTTAGTTTAGTGATGTAGTTTTTTATTATGGTATAATGTTACAGTGTAACATTAATGGGTGTCGATAGATTATGTCTAAAGATTATAAATGATGTTACTTTGTAACAGAAAGGTGTATAATTATGAGAAAATTACCTGTGACTGTGTTGTCAGGGTTTCTGGGTGCTGGTAAGACTACTCTTTTGAGTAATATTTTAAATAATCGCGAAGGCTTGAAAGTAGCGGTTATTGTTAATGATATGTCAGAAGTCAATATTGATGCTGCGATTATTGAAAAGGGTGATGCCAAATTATCCAAAACCGATGAAAAACTAGTTGAAATGTCAAATGGCTGTATCTGTTGTACTTTGCGTGATGATTTGCTAGTAGAGGTTGAGAAATTAGCCAATAGTAACAAGTTTGATTATCTATTAATTGAGTCAACTGGTATATCTGAGCCGCTTCCGGTTGCTGCAACTTTTGCTTTCCGTGATGAGAATGGTAAGTCGCTTTCTGATGTTGCCAGTCTTGATACTATGGTGACAGTTGTTAATGCTGAAACTTTACTTAAAGATTATAGTTCAGATACGTTTCTCAAAGATATTGGCGAAAGTCTTGGCGAGGATGATGAACGAAGTCTAGTGAATTTACTGGTTGACCAGATTGAATTTGCGAATGTAATTATTGTCAATAAGGCTTCCCTTGTCGATAAAGATGAGTTGCAGCAAATTATTTCGGTTATAAAAGGACTTAATCCGACCGCAAAATTACATATTACTGATTATGCGCAGGTGGAATTAAAAGAGATTCTAAATACGGGATTATTTGATTATGATGAAGCTAGTCGCTCACCTTTATGGGTTAAAGAGCTAAATGGTGAGCATGTCCCGGAAACAGAAGCGTATGGAATTAGTGGTTTTGTTTATAAAGCGAGAAAGCCATTTCATCCTAAGCGATTTTATGAGTTCCTTGAAAGTGATTGGGGGAGTGTAATCCGAGCAAAAGGATATTTCTGGCTAGCGACGCGTAATGATTGGGTTGGTCAAATTGCCCAAGCGGGGATGGCAGTACAGCATGAGGCTGTTGGCATGTGGTGGGCAAGCTGTCCGGCAGAAGAGCTTGATGAAGAAGCGTTAATTGAAATGCAGAAAGATTGGGATCCACGCTGGGGCGATCGTCGTCAGGAAATGGTTTTTATCGGTATTGGGATTGATAAAGAGAATTTAATCTCAAAACTAAATGACTGTTTACTTACTGATGCTGAAATGAATCGGGGGGTTGATGCTTGGCTCAAATTTGAAGACCCATTTCCACGCTGGGCATTCGTTGATGAAGAATAGGCTTAACTAATTTAGTTTAAGATGTATCAGGGTTATTCTAAAAATAATTTTATAAAGGTGTTAAGTATGAAAAAATTTGGTTTAATTACATTATTATCAATTCTTGGTGCTAGTTCTTTTGCTGCTGGGATAAATATTGTTGCTGCTGAGAATTTTTATGGTGAATTAGCAACTGAAATTGGCGGGAAGCAGGTGAATGTGCAGAGTATTATCAGTAATCCTGATGCAGATCCACATTTATTTACAACTTCTCCTTCGACAAGTAAGGCTCTTGGGCAAGCACAAATCATAATCTATAATGGTGCTGATTATGATAGCTGGATTAATCAAATGATAGCTGGCGTTGATAAGAAAAAGGTGATTATAATTAATGTAGCTGATTTGGTTGGGGTGAAATCAGGTCAAAATCCACATCTATGGTATAAGCCTGATACGTTCCCGAAATTAGCCAAGGTATTAGCAGATAAAATTGCTACACTCAATCCAGCAGCTGCATCTGAGGTTAATCAGAATTTGGCGACCTTTATCAAAGGGCACGATACGGTAGTTAAGATGATAGATACTACTAAATCAAAATATGCTGGAACTCCAGTTACTGCGACAGAACCGGTTTATGGTTATATGGCAGATGCAATGGGTTTAAAAATGGAAGGACTTGATTTTCAATGGAAAGTCATGAATGATACTGAACCTACCCCTAAAATGATTGCTGATTATCAAAGTAGGTTAACCAACAAGCAGGTTAAAGTATTATTCTATAATAGTCAAGTTTCCGATTCAATCACTAAAAATATGCAAGATTTGGCGAAGAAAAATAATATCCCGGTTGTTGGTGTGACTGAGACTATGCCTGCTAATACTACTATTAATAAATGGCTAACTAGCGAAGTAGAAAATACTAACCAGGCTTTAGCTAAGAAGTAACCATAAGATGATAATTTGTAAAAATCTTGAATTGGGCTATGCCTCGGGAAGCTTAACACCTGCTTTTAATCTTGAGATCGATGATAATCAGTGGATTGGGATTATTGGCAAAAATGGTGCGGGGAAGTCAACCTTTCTAAAAACAATTCTTGGCGTTATCCCGGTGATAAAAGGTGAATTAACTATCTTGGGGCAGAAGCTAGGTGAATGTAATAAATTGATTTCGTATATCCCGCAGGAGCGCGAAATTAATCTTGCGGATAAGATGAGTGGCGTGAGTCTGATAACTTCAAGCTACTGTGGCTCAAAATATGGCTTACCCTGGGTTAGTAAAAAATTAAAATCTAGAGTAGATGAGTTGATTGATCTAGTTGGTGCTAATAGTTATGCACATCAACCATTTACAACTTTATCCGGTGGGCAGAAAAAAAGGATTTATCTAGCACAAGCATTGATAAATCAGCCTCAGCTACTATTACTTGATGAGCCTTTGGCTGATCTTGATCCGCATGCTAAGCAGCATTTTATTGAAGCCTTGCAAAAAATTCATCAGCATCAACGGCTGGGCTTAATGATAATTTCACATGATATGCATGAAATAGCTAGTCATCTGGATGCGTTTGTTCATTTTAGCGGTACTGGTGTACACTACTGCCCAACTATAGAATGTGTAAAAGAGGATACTTATGTGGGCATATAGTTTTATGCAAAACGCGCTATTTGGCGGTATTATTGTTGCTACAGTATGCGGGATTGTTAGCGTTTTTGTTATTTTAAGGCGGATGGGGTTTGCTGCTCATGCGCTTGGACATATGAGTTTGACCGGTGCATCAGCCGCAGCATTACTTGGCATGTCTTCAATTCTGGGGCAATTAGTACTAAATGGTTTAGCTGCTATTGTTATGGGTTTAATGGGGGATAAGGTTAAGAAAAACGATCTGGCAATTGGAGTAGTTTTGACATTTGTCCTTGGGCTTGGAGCCTATTTTCTTTTTCTTTTCCAAAATAACTACGCTGGTAGCGTTATGGCGATACTTTTTGGCAACATTTTTGCGGTATCTAATACCCAAATCTGGCAGCTTCTTGGTTTAGCTTCTGTTATTCTCATGATTATGCTCGTGATTAGTCGTCCATTAATCTTTGCCTCCATAGACCCGGTCGTTGCAGAATCAAAAAATGTTTCCGTAAAGCTATTATCCGTAGTGTTTTTCTTGGTGCTGGCAATTACTGTATCTATGGCGTGCCAAGTAGTTGGTGCGTTACTGGTATTTGTATTATTAATAATCCCGGGCGCTATCGGGATTCAGTGGGGCGAATCAATTTACCGTATTGTAGCAATTAGTGTTGGGGTTGCGAATGCTGCACTGATACTTGCACTTTATGTTTCATATCATTTTGATTTGCCAGCTAGCTTTTGTATTACCATGTTATTATGTTGTGGCTATTTTATTGGTGTAGTAAAGGCTTTTATAAAAAGAGGGTAGCAATATTATGCTACCCTGTAAATTAAATAATTTTTAGTTGTTTAATGAAAAGTATTAACACCCCAGTAGTTACCAGTCATAATAAGTAATGAGAACATGGTAATTGAATCTTCGTAATAATCTTCATGCTTATTTTTTATTTCTTTATAAATCTTATTTAGCCATTGTTGTTGTGATGCTCCCCCGGTCATTGCAGCAACACCATATGGTGCGGCAAAGAAAGCCGTGAAATAATCTTTAGACTCATCTAAGAGAGCATCGCCATTTAGATAGTAGCCAGCATGAATATTCAATGGATTGTTATTCGTTGAATTTTGCATCCAATGTGACATCCTGCGAGTTTCAGCTAAAGAGTCGAAGTCATTATTTAATAATGCATCAACTCCTAGCCGCCAAGGGTCACGTCCTGCATTATAGGCATAGTTACCATCATCTTTTCCTTCCAGAAAACCGATATAGGCAGGGGCAAAATCATTTAGATTGGTTCCAACAATAAAATCTGGTAACAAGCCTGTAATTGGGCTATAGTTTTCTTGCATATAATCAATGACAATATGAGAGTTATTTATTACTCTATTCCAGTATTCCGGATTATTACTGATGGCTGCAAAGCTATGGAAATTTTCGGGCATAAAATCAGAAGATCTTGGTGTCCACTGGGTATGGCTTTCATCGTAAGGGGATGACCATTTTGTCCTACCCAGTCACCAAGCATTGGTAAATAGCTATCTTCACCGATAGTTGATTCTTGAATCCCGGCTATAATATTCTCGGCTTCAGCCAAGTAGTTTATTGCTCCATTGCTTCCCCATTGTTCGGCAGCAAGGATAAGCCCCAGCGCAATATCGGCATCACCATCAAAAGCACTGCTATCATTATCTGGATTCTTTGGCTGTTTCCATGACATTAGACGGTTATTATTGGGGCTAGGGTGCGCTTTGACATAGCGGAATAAGCCATCAAATAAGTTTTGAGCATTTTCATCATAGCCTGCCATCATCACCGTAAATATCATGCCATAGCCTTGTCCCTCGGAGACTGTAGTGTTGGCATTGTTGCCAGATTTACCAAATTTTACCCGATAAAGAGTTTGTCCATTAACTGTGCCTGCTGTAGTAATATAATTATTTTTCCAGTAATCATAAAATGTACTAACATCCGTATCATTCCGGGTAGTTGGATAAATAGCTTCTGTTCCGTCAGCAAGATGATATGAAATTTTTGCTGATTGTGGAAACGGATGGTTTGCAACTACGTAAGTGCTTTTTGTTTTTTGATTAATTCTACTAGCTAGCTCCATATTAGCTACTTGAGCGTCAGAACTACCGCTATTACACGCAACAAGCATTAATCCTGTACTTATTATCCCCGAATTGATTAATGGATTAATAAAATTTTTCAAATAAAATCTCCCTTTAGTTTATTTTAAAAATACTGGATTGAAATAATTATCCAATAAATTGATTTGACGTTATAAAAATTCTAAACATTGTTAGGATTTCTTTTACACCATATGGAGATTATAGGTTAAATATTGAAAAAATAAAATAGCAAAATCAACATAGGATTTATGCATAAATGCATAAATTAAAAGACGCTACCCTGAGTTTATGCATGTGTGTTATCAGTGAGTGAATTATTGTTATCATATTATATGCTTAGATCTAATTCTCTTGTATGTTAAAATGACTTATCCTATCTATTTTATAATGGGTGCTGAGATGAATATTCTTGAAATACGCAGCATTTATAATGATGCCCTAATTTTTTGTGAAGTTTATGAGATAAAAAACTTTAGTCTTGTTGCTAAAAAACTAGGGATTAATCAATCTACTGTTACCAGACGAATCCAGGCTTTGGAAGAGAAGTTGGAGTTGCAGTTAATTCGTCGAAGTACTAGAAAAATAGAAGTTACTGATGATGGAGTTAAATTCTATCAGCTCTTTACCGGACAGGAAAACTATTTACGAAATGCAATTGAAGAGTTTAAGTTTTCAAGAAACTCACTCAATGGCAAGATCAGGCTGGCAATTCCTTATGGAATAGCCAATCATATTTTATCTCCGTATATCGCTAAGTATGTCAGGGAAAATCCTCAGGTTAATATTGAGTTAATCTATCAGAATCGCGAAGCAGATTTGATAAAGGATGCAATTGATTTGGCAATTGTTCGCCAGATTCCTGCACAACAGACACTAATGGTAAAAAAAATATATGAGACGTATGTTCAATTATTTTGTACGCCAGAATACATATCACGTTATGGAGAGCCAAAAGATCTAAATGATCTGGAACAGCATCTGATAACTGGTTATATAAAAGATGACTCTTCAATTGATAACTTGATGCGGGTTGAACATCTGGATGGTAGACAATTTTTCATTCGTGGGAAGTCTAGCCTTTCAATAAATAGTACTGAAGCGGGGAAAACACTTATAAGGGGTGGGCATGCTATAGTGATCGGACTTGATGAATTATATGAGGGCGAGCAAAAAAGAGGCGAAGTAGTAAAGGTATTACCAGAATACCGTTTTGCTCATACGGCATTTTATCTAGTTCGACTAAACAATAATAATAGCCCGCTTGTTAAACATTTCATGCAATTTATAGAAGAGTGCTTTAAATTAAAAAATAAAAATAGTAATCAAGTAAATTTACCCGAGATTAGCTAACTCATCTATACTATCTAAATTAGAGCTGGGTTATTTTGTTTTTATTAATGATCTCATTATGCAAGTTAGAGTAATTAAAGTAATTAGACTAAATCCATAAAGACTTAGTTTGGCACCAGAAATACCAAATACCTTCCAGCTAACCATTGCGCATTCTGCCGACCCTGATAAAACCGTATGTAAAAACCCGCTTAGTGGGATTTGTTTATATAAAATGTCAAGTGGCATCCCGCACGATGCAGGCCATTCTGAAGGTGGTAAGCTCTGTAACCAGACGTGGTGATAAGCAGTTTTTATGCCAAAGATTGCGATAGCACCTATGATTAGACTGTAAATTATGGTTCCCGTTTTTTTTGCGCCATGAATTAATGCTACAAGTGATATTAAGGCAATTGCTGCAAAGATTACTCGTTGAGCAATACATAATGGGCAGGGATCTGCATTTTGATAGAATTGTGCATACATTGCATAGCCAACCGCAAAAAAACAAATTAGAAAGATAGCCAGAAACAGGCAGCGCGTATTTATTTTATTCAAGAGACTAGTTTGCATTTAGGGTAGCCTTTAAGTTTTATCTTAACCTTATTCTATGGGGATAATTGTGATATATTTACGGTTAAATTATATCCGGTAGCTATTATCGCACATTAACCTGATTATATCCAATTTGGAGGATTTATGCGGAGTGTCTTTTTTATCTCTGATCAAACCGGGATTACCACTGAAAAGCTGGGTAATGCCCTTTTAGCCAAATTTCCTGAAGTTGAATTTCGCCGCGAAACATTTCCATTTATTGACACACCTGCGAAAATGAGTCAGGTGATGTTGCGTGTTTATAACCGTTATTTGCAAGATGGTGAGAAGCCAATTGTTGTTTCTAGTGTTCTTAATGCTGATTTGCGTAAGATTATTGAAGTTGATTATGCACATAGTTTAGATTTCTTTCAGGCATTTATTCCTCAGTTAGAAGAGGCTCTTGGCGTACAGGCGACCCAAAAAATCAATAAATTACATGGTATCAGTGATGAAGAGAAATATAACCATCGAATTGATGCAATTCATTTTTCACTCGAAAATGACGATGGGGTAAGCAGTAAAAACTATCATGAAGCTGATGTAATTATCGTTGGTGTTTCAAGGGTTGGTAAGACTCCTACCAGTATTTATCTAGCAGTTAATTATGGAATTAAGGCTGCTAATTATCCATTTGCCGAACTGGATCTTAAAACCGATCATTTACCAAAATCATTGGTTCCATTTCATCAAAAGTTATTTGGACTTAGTATCGAGGCAGACAGATTACATCAGATTCGTTCACATCGACTGCCTAATAGTAAGTATGCAAATATTACTACTTGTATGGATGAGATCAATGCAGCTGAAAGAATTATGAATACCTGCGGGATTCCATTCTTAAACACCAGTCATAAGTCAATTGAGGAAATTTCGGTAGCAATTATGCAGATGGTACGACTTAAGCGTCAGTATTAGTTAAATTAAAAGTAGAAAAATATTTCTATTTAGTGTATAATGTGGCTCTTATTTTAAAATTCACACATCTGTGGTTAAAGGGTGTGGGCTTAGTGCTCATCTAAATCCATGGGTGGCGGTATAACCCTTTTTAAGGAAAAATTATGTCTGTTTCTATTCGCGAAATGCTGGAAGCTGGTTGCCATTTCGGTCACCAAACTAAATTCTGGAATCCAAAAATGAAGCCATATATCTTTGGCTCTCGTAATAAAATTCATGTTATCAATCTGGATAAAACTTTACCTATGTTTGAAGATGCAATTAAATTTGCTAAGCAAACAGTAAAAAATAAAGGTACTATTTTATTTGTTGGTGCTAAATCTCAAGCTAGTGAAATTATTGCTGAAGAAGCTGCGCGTTGCGGGATGCCTTATGTTGATCACCGTTGGTTAGGTGGTATGCTTACCAATTTTGAAACAGTAAAAAAATCAATCAAAAAATTAGAAACTAAATCTGAATTAATGGAAAAAGCTGATGCTGGCTTATCTAAAAAAGAATTACTTGACTTATCTCGCGATGTTGAAAAACTGCAAAAAACAATCGGTGGTATCGCTGAGATGAAAGGTTTACCTTCGGCACTATTTGTAATTGATACTGGTGTTCATGCAATTGCAATTCTTGAAGCTCAAAAACTTGGTATTCCTGTTATTGCTGTTGTTGATACTAACAATGATCCATCAGGCGTTGATTATGTAATTCCTGGGAATGATGATTCAGCTCGTGCGATTAAACTTTATGCTTCAGCATTTGCAGATGCAATTTTATCTGCCAAGGATGAAACTGTTGCTGATTTGGCAAAAGCTATTAAAGTTGAGATGGTAGAAGATGCTGCACCGGAAAAGAAAACAGTGCGTACGGTAAAAAAAGCTGAAGAAGCTTCTGCTGAGTAATTCGATAAACCGTAACTAAGTTACGGTTTTCTGTTTATTTTTCTAAATTAATACAATACGAAATTAGGAGTAAAGAATGGCAAACATTACTGCTGCGATGGTAGCTCAGTTACGTGAAATGACTGGTATGGGGATGATGGAGTGTAAAAAAGCTCTAGTTGAAACTGATGGCGATCTTAAAAAAGCTGAAGAATTAATTCGTGTAAAAAGTGGTGCTAAAGCATCAAAAGTAGCTGGACGTACTGCAGCTGAAGGTGTGGTGGTGGTTGCTACTTCTGCCGATGGTAAAAAAGGTGTTGTGGCTGAAATCAATTGCGAAACAGATTTTGTTGCAAAAGATGAAGGATTCCTAGATTTTGCGAATAAAGTTGCTGCAGCATTGCTTGCGACTCCGGTGGCTAGCCTTGAAGAAGCGGCTAATGTGAAAATGGCGGAAGGTAAAACTATTGAAGAAACGCGTAAAGATATTATTGCTAAACTAGGTGAAAATATTTCTCTACGTCGTTTTCAGGCATTTTCTACTGAAGGTTCACTTGCAAGTTACCTGCATGGTAAAAAAATCGGTGTGGTTGTTGATTTGGTTGGTGGTGATACTGAGCTTGGTAAAGATATTGCGATGCACATTGCTGCGAATAAGCCAATTTGTGTTTCTAAAGATAATGTTCCTGCCGAGAAAATCGAGGAAGAACGTAATATCTATTCACAACAGGCTGCACAATCTGGAAAGCCAGCTGATATCGTGACTAAAATGGTTGAAGGACGTATTTCTAAATATCTTGCTGAAGTTACATTATTAGGTCAGCCATTCGTTAAAAATCCAGATCTAACAGTTGAAAAATTGTTGGCTGCGAAAAATGCTAAAGTTAATAGTTTCGCCATGTTTGTAGTAGGTGAAGGTATTGAGAAAAAAGTGGTTGATTTTGCTGCCGAAGTAGCTGCGGCTGCTAAAGTATAAATCATCTTATTGTGATTAAAAACCCCTGCAATTATTGCAGGGGTTTTTGTTTTCTAGTATCGGTTTTTAGTGCCGTTAAAATAAAATTAGATATATGAAAACTTGTCTGTTATAGTTACTTTACTAATTTTAAATTATGATATTCTAATGGTAATTGGTTAAAAATGGAGGGTAGGGTGTCAAACTATAAAAAGAAGCCTAAAATGTATCAGACAGGCACGATTAACTCGTTAATCAATGCTGTCTATGATGGTGATATTTGCATTGGTGAATTAAAAGAACATGGCGATTTTGGTCTTGGAACTTTTGACATGGTTGATGGTGAAATGATTGTTTGTGACAATATTTACTATCGAGCGGATGTTAATGGTAATCTTGAAGTAGTAAGTGATGAGACTCTCACTCCATTTGCAGTTATAAATAAATTTATACCAAATCAGGATATTGGTCTCAATAATAAACGTTATGAACAGATTGAAGAGTATTTATTGAATTTCTTTCCTTCGAAAAATATGATTTATGCAATCAAAATTGAGGGGAAATTCAAGTCTATATTACTTAGAAGCGAGGCATGCCAGCCAAGAACTTATCAGAAGATGAGTGAAACGATGCCTGAATTGCAGAAAACCTTTAGTAAAAACGACATTGAGGGCACGTTGGTTGGTGTTTGGTTTCCTCAATATCTAGAACAGTTGAATGTGCCTGGTTTTCATTTTCATTTTATTGATAAAGACCGCTCTATCGGTGGTCATGTCTTTAATTTTGAGTTAGAGAAGGGGCGGGCTTATATTCAGGAATTGAAGAGTTTGCAAGTGGATTTGATTGATAATGATGAATTTGCGACGGCTGAATTAATGGCAGATAGTGAAGCAATCCATCAGGTAGAAAAACAACGTTAATTGGAGAAAAAATGAATAGAAATATTGCTACGTTATTAGTTGATCAGATGGAAAATTACGGGATTGAATATGTTTTTTGTGTGCCGGGAGCTTCGATTGATGCTATTACTACGGCGTTAACTGGGCGCAAACCTAAATTAATCTTGTGCCGCCAGGAAAGTGGTGCAGGTAATGCAGCTGTTGCCTATGCTAAAAAAACGGGTAAGCCAGCAGTAGTATTAGTAACTGCTGGACCTGGTGCAACTAATCTAGTAACTGCTGCCGCCACTGCAACATTGGAACATAATCCACTGATTGCAATCTGTGGGCAAATGGATAGCCGAACAACATTTAAGCCATCCCATCAAATTATTAATGCCGAGGATCTATTTTTACCAGTTACTCGTTATAGCAAAGAGGTAACTAATCCAGATACGGTAAGTGGCATTTGGGATTTTGCATATAATAAAGCAATAACTGGAGAGACCGGAGCAGTTCATTTATCCTTTGCTGCTGATTTATTAGCTCAACCAACTAAACTTATCGCCTCTACACCACGTAAAGAATCCGTAGCAATTGCCCAACAAAGTGATATAGATGCGGCGCAAGAATTGATTAAACTTGCGAAATCACCATTAATTATAATTGGTGCAGATGCAGCGACTAGTGCGGTTGCTGATAGTTTAGAGAAGCTACTTGATAATACCAAGATTCCCGTATTAAGCTCTTTTGAGGGCGGTGGAATGGTGATGCCCCGTCATTTAGGGCATTTTATGGGACGTTTGGGAGCATTCCAGAATCAACCATGTAATGAGATTATCCAACAGGCTGATTTATTCATTGCTATTGGTTACAATATTGCTGAACTTGATCCATTAAAATGGAATCCTACTGACAAGAAATTAATTCATATTGCAAATTATACTCCGGTATTTGCAGAGGGCTATCGTCCGGATATTCAGCTATTGGGGAACATTGCCCATAATGTAGCGGTATTGTCGGAAGGATTAAATTATTCACCATCAGAGGAATCACAATTACAGCAAAAAAAGGTTAGAGAAAAGCTTGCTAAGCGATTAACTAATTATACGCAGCCTAAAATAAATATGGTGCATCCACTTGAAGTGGTCGCACTAATTCAGGCAAATATTGGTAGTGATGATACTCTAGTTAGTGATGTGGGGAGTCATCAATATTGGCTATCTGAGTATTTTGTTAGCCATACTCCGCGCCAATTTATAAATAGTATGGGCTTTCAGACGCTTGGGGTATCAATTCCTTTTGCTGTTGGTGCTGCGTTTAGCAATAAATCGCGAGGGCTTGATAGTGCACGGGTTTATTCGGTATCTGGCGATGGTGGTGTATTGATGTGTATTATGGAATTAGCTACCGCAGTCGAACACCAATTACCA
This sequence comes from Aquella oligotrophica, assembly GCF_002892535.1. NCBI lineage: Bacteria > Pseudomonadati > Pseudomonadota > Betaproteobacteria > Neisseriales > Neisseriaceae > Aquella > Aquella oligotrophica. The sequence goes on along the minus strand of NZ_CP024847.1, from coordinate 2,540,006 downwards.
ATAATTCATCTGGTGTGGAAGGATCATAGTTATAATTTAGTTGCAATACAGGAAGAGCATAAATATGCTGAAACTAGTGCAGTCAAATTTACCCATAATATTGACTTTGCAGAAATGGCAAGAAGTTTTGGCGCCTATGGAATAACAGTAACAGCTCAAGAACAGCTACTGCCAGCTCTAAAGGAAGCGCAGTCGCAGACTGGACCAGTAATTATTGACGTTGCAATTGATTATACGGATAACCTGAAATCATTGGTTGAGTAGATTAATAATAGCATAAATGCCCGTGAATGATCTGCTTCTCATTTAGTGGATAGATCAAATCCGGGCGTTTATTTTCTCTTGAGTATCTGCTCGGCAGCTAAAACGTGTGGAGCAATGATCTCATCAGCTCCAGCACGTTTTGCCTTACTAATATTTTCAAAATACAATATCCTAACAATAATTTCTGGTGTATTTGGTTGATTCTTTGACTCCAGATATTCACGGGTGTTCATGGTTGCTAATATACTGGCTTCATCTGTATCGTGGGCGATAATAATTTTTGCGGCTAATTCTGCCTGTGCCTTGATTAATGAGTCATTATTTCCATGGTATGAAGCAATTATCAATCGGTTGTTATCTATTAATAATTGTTTTTCATAATCAAGATTTTTGTCTGTATCAATAACTAAGAAATTTATTTTGTCTTTAATGTATCGTTCAATGAGTATTTTAGTAAAAATTCCACAACCAATTAGAACAATGTGATTAGTCATGCCAAGCCTGCCTTTATTGAGATGATTTAGTACTTTTTTTAAATGTCGATTTATATTATAGGCTATTACCGTGATGCTGGTAGCGAAAACGACCAAACCTATTATGATCATACTAATTACAAAAAACTTTGCAAATACTGTTTTTGGAGAAATATCACCATAGCCAACGGTGCTATAAGTTACAATAGTAAAATAAAGTGCATCATAGATTGAGTTAATGCCAGTAAAATCAATGCGAAAAAGGTATGTGCCAATAGTCCCATAAATCAAGGCAAAAATCAGAAACCCAAAAACAAATAGAAATATATATGAAACAAATAAATCCAGATCAAAGGCTTTTCTGGAGATAAGTAGTAATGCCAGTGTAATTAGGTAATAGTATAAGATTGTATAGTTTGTCCAAAAAATGATATTGGTAATACAAATAATTATGATTAGGCTAATTGCTATATACCATACTATCCGAGAACGGTTTGCGAGGAGTAATCCGATCACTAGTGAGCAATAGGTAAAAATGACCTGGGAGAATATCTGTATCCCAACTTTTGATTTATATATGAAGTCATTTTCTGGATGACTTCCAACTAATGGAATCAAGCCTTGTGTAAGGATGATAGCTGCACTTATGACTAGCATAACACTGCATAGTTTGGCTAGCATACTAAAATATTTATATGGCATTTGATATGTTTCTAATTAACATCAGGATAAGTCAAGAGTTGAAAATACAATTAATTGGTTGCTTGCAATTAATGACTTTGGAATAAATTTATCCATGCCCGAATTATGTATTTTCTTAATAAGATCAGATTTATTATGCACATCAAGTTTTCTATACAACTGATTATATACAATACTGGCTATAGTTTTATCTGAGACAGGCGAGCCTTTAGTGCTTAATATTTCACTAATTTCCCGATCTGTTTTGCCAAGATATTTTAATACTGCGATTTCATATTCTCTCTTAGTCAGAGTTGGAAAATGAAGTTGATAATCTTTCTCTTCATCAAGGATATTGATGATCGGGAGTCCAGCCATACTTATACATTCGAGTTCAATACCCACTAACTCCTGATTTTCATCCATAATTGGCGATAGATATACTCGATCAATTAAATGTCCACTACTTCCATCTAAATCTTGTGCAATAAAATATCCTTGTACTTTTTTGCTTATAATTAAATTGGTATATATTTCGCTTTTTTTATCCATTAGTGGCAAATGTTTTAAACAGTCAAAGAGGTTACTATTTTCTTCAAAACCAGCATTATATCTTGTGAAAAATTCCGGATTAGTTATACACAGTATTTTCATATCAAGATTGACGATGATAATGTTATGATTAGACTTAAATTTTTTTGTAAAAATACAGTATTCGGACAGTAAATTGGACATAAATCTGACATAATTATAAAAACCGATTTTCGATTTTAACATATATCAAGAGTACTTGCAATAAGAGAAAAATCTTACTTAACAATTTCGCCTTAGTGTATTACAATATGGTAATATTTTGATGCTTTTGGTGTTTGCATTGGCTTTGTAATTTAATGTGTGAAGCTTATCTTACCAAAAGAGTTATAAGCTATAAAATTGAACCTATCTTGGAAGTGAGCTCGACTTAATGGCAGATTATAAAAATAGTGATAAATATAAAGCTGGTATTAAACTTATGCAGGAAAAGTATGAACAGTCGGTGATTGATTCTGTTGACAAAGGGTTATATGAATTTTCACCAGAGTTGGCTGATTTAGTAGTTAGTCATGGTATGGCAGAAGTTTGGGGCGAAAAGACTTCATCTCTTGCCTTAAAAGATAAAGAGATGTTGATTGCTGCAGCCTTAATTGCTCAAGGTGGCTGCGATGAAGAATTTGAAGGACATATCTATAACTCTCTAAGTGTCGGTAATAGCAAACAGCAGATTAAGGAAATGTTGATATTGTTAACTCTTTATGTTGGCGTGCCTAAGGTTTTAGCTAAATTACCCTATGTGCAAAAAGCATTTAAAAAATTTGATGATTCTAAATTAAACAAATAGAAGGGAATAAAATGAAAGTAAAAAGATATGTAATTGAAGCTTTGAAAGCTGAAGGAATTAAGCATGTATTTATGGTGCCAGGTGGTGAATTAGATCCGATTGTTTTTGATATGGTAGAGGAGGGAAGTATTCAACCCATTTGCTCAGCTATTGAGGGTGGTGCGGCATTTATGGCGGATGGCTATTCAAGAAGCTCAAATAAATTTGGTGTTTGTGCTGCGATTGGTGGACCTGGTATTTTAAATATGGCAACAGCTATTGCTACAGCTGCCGCGGATCATTCACCGATGTTAGTAATTTCGGGTGATGTTCCTCTTGATGAAGAAGGGAAGGGATTTATTCAGGATAGTAGTTCATTAGGTCTTAATACTTCGGCGGTAATGGCGCCACTAATGTCTGGACAGGTTGAAGCGCATTCGGCAAATCAGGTTCCATTTGGCTTGAAAAATCTAATGAACAAGATGCTAACACCAAGTACCAGAGGTCCGGTTCATTTATCGATGACACTTGATGTACAGGATAGTGATATAGCTGATGAAACAAGCTATAAACCTGTTTCAGAATCAATGTTGCACCCTAAATATTTAAATGAGGAAGCGTTTGAAGAAGCCTTTAGTGCTCTTGCAAATGGTAAAAAAGTAGTTATTTATGCTGGAAGTGAAGTTAGAAAATCATCTTCATGGGAGCTATTGACCCAATTTGCTGAGAAATATAGTATTCCTGTTGCAACTACCATTAGTGCTAAAGGTGTTATCTCAGAAGAGCATGAATTATCATTAGGGATTATTGGTTGGGTTATTCATCCATATGCAAACAAAGTTGTTATGGAAGATGATATTGATGTCATGTTATGTCTGGGAGTTCAGCTTAATTCCGCCGAAACAATGGCTGGTAGCAAGGAGTTTAAAGCTAAAACGACGATTGTTAGTTATACTAATTTCCATAATGTGTTCCAGAATATTGATTATGAGTATGAAGTTTTAGGTGATAGCTATTCTTTCCTGAAGCATGCATTGGCTGTTAATGATGAACGTAGTGCTAAGTTATTAGCAGGTAAACAATTCCGTGAAGAGTGGTTGGCTACAGCAAAAGCAGGCTGTAATAATGTTAATGCTTATGATATTGAAAATACTGCTAATGTAGACAAGCCTATACATCCTGCGAGATTAGTAAAAGCCTTGCGTAATGTGCTGCCTCAAGATACAGTAATGGCAATTGATTCTGGCGCACACATGATGTTTGCATTCCATTATTGGACAGTAACAGATCCTACCCAAGTAATTACAGCACTTGATTATATGGGTAGCATGGGTTGGGCATGGGGTGCTATTATTGGTAGTAAAGTTGCTTTGCAAAATCGTCCGCATGTATTATTTACTGGTGATGCCTGTACACTTATGCATGGCATGGAGATAAAAACAGCTGTTGAGTATGATATACCTGTGATCTTTGTTATCTCAAATAATCGTGCCTATGGTAATCCCAAATTACGCGCAATGAAATTTAGTCAAAAAGTAAATGACTTTATGAATATTCCTGCATTTGATTTTGCTGCCCTTGGTCGCTCGCTAGGTGCAGAAGGGTTTACCGTAACAGACCCAGCTGATCTGGAAGCAACTATTGACAAAGCTTATAAGTTAAATAAACCAGTTGTGATTGATGTTATCGTTGATAATGTTCCCACACCAACTAAAGTTTATGATAAATACTTTGCTGCAAGTTTTTTCCATGGTGGGAAACTATAAATAAAACTGCTAAGTATCTTAAAGTCAAATAATAAACTGTAAAACCACCTTTTTAAAAGGTGGTTTTCTTCTTTAGGGTGCCTTGACTATGTCAAACTAAAGGCTGACACCTTACTGTAAGTGATATTGATGAATAAAGCTCGACATTGGAGGTCATTTTTTGCTATAATAAACATATAATTATATTTTAAATTTAGGATGAAAAATGGAAGTAGCAATTAATTTTACGGATAGCGCGGTTAGTAAGGTCCGCGAGCTGATCGAAGAAGAAAATAATCCTGATCTTAAATTAAGGGTGTTTATTACTGGTGGTGGTTGTTCTGGCTTTCAATATGGCTTTACTTTTGATGAAATAGCTAATGAAGATGACTTTTTGATTGATCGGGAAGGTGTGAAGTTTTTGGTCGATACCATGTCATATCAATATCTGGTTGGTGCTGAAATTGATTATATTGATTCTTTTGAAGGGTCGCAGTTTACAATTAAAAATCCAAATGCCCAGACTACATGCGGTTGTGGTTCTTCTTTTTCGGTATAAAGCAAATTATTATTAATCTGAACTGAAAGATTCAGAAAAGGCTAATTAAAAAAATGACTGCGCCTAAGTTATTGGTGATTCTATTATTTGTCATGTCAGAAGTTTTTGCGATAAGTCTGGATGATTTTGTTCCTGATTTCTTGGATCCGTCTGGTCATAAAACTGAAAGTAGCATTGATCCGCAAGTGGCATTTAGCTTACCTGCGGATACTAAAAAACGGGCAGCAAGCAGCAGTGATGCTTGGTACTGTAACCGGAAGCAAAATGTTTTCTGTAACCGAAAAGAAGAAAGTTCGGCTAATACTACCTTAGTAGTAGAAAGCTCTTCTGGGGTTACTGGTAATGGTATTGCTAATGACGCATACACTGGTGCAAATGGTAGTTACTTTAATCGCAATAGTAATAACTATGATCAGAATGCATTAAATAATTTTAATATTACCAATTCTAATCAGGCAGCAATGCAGGTTGCTTCTCCTAAACTAAATAACTCTTCAATGGAAGATCAGCTCCGCAATAATGTAACCGTACCAGTTCAGGCGGGTAAAAATACCAATGTTAATATTGGTCAGCAACAAATTGAATTTAATATAAAATATTAAAGAGGAATTCTTAATGATGCTTTATTCCATGCTCATTATTGCCTATTTACTAGGCTCTTTGTCATTTGCAATTATTGTTTCTAAGTGTATGAAACTTGAAGATCCGCGCAGTTATGGTTCACAGAATGCTGGGGCAACTAATGTGATGCGTAGTGGTAACAAGAAGGCGGCTATTTTTACTTTGCTTGGCGACTTGATAAAGGGGCTTCTAGTTGTAGTGGTTGCCAGATTTATTACACATGGAATTGATGGTGGGGATGCAATAGTTGGTTTGTGTGGTGTAATGGCGGTGATTGGACATATTTATCCAATTTTCTTTAAATTTAAGGGGGGTAAGGGTGTTGCTACAGCAATTGGTGTAATGCTTGGGTTAAACCCTTATTTGGCAATGCTTCTGGTTGTAACTTGGATCATAGTTTTTAAGTTATCCCGTGTTTCCTCTCTTTCAGCAATTATTGCTACGTTGATGTCTCCATTATACGCTTACATTTTAATGGGTAATTCATCCTATTTTGGTGCAACTACTATAGTAGCATTTTTTGTAGTTTATAAGCATAAAGATAATATTATTCGCTTGATAAAGGGTACGGAAGGTAGTTTTAAGCAAAAGAAACCAAGTGAAGATCATCTTGATGATGTTGTTCATATTGCGGCTGTGACTGAAGGTATTATTGAAGAAACAGTGAATGAAGAACAGATTGATTATTATGATATTCTTGGTCTATCAAAAAATGCAACTGATGAAGAAATTAAAGAAGCTTATCATACTATAAAATCGAGACTTCCCGATGGTTCCACCAGTGTTAAGTTTGTTTACTCTGCTGCACAGCTTGAAGAGGCTTACGCTACTTTAAGCGACTCAGTAAAGCGTAAGGCTTATGATGATGCTTATCTTAAGTTTTCTGAAGAGCAAGGGGATTAATTTTGACTGACTTTTCGCGAAAGTTGATTTTATTGGTTAATTTGGGCTCACCAGATGAGCTTTCAGTTGTGGCTATCCGTAAATTTTTGCGGATATTTTTATCAGATCAGCGAGTTGTTGGGTTACCAAAATTACTATGGTATCCTATCTTGTATGGAATTATTTTACCAATTCGGGCAAAAAAACTACTCCACAAATACCAGCAAATTTGGCATTCGAGTAATAGCTCTCCACTAGTTTACTATACTCAGGAGCAGTCGCGCTTATTGCAGGAAAAAATTGCTAATGGCTATACTGTTGACTATGCCTTTAGCTATGGAAGCACTTCAATAGCTGAGGTACTTAATCAAGAAAAATACAAACATTTTGAAAGTTTGATTGTTATTCCGCTATATCCACAATATTCAAGTTCAACTACTGCTAGTGTATTTGATCAATTAGCTAAATACTATAGAGCAAAATATTTCATCCCGGAGATACAATTTATCAATAGCTTTTCTAGTAATCCAGTTTATATTAAAGCTATTGCTGATAAAATCAGGCAGCATTGGGAGCTAAACGGACGAGCAGAGCGTTTATTAGTCAGTTTTCATTCAGTTCCAGTTGCTCTTATTGAAAAGGGTGATAGTTATTTTGAAGAATGTAAATTAACTTACTTTTTGTTGTGTAAGGAATTAGCAATAAACCCGGAGATTGATGCAAAATTATCCTTCCAGTCTAAATTTGGGCGGGCAAAATGGATTGAACCTGCAACAAGTGATGTGGTTGAATTATTCGCAAAAACACAAATAAAAACAGTCGATGTGGTTTGTCCTGGTTTTATGAGTGATTGTCTTGAAACACTTGAAGAAATTGCTATAATGAATAAAGAGATCTTTATTGCTAATGGTGGTTATGATTTACGATATATCTCCTGTCTCAATGATGATCCAGTGGTTGCAGATATATTGAATGAATTAATTAGAAAAGAATAGAGGAAACAAGTAAATGTGCGGAGTAGTTGGTGGTATTGGTGAACGGAATGTAGTCTCAGTGATTCTTGAGGGATTATCGCGACTTGAGTATCGTGGTTATGACTCCGTTGGGGTAGCAATCATTGACGATGATGGTAATTTGATGCGCCAACGGGTAACTGGTCGTGTACGTCAATTAACTGAATTATGTCAGCAAACAAAATTTAAAGCACATATTGGGATTGGACATACCCGTTGGGCAACACATGGCGGTGTTAGCGAAACTAATGCTCATCCGCATTTTTCTAAAGATACTTTAGCGATAGTGCACAATGGAATAATCGAAAATTATGCTGAACTTCGTAGTGAATTGATTGAAAAGGGTTATGTTTTTGATTCTGAGACGGATACTGAAGTTATAGTTCATTTAGTTCATTCAATTTATTCTGAAACTAAGGATTTATTAGCTGCCTTAAAACAAGCTATAACACGCTTACATGGTGCATATGCAATTGGTCTAATTAATCGCGAAAACCCACAAGAAATCCTTTGTGCTAGAGCTGGTTCACCAATGGTAATTGGGCTTGGAATTGAAGAGAACTATTTCGCTTCCGATGTTTCAGCTTTGTTGCCAGTAACACAGAAATTCGTCTATCTCGAAGAGGGTGATATTGCTAGGATAACTATTGATGGTTATCAAATTTGGGATAATATGGGTAATCTAGTTACCCGTCAAGTAAATATCAGTGAACTTTCTGCGGCGGCAACCGAGCTTGGGCATTATCGGCACTATATGCAAAAAGAAATATTTGAGCAGCCAAAAGCAGTTGCAGATACCATGCAGCACTTGGGTAATAGCTTTGACCCAGCGGCATTTGGTGCTGAAGCAGAAAATATATTTAGATCAATTAATAAAGTGCAAATTATTGCTTGTGGGACCAGTTTTAATGCCGGTTCAATTGCTAAATACTGGATAGAGGAGTTTGCTAATCTGGAGTGTGCGGTCGATATTGCCAGTGAATATCGTTACCGTAAGATTCCAGCAAATAAAGATACTCTGGTTATTAGTATTTCGCAATCTGGTGAAACTGCTGATACTATGGCAAGCATTAAATATGCAATTGAATTGGGAATGGTTAATACGCTAGCAATTTGTAATGTACCAGAAAGTAGCTTGATTAGGTTGTCTAAATTAAAAGTTTTAACTCAGGCAGGTCCAGAAATTGGTGTAGCTTCAACCAAAGCCTTTACAACTCAGTTGGTAGTTTTACTATATCTTGCATTTACCTTAGCTAAGGTGCGAGGGGAGTTAGCGAATGAAGCCGAATTGATTGAACAGATTCGTAGATTGCCGCATATGGTGGTAGAAGCATTGTCGGTTGAAGATGAAATTAAGCAGATTGCCAAAGAGTTTGAATATAAGCATAATGCCTTATTTCTTGGGCGACATACTATGGCGCCAGTAGCAATGGAGGGCGCGTTAAAGCTAAAAGAAATTTCATATATTCATGCTGAGAGTTATGCAGCAGGTGAATTAAAGCATGGTCCGCTAGCATTGATTGATAAAGACATGCCTGTCATCGTTGCTATGCCGCATAATTTACTAGCAGATAAAGTTAAATCAAATGTACAAGAAGTACTGGCTCGTCAAGGGCAGGTTTATTTGTTTACTGATAAAGAAGACGAACTAAGTAAACAGTGTTACCGGACTATAGTTATTCAAGCTAAAGGCATTCCTCCTTATCTTGCTCCGATTATCTATACAATTCCAATGCAGCTTTTAGCATATCATACCGCGATTGCCAAGGGAACCGATGTTGATAAACCAAGGAATTTGGCGAAATCAGTTACTGTTGAATAAAAAAATAAAATCCGGATGTGGTGGTTTTTGCATCCGGATTTTATTACATGGAAGAACTTGAAAGTTAGAATAGGTAACCTACTCTAACATTAATTGAACTATTTCCATCTCCTCCACCAACTGTGCCTTGCGAATTGAATGAGTTGGTATAACTATAGCCAGCACCGAGTAAGACAGTTTTTGATATATCATACTGAATTTCAGGTGTTATTGCATAAGCAAAATTTTGTCCATCAGTAGTTGCACTACTGCCACCAACATTGGATGTAGTTGTAACGCCAGTTTGTATTCCGTAGATGTTCATGTCTAATGCTAATTTTAATGAATCAAGGAGTCGGTATTCAGGCTTAATTCCGAGAGCATATTGATATTGAGTCCCATTTCCCTGTGATCCACCACCCTGTTGCATACTTAAACCAATATATGGAATTAGCTGAAACCCATTCGAGTCATTCTGGAAAAATTGTAGTGCATAGCCTCCCTTGATTCCAAAGTTTGAGAGAACATCGGCATTTTTGTTAGTGCCGGAAATAGCATTTGCATTTAACCAAATATCATTTTTGGTCTGTACCGTGCCACCAACACCCCATTGATTGTAGCTGGCATAAGTTCCTTCGTTTGGTGCAAGATAATTATATTGTGCATATATATTGTTATTAAACTCTTGAAAAGAATCTGCATAACTGAAGCTTCCGATGCAACCAAAGATTGTTCCAAAAATCAATTTTTTCATATTACCTCCAAAGATTTTACTTAACTATGGCTTGAGGTTGTGATTGTATAGGTTATGTGTACGTAAAATTGTCCATATTTGTGGACAAATGATTCTTGTTCTCCTAAAAAATTGGTATCGAATGCTGTGTTTTTATAATAATAACAGTTGGTTATTCGAAGAATTTGGGTGATGTAGTTTTCTGTAAATGTGTTTGTTAGTTTTGGGTTGGTTTTTGATTGTAACATGCTGATATTAATTGAAAAATATCTTATATTGATAAATTTTAAAAAATAAAACTCAGTTTGTGTATGGTTATGATATTATACTGGCGTATAAAATAAATAGGAGTCTATGGCGTGTTACGTCGAATAATTAAAGCTATATTGCCAAGTAAAGGTGAAGTATTTTTTAATATGTTTGTGGAAGCTGCAACTAATGCACATGAAGCCGCAATTGTTTTTACCGAGATTATCAATACTAATGATAAGACTCGTGAGGCACAATTATCTTCTGATTTGCGTAGTAAGCGCCAAAAAGCTGTTGAAATAGAAAAAAAAGTACTGATTGAATTAAATAATCAGTTTATTACTCCGCTTGATCGTGGTGATATTCAGGAATTATCGGTTCTTCTTTTGAAGCTTACTAAGCGAATAGTTAAGATTAATCAAAAGCTTAAAATCTATAGCATTGATGCTAGAGCAGATGATTGCCTTATCCGTAGTGCAACAACGCTACAAAATATTACCAAGGTGCTGGTTGATATTATGCAGGCCTTAAAAAATGGTAATTATGAGCGGATTTCCAAAGATGATCAGAAGACTGATGAGTTTGATGATAGTATGATCGAAGACTTGCGTCATGCGATGAAAGAAATGTATTCTGGTAATTATGATACTATGACCATCCTTAAATTGAAAGAAATCTATAAAAGTATAGAAAATGCAATTGATACCAGTGCAAATATTGCTGATCTGGTAATGCAGATTTCAATTAAGGATATGTAACTATGAGTCCCTCGGTAATTTTAATCGCGATTATTATTGTTGCTCTTGCATTTGAATTTATCAATGGCTTTCATGACACGGCAAACGTTGTAGCTACTCCAATTGCTACCCGCTCACTTTCTCCTTATCAGGCAATTATCATTGCCGCAATCTTTAATTTTATCGGCGCTTTTATGGGTACCGGGGTTGCCACAACTATTAGTAAAGGTTTGGTTGATTCTAATCTTGTTACCCATGTAGTACTAATTGCAGCATTAGCTTCAGCAATTAGCTGGAATCTAGCAACTTGGGCACTGGGGATACCATCCAGTTCTTCGCATGCATTGATTGGTTCTCTTGCTGGGGCAGTAATTGCTACGGATGGCTTCTCAGCTGTTAAATATGCTACTTTAGTGAATAAAGTAATTATTCCGATGGTTATTTCACCGATTCTAGCTTTTTTCCTCGCGCTGACAATCATGCTGATAGTCATGCGGGCATTACATAATAATAACCATCCAAGAAAAGCAAATAACTTTATTCGTGAGTTACAAGTTTTATCTAGTAGTTTGTTGGCACTTAGTCATGGCTCAAATGATGCACAAAAAACAATGTCAATTATAACACTAGCATTATTTAGTTTTGGTCTCGTTAGCGATGCCGCACATATTCCGGTTTGGGTTATTGTTATTTGCGCGTTGGCAATGGCATTGGGGACTCTATCTGGGGGGATGAAAATTATTAAAACCCTAAGTACTCGAGTTGCCAAATTGCGTCCGGCAAATGGATTTGCTGCGGAGCTAAGTTCTGGTGCATTAATCCTTGCAGCCTCTCACTTCGGGCTTCCGGTTAGTACGACACAAGCTGCATCTGGCTCAATTATGGGGCAGGCTATACTGGTAAAGGTTTAAACTGGAATGTGGTTCGTTCAATGGTTACTGCATGGATTTTGACTTTACCTGTATGTATGCTACTTGGTGCAGCAATCTTCAAGATTTTGCATATCTTCTGGTAAGTATAGGGCTGGGTAATAAAAAAACCGAAGAGTTAATCTTCGGTTTTTTAATGCTTATTTAAGTTTTGTTTCTTTATAAAGAACGTGTTTACGTGCTTTAGGATCGTACTTAGTAAGCTCTAATTTTTCGGTTGAGGTGCGTTTATTTTTAGTTGTAGTGTAAAAATGCCCCGTACCTGCCGATGATTCTAGTTTAATTTTCTCACGCATGATTGTACCTTATAAATTAGATAGCAAGACCTGTCGCGCGTAATTCGGCTAAAACTACATCAATACCTTTTTTATCAATGGTACGTAGAGCAGCATTAGTTACACGTAGACGAACCCAACGATTTTCGCTTTCAACCCAGAATTTGCGTGATTGCAAATTTGGCAAAAAACGACGTTTGGTTTTGTTATTTGCGTGAGATACGTTGTTACCAACCATAGGCTTTTTGCCTGTCACTTGACATACTCGTGCCATAATCTCATCACCTTTAAAAATTAATGTAAGCCCGTAATTCTATCCGATTTTAAGATTTGATGCAACTATTTTTCTGGTGAAGTAGTTAGAAGAAGATACTAGGCTTTTATTGGGGGTTTCTTAATTAAGCTATCTTCGCTGATTTTTAATGCCTGCGTATAGCTTAATTGAATAGTTTCAAGGATGGACAAATTTGTACTTGATTATAGTGTGTGGGTATAATTTCTCAAATTGCTATTATACAGTCTAACGTTATGATAACATATGCTTATAAATGTTATTTTAATTCATGTGAGCTCTTATGGCAAAGTTGACATTTCTCCACCAGTTCTTTTATTCAAAATGGCTTGATGTGATTTTGCTATTACTGGTAGCTATTGTTTGGGGAACTAGTTATGGTGTTGCTAAACATGCGGTACTATATTATCCTGTTTTAGGATTTCTTGCATTGAGATTTTGTATTACATTTCTAGTCTTTCTACCATCTTGTTTTCGCTTAAGTGCCGATAGTATCAAAGCAAATATAAAAATAGGGGTTCCTTTAGGTCTGGTATTACTACTAATTTTTATTAGTGAAACCTATGGCTTATCTATAACAACAGCTTCAAGCTCGGCATTTTTAATTAGCTTATATGTGGTTCTGACTCCGTTTATCCAATGGCTGGTATTAAAAGAGCGTCCACAAAAGACAATTATTGTTGCAGCATTTTTATCTGTCATTGGTGCATTTCTACTAAGTAAGAATAAAGATGGATCATTTAATCTAAATTTGGGTGATTATTTGATAATTGCTGCGGCTATCATGAGAGCATTCATGGTTACATTTACAAAAAAATTAACGCAGGATGCTCCTACAAATATGGTTTTTCTTACTTCTATCCAAACTGGTATTGTTGGATTAGGATGTCTTTTACTTGGTTTGTTATTAAACTATGATCAACTTAAGATTTTACCCTCCAGTGCTGTTTTTTGGCTTGATTTAATTTATCTTATTTTATTTTGTACTATGTTTGCTTTTTTTGTTCAAAATTTCTCGGTGAAACGTACCTCTCCAACTAAGGTTTCACTATTAATGGGTAGTGAACCAGTGTGGGGCGCTTTATATGCTACAATAGTTATTCATGAGTCTTTAAGTCCAATTAGCTGGCTAGGAGGAGTATTAATTGTTGCTGCATCATTATGGGCAAGCATAAAACATTAAACTCTGTCCCAACTTTGTTTCATTAATTTTTTTGTGTTGTTATAAAGGTTTCTGCGATACTTAAATCAGATTCACTGACGTCTATCTGAGTAAAGTAATTCAGAATTTGCGTTTTCAGAAATATCATTTAGGATCATCTAATTATAAGCCATTACACTGGGTTTTTACCGTATAATATAGCCTTAATCTAAGCTTAGTAGTAATCACTCTCATGAGGATGTTATGATTCCAGTAATTATTTCAGGCGGTAGTGGTTCACGCTTATGGCCAGTTTCACGGCAGGCTGACCCAAAACCATTTCTTAAATTGTCTGATGGTAAAAGTTTATTACAAAATACTTTTTCCCGTTCTGCTACCCTTACAGAGTCAATCACGAGTATACTGACTGTTACCAATGAAAAGCTTCATTTTCGGATGAATAATGAATATCAGCAGATAAATGATAAAAGTATTCGCTGTGATTTCATCCTTGAACCATTTGGGCGTAATACTGCGCCAGCTGTTCTTGCAGCAGCTATTTTTGCTAAAGAAAACTATACTGAAGATGAAATAATTCTGGTTTTACCGGCTGATCATTTGATAACTGATCTTGATGCATTTAATAGCACTGTAGCAAAAGCGGTAGAAATGGCAAAGCTTGGCTATCTGGTTACCTTTGGAATTAATCCAGAATATCCTGAAACAGGTTATGGCTATATTGAGGCAGATACAGCAACCCAGATTGGTAGTGGTTTTGCCGTGAAGCGATTTGTGGAAAAGCCAAATTTAGAACTAGCAACACAATACGTTGAATCTGGCGATTACCAGTGGAATTCGGGTATGTTTTGCGGTCAGGTGAAAACTTTCTTGGCTGAATTTGAGAAAAACTCACCTAAATTGGTTCGTGATGTACACAAGTGTCTGTCAAATTCGGTGGTAAATGATTCGGATACTGGTAAGTCGGTAAAGCTAAATCCTGAATTATTCATTAATGCGGAAAATATCTCAGTTGACTATGCCTTATTTGAAAGAACTGCCAAGGCAGCAGTGATCCCCTGTTCTATTGGTTGGTCAGATATTGGTTCATGGCTCTCAATTGCACAAACTTTACCCAAAGATGCGAATGGGAATGCAATAATTGGTGAAAGTATTTTACATAATACCAAGGACTGCTTGGTTTATTCCACTAATCGGATTATTGCGGGTGTAGATATTGCTGATCTAGTTGTGGTTGATACTCCGGATGCGCTATTGGTTGCTAACAAAAATCAGACGCAGGACGTAAAGCACATTTTTGAGCAACTGAAAAAAATGCAGCATAGCACTTCGGAATTGCACCAAACCGTCCATCGTCCGTGGGGAACTTATACTACGCTTGAGGAAGGTCCTTTTTATAAGATTAAACGGATTGAAGTAAAGCCAGGGCATGCATTATCTGCGCAGTCTCATGCTAAACGGAGTGAGCATTGGGTTGTTGTTGATGGTGAGGCAACTGTTTTACATAAAGATAAGGTTGTACGATTATTAGCAAATGAGTCAACTTTTATCCCAGCGGGTGATAAACACCGTTTAATGAATGCTAGTGAAGATGAAACACTGGTGATTATTGAAGTTCAATGTGGTAATTATCTTGGCGAAGACGATATTGTCCGCTATGATGATATGTATGGGCGTGAATAGTTTTTATATATTTAAATATTAAATATGATTTAGGAGAATTTATCGATGAATAAACTAAATAATGTACTTAAAAATAGTGATAAAGCAATTTTTGATCTGATTGGCGAGGAAGCTCGTCGTCAGGAAGAACATATTGAACTAATCGCATCTGAAAATTATGTATCAAAGGCAGTTCTTGAAGCACAAGGTTCTGTCCTTACCAATAAATATGCCGAAGGTTATCCACAAAAGCGTTATTATGGTGGATGCTATTATGTTGATCAGGTAGAGCAAATTGCTATTGATCGGATTAAACAGTTATTTGGTGCTGAGTATGCCAATGTTCAGCCACATTCTGGTTCACAAGCAAATCAGGCAGTTTATTTTGCAGTATTACAACCGGGTGATACGGTGCTTGGGATGTCCTTAGCTCACGGTGGACATTTGACACATGGTTCGCCAGTTAATCTATCCGGCAAACTATTCAAATTTATCAGCTATGGTTTAAATGATAAAGAAGAGATTGATTACGCTGAAGTTGAGCGTTTAGCGATGGAGCATAAGCCAAAATTAATCGTTGCTGGTGCATCGGCTTATTCTCTTGCAATTGATTTTAAACGCTTCCGTGAAGTTGCTGATAAATGTGGTGCATTATTGATGGTAGATATGGCGCATTATGCAGGCTTGATCGCAGCTGGTGTTTATCCTAATCCAGTACCGCATGCTGATTTTGTTACTTCTACTACGCATAAAACATTACGTGGTCCGCGTGGTGGGATTATTCTTGCCAAAGAAGAGCATGGCAAAATGTTAAATTCTTCAATTTTCCCAGGTTTACAGGGTGGACCACTTGAACATGTGATTGCGGCTAAAGCGGTTGCTTTTGGTGAGGCATTAGAGCCTGATTTTAAAGCCTATCAGGAGCAGGTTAAGAAAAATGCAGTTGTATTGGCGGAAACATTGATTAAGCGTGGACTGCGGATTGTATCTGGACGCACCGAGTCGCATGTTATGCTAGTAGATTTACGTGCTAAGGGGATTACTGGTAAGGTTGCTGAAGAGGTATTGGGTAATGCTAATATTACGATTAATAAGAATGCGATCCCAAATGATCCAGAAAAACCGTTTGTAACTAGTGGTATTCGCCTAGGAACTCCAGCAGTTACTAGCCGTGGATTTAAAGAAGCTGAATGTGAAGAGCTTGGCAATATGATTGCTGATGTCTTAGAAAACCCTGATAATCAGGCTGTGATTGAAAAAGTCAAGCAACAGGCACTGGCTTTATGTGGTAGATTCCCAGTTTATCAATAATCTATACTCAATCAGATTCATAATTCTGGGTTGTTGCCAAGCTTCTTGCTTACTAGTTGTAGGCGGCGGCTCTTGTCGCCTACCAGTATTTCGAATCTGGTTGAGTAAGTTATACTTACAAAAAATATAAAAGTCCAGTTAAAATAGATACTGGACTTTTTTTATAGATATGGAAAGTTATGCTTACTTATTTAACCAGCTCATTTAGGCAATATTGCAAAGAATGGTCTGAAGCTGATCTGGAAAAATTTAATGTTTTTATTTTTAAGAATATTCTACGTCATATCTTTAGACTAGAAAGTATTCTTCCAATTCTAATGGTTATACTGGTGGTTGCCCTTAGCATCCAAGCGCAGCGAGCTACTTATATTTTTATTCCCCAGTCAAGCCTTACTGCTTATGCGACCTTTGTGGTTTTGCAGCTATCAATTGCCTTGCTCGTGATTTTTATTTACCCATTTCTAATAATCCTTTCATTTAATTATATTGGTTATCGCTTACCACATATTATTCCGCGGATTTTCTTGCCAACTAAGCTGATCTTGCTGTTATTGACTTTTTATTTATGTCTTCGCTTGATCTCTCATGATACATTAAAGCCAGTAATTGAAATATTGGTGGTAGCTACTTGGGCATCACTCTATTTCTTTTTGATGAATCTGTATCTGGCTTATAAGCATAAAAGAAATGCATTACATTTGGGTAAATTCCGCTTGATATTTATTTTGCTTTTTCTGGCATTAATGATTAAACCGTTTAGCATGATGTTATATCGTACGGCAGAAATGATAAATTTTATGGAAGTAAATCCATTATTATTTATTGATTCCAATCAGTGCAAATTGATCGGTAGGAAAATAAATAGTTCGGTTAAAGATACAAATATGGCAATAAATAATCCGGAGATTATTGAACGTACTAGCAACGGCTGCTTTCTGTATGGTAATGTAATCCGCTTCGGATTTGCCAGTGATTATGTGATTATGTTCAAGAAAAACATGTATCCTGTAGCTGAAGCTGACGGTCTATATAATTATTACGCTCACTTAAGTTGCTACTCGGGAAACTGTTTTGTTGAGGATAATGTTCGGATTAATGTCCTAAATGATATTAGTAATAAGATACTTATGAAGTAGTTATACTCAAATAGATTCATCATCCTGGGGTGTTGCCAAGCTTCTTGCTTACTAGTTGTAGGCGGCGGCGCTTGTGTCGCCTACCAGTATTTCGAATCTGATTGAGTATAGATTTTAATTTTAGCTTGATTTTTGTAAAATACTTTGACGTTCATTCTAAACATAATATATAATCTCTATCTCATCTTTTAGCCGGGATGGTGGAATTGGTAGACGCGCCGGACTCAAAATCCGGTGCCAGCAATGGCGTGAGGGTTCAAGTCCCTCTCCCGGCACCATAAACTCTCTAAACTTATTTTAGCTTTATTAAGTACCTATTTATTAAGTATATTGATATTTTTTGTGCGAAATGATCAGGAGTTATTCCTTCTTGAGTATAGATCTTTTTCCTAGCCTGTTTTTTATGCTTATATGTTGTTATAAAGACTTAGA
The DNA here is from genome assembly GCF_002892535.1 of Aquella oligotrophica. NCBI lineage: Bacteria > Pseudomonadati > Pseudomonadota > Betaproteobacteria > Neisseriales > Neisseriaceae > Aquella > Aquella oligotrophica. The sequence continues at coordinate 2,521,695 of NZ_CP024847.1, read as the reverse complement.
TAGAAAGAAAATATGAAAAAATTACTAATGAGTTTTGTATTGTTTACTGTTTATATTACTGCTTATGCTGGTGATATGGCTGCAATTGATAATTTTGATAGTAGCAAATACCTTGGTAAGTGGTATGAAATTGCAAGGTTACCCAATAAATTCGAAGATAAATGTCTGCCACCAGTTACCGCAACGTATCAGCTAAACCCAGATGATGACAATAAAATAATTGTTACTAATGAATGTAATACTCGGGATAGTGTTCCTGAGATTGCAGAAGGAATGGCAAGCTTTGTCGAGTCACATAATATTGCTAAATTGAAGGTGACATTCTTGCCAAAATTTATTCGCTGGCTACCTTTTGGTTATGGGGATTATTGGGTTTTGAATGTTGATTATAATAAGATGGCATTGGTTGGAAGCCCGGATCATAAGTACCTTTGGATATTATCCCGTTCTGAAAATGTGCCAGAAAGCGATCTTAAGGCAATAATATTGATTGCAAAAGATCAGGGCTTTGATACTTCGCAGCTTATTTATAATTACACCCCTCCAAGCATATTTTGAGATAAACCCCTTGCGTTTGTGTAAGGGGTTCTCTTTTGTAGCTAAAACTATTAGTTTGTATGTGTCCCACCAAGGGACAACGAGATCTTTTAGCAAATAGTATAATTCTGGCTACTTTTTCATTTTAATTTATTCTTCCCTTGATTGCCAATCGCTGGCAATTTTCTGCCTTACCGCTGAGAAATCAGCGGTTATTTTTTATCGTATGGGCAAAATAAAAGCACTGATATAAAAACAGTGCTTTAAAGAGCTTTTTTGAGAGTAATTACTCTGTGCCTGGTAGATTGAGCTTACTATCTGATGTTTTATAGTGAACTAGAGGGATAACTTTTTTAACACCATCAACATTGCTTGCAACCGTTACCATGTTTTTTAGCTGTTCTTTTTTGATGATTCCTAAAATATAAACATCACCAGCATAGGTAACTATTTTTACATCATTACTATTCACGTCTTCAGAAGCAAAAAGTTTACTTTTTACGGTAGCTGTAATCATTGTATCATCAGTTGTTGAAGCAGTATCAGTTTTAGCAATATACATATAATCATAAACCTTTGTTACGCGGTCCATATTTTTTGCTGCTTCGACTATTTTATGACGCTGGATAAGACTTAAAGCTTGTCCATTCAATAAAACTTCATGATTATAAACGGTAGTCTGAATATGTGCACTTTCAAACTCTTTATCCATATATTTTACTTGTAAATTACGCATAATATATTGATCATCGGTAAGAGTAGTTATGCTTCGCGGATCAGTTACTGCTAGAGCAGCATTTGCACAGCCAGTTATTGTTACGGCGATGTAAATACTACCCACTACAAGCATTAATTGCATAAGCTTATTTCTCAATTGTAAATTTCCTCTCTTCATAAATAAAAAAATAGTTCTTGGAGTTAAGCACAAGAGCCCCCAAAGTAGAAGTATTTTAACAGATAACCAATTTTATAGCTGGATTATTGAAGCCATTATAATTATTTTACGGTAACTGCTTGTACTATCTCGCAATGGCTGCGTTGCCAAGCTCCTCATTTACTTCTCATGTAACCCGCGGGACACACGTGTCCATCTTGCGCCTTCTCTTGCTAGCATATTCCGACAGTTACGGGGTTACATAGTATGAGTATTTACATTTTACGATTAATTAGCTAATTCACCATTATGCAGGGTAAGCTTTTGTTGTGTTCGGCTGGCTATCTCATGGTCATGAGTAACCATAATGAGACTGGTATTTAACTCTTGCTGTAGCGAAAGAAAAATATCAAGTACCTGATGGGCTGTGGTATTATCGAGATTTCCAGTTGGCTCATCTGCAAATATTATCTTTGGCTGGTTAATTACAGCTCGAGCAATTGCTACGCGCTGGCGTTCTCCACCAGATAGTTGGCTCGGGTAGTGTTGTGTACGTTTACCTAGTCCGAGTTTACTTAGAATATAATTTGCATACTCTTTACCTTGTTTATCACTTTTATTGCCAATGATTAATGGCATTAGAGTATTTTCAAGAGCAGTAAATTCCGGCAGTAGATGATGAAATTGGTAAATAAAGCCCAGCTTCTTGTTGCGTAATTGGCATAACTGGTTGCTATTCATTTGTTGTAAATTTTCGCCATCTATACTAACGTATCCATCGGTAGGGCTATCAAGACCAGCTAATATCTGTAATAGTGATGTTTTGCCGCTTCCTGAACTGCCAACGATACTGACAGTTGCACCGGCTTCAAGGTTAAAATTAATATTGCTAAAAATTTGTAGCTTGTCACCACTGGATTGGGTAAAAGATTTTGAAAGCTTCGTAGTTTGCAAAATATAATTATTATTCATAGCGCAGTGCCTCAGCTGGGTTGGTTTTTGCCGCGGCTCGGCTTGGATAAATGGTTGCCAAAATACTTAGTATAATTGACACAGTAAATATACTGGCAACATCACTAAACTCTACCTGAGATGGCAGGTAATCTATCATATAGACTTCACCAGAAATAAGTTTAGTATGAGTAAGCATTTCTATGCCATGAACCAGATCGCCAATGGTCAGGGCAAGGATCACACCAAGGACGGTCCCACTGACTGTTCCAATAATCCCGGATACCCCACCTTGTAACATGAATATCTTCATTATGCTTTTCTCTGATGCTCCGATTGTGCGTAGAATTGCAATGTCCGGACGCTTATCGTTTACTGTCATTACTAAAGTTGAAACAAGATTAAATGCGGCTACTGCTACGATTAGGGTTAATATTACAAACATCATTTTCTTTTCCATGGCAACAGCTGCAAAATAGTTTTGATGCTGATCAATCCAGTCTTGAATTATCAGATCTCCGGGCAAGATTCCATAAAGCTGGTTTTTGATTATTTGTGTTCGCATTACATCATCAACCTTCAACCGTAATCCGGTTACACTATCTGGTGTTTTGAATAATACCTGTGCTTTTGCAAGACTAATAAATACTAATGAAGTATCATATTCATACATGTGGCTATCGAAGATACCACTAATGGTAAATTGCTTCAATCTTGGAATCATTCCTGTCGGGGTAATTTGCCCATCTGGAGTAATTAAAGTGATTTTATCACCTAAAGTTGCACCAAGCTGGCGGGCGAGTTCTTTACCTATTACGATGTTAAAGCTGTCTGATTCAAGACTTTTGAATGTACCCTGAACGATTTTATTGGTAATATCATCTACTTTTGGTTCATATTCTGGTTCTACGCCACGAATTAGTATTCCACTAACGCTGCCGCTAAATGAAATGAGTCCTTGACCGTCAATATAAGGTGCATAAGCAAGGACTTCCTTATTTTTCATGGTAAGTTTACCCGTATCCTGCCAATTAGAAAGTGCATTTGCTGCCGAAATTATCTGCATGTGCGAAGTTACGCCAATTATCTTGTTGCGAATCTCACGCTGAAAACCATTCATTACAGATAGTACAGTAATAAGTGCAGCCACACCCAGTGCTATACCGATTATTGATACTAGTGAGATGAATGATACAAAGCTATTTTTTTGTTTGGCACGTAAATAACGCAAACCAACCAGTAATTCAAATTTATTAAACATTTTGATCCTTATAGGGATTGTCGAGGTTGTTGACTAGAGTCAGCAAAAACTGCCGGAATTGGGTTTCATCAACATCCATTAGTAAGGCATCCTCAAAGGCATCCTGCAAATATTGTTGCAGCTCTTCAATATTTTCACGCATAACCTTGATTTTCTCGGTGCAGGCAATTATCTCTCCATTGCTTCTATGCCAAGTTGGAATTTGTAATTTCATTTATCAATGTTTTTTACGCTTCTTCTTGGTGGAAGATTTTTTGCTGCCAGATTTTTTACTGGTGGTAGTTGCATGTTTTTTGGAACTATACCGCGAACGACCTGCATGTTTGGATGATTTTCCACGATAACTACTTGGTAGTGCTTCATCGTGAATGTCCTGATAGCTTTCGACAGACGTATTACCATTGTCATCAACATTTTCCTGAACTACTCGTTTAGCACCGTTAAAATGTTGTCGCCACCAGCCATCAAATTCAGTGATTTTTATGTTCTCACCAGTTCGGGGCGCCTGAATAAACTTATTATTACCCAGATAGATCCCAATATGGGTATTTGAGCCGCGTCTGGTATTAAAGAAAATTAAATCACCCGGTTCTAGGTCGTCAGGGCTGACTTTTTTCCCAACTTTTGCCATTTCAGCAGCTGTTCTTGGGAGATTAATGCCGAGAGATTTTTTAAATACATAACGTACAAAACCGCTGCAGTCCATCCCGGTATCGGGAGTATTTCCACCCCATTTATAGGCAATGCCCATCAGGCTTACTGATTGAAGGAGCATGTTTCCAATTGCATCGCTGGAGGTTGCATCTTTTTTGACAGTATCCGAGCTACTATCATCAGATGAAACTCCGCTTAAATCATTAATATCATCGGCTACTGATACGGCGGGGTATATAATAGTTGCCGCTATTAGTGCTAATGCGAGTATTCTTTTTTTGATTTTTAAAAATTTCATTGTAAATAGTACTTTTCTTTGCGTCGTAAGTTACTGCTTTTATGTAACTTTTCTGGTCAAATCTTAATTTTTAGGTATAGTAACCTTACTGCTGGGTTTATTAAAGTAATAACCCCCGATTTTCTCACAAAACCCGATATTTTTCAATTAAAAAAGCCACTAGCTTTATTAGTGGCTTTAAATGCATTTTCTACAGGCTGTTACAGGCTATAGTACATCTGTAATTCAATCGGATGAGTTGTCATACGATATGTTGTTACTTCATGCATTTTTAATTGAATGTAACTATCGATCCAATCGTCAGTGAAAACGCCACCACGAGTTAAAAACGCACGATCTTTATTTAGATTTTCCAGTGCCATTTCTAGACTAGAACAAACCTGAGGGATTTTTGCTAGTTTACTTTCTGGCATTTCATATAGATTTACGTCCATTGCTTTACCTGGATCAATCTTATTGATAATTCCATCAATACCTGCCATTAACATTGCGCTAAATGCTAAATATGGATTAGCCATCGGATCCGGGAAACGAACTTCAATTCGCTTAGCTTTATCTGATGTAGTAAATGGAATACGAATTGCAGCAGAACGATTACGAGCTGAGTAAGTAACGATTACTGGTGCTTCAAATCCCGGTACTAGACGTTTGTACGAGTTAGTTGTTGGATTAGTGATTGCATTTAAGGCTTTTGAATGCTTAATAATCCCACCGATATAGTGTAGGGCAGTTTCAGAAAGATTAGCATATTCTTTACCCGCAAATAGGTTTTTGCCGCCTTTCCAGATTGATTGGTGTACGTGCATACCAGAACCATTATCACCAACGATTGGTTTTGGCATGAAAGTAGCAGTTTTACCATAGCGGTGAGCAGTATTTCTCACTACATATTTTAAAATTTGTGACCAGTCAGCACGCTCAACAAGACTACTAAATTTAGTCCCGATTTCGCATTGACCTGCAGTTGCTACTTCATGGTGGTGTAATTCAACCGGCACGCCTAATTCAGATAGAGTAAGACAGGCAGCAGCACGTAAATCTTGATGTGAGTCTACTGGTGGTAAAGGGAAATATCCACCTTTAACTCTTGGGCGATGTCCAGTATTACCACCTTCAATCTCGGCACTAGAACTCCATGCCGCTTCTTCAGCATTGATTTTGTAGTGACAACCACTCATATCAGCGCCGAAAGTTACCGAGTCAAAAATAAAAAATTCTGGCTCTGGACCGAAATAAGCAGTATCACCTATTCCACTTTCTTTGATAAATGCTTCAGCTCGCTTGGCAATCCCGCGTGGGCAGCGATCATAGGCTTCCATTGTCGCTGGCTCAACAACATCACAAGTCATAAATAGGGTTGCATCATCAAAATATGGGTCAACTTTTAATGTATTTGCATCAGGTCGTAATAACATATCAGATGCTTCAATTCCTTTCCAGCCCTCAATTGAAGAGCCATCAAAAGGATGTCCGATTTTAAATAAATCTTCACTGATTACATCGGCTGGTAGGGTAACATGATGTTCCTTGCCTAGTGTATCACTAAATCGTAAATCAACGAATTTAATATCATGTTCTTTAATTAGTTTTTCAATTTTTTGGAAGCCACTCATTAACATTTTACCTTTAGAAAGATGGACTAAGAATTATGGACAAACGCCTATTTTATATCATCATGTTGCTATGCAGCAAATAATTTTAATAAATTATCTGTATGTCGTTTTTTTCTTAAAACGTAGTGCAAAATTACTGTATAATATTGTCCTCTTTAAAATTGTAATCTCAGTTGCAATTCTTGTTGCATCAACATATAAAATAACCTCTTAAATATCAGATAAAAGCATCACTATGGATCAGCAATACGAAATAAATAAATTGGCAAAACGTTTACGCGCTGGCGTTGGCAAGGCTATCAATGATTATAATATGATTGAAGCTGGTGATACTGTAATGGTTTGTCTCTCTGGTGGTAAAGATAGTTATAGTATGCTTGATATTCTGATGAGTCTTCAAAAATCCGCACCAATATCATTTCGCCTTATTGCAGTAAATCTTGATCAGGGACAGCCGGGCTTTCCTAAGGAAGTGTTGCCAAATTATCTTGAAAGTCTTGGGGTAGAATATAAAATCATCGAAGAAGATACTTATTCTACCGTGAAACGGGTGATTCCTGAAGGTAAAACGACCTGTGGTTTATGCTCGCGTTTACGCCGGGGGATTTTATATCGGGTGGCGCGAGAAATTGGCGCAACGAAAATCGCCTTAGGACATCATCGTGATGATATCCTTGAAACGCTATTTCTAAATATGTTCTACGGTGGAAAACTAAAAGGTATGCCTGCTAAGCTAGTGAGTGATGATGGTAGTAATGTTGTTATTCGTCCATTAGCTTATTGTGCCGAAAAAGATATTGCGCGTTATGCAATGATTAAAGAATTTCCGATTATCCCATGCAATTTATGCGGTTCTCAACCAAATCTGCAACGTCAGGTAATCAAAGATATGTTAACCGAATGGAATAAAAAGCATCCGGGCAGGATTGAAACTATGTTTCGAGCAATGCAAAATATTGTCCCGTCGCACCTGATGGATACTGCGTCTTATGATTTTGTAAATCTAAAATCTGATGGTATTGCTAGAGAAGATGGTGACAAAGCTTTTGATAAAGAAGTATTTTCAGCGCCGTTGGCGGTTAATTTTACTAATTAACTTATCCCGAGTTCGCGTTGTTAACTGAATTTTATGTAATTCCCCTTCTATAAGGTTATTTCTCGAGCCCCGTCATTTTTGGACGGTTTTCATGTTTAACTTTCCTTGGTAGAATGAAGTCTTGAAATTGTTATCGCAATTATTTTAAGAATCATACTATTACTTTTAAAGGGGTGTTAAAGCATGAAACATAAAATTAAACGAATTATACCAGTTATTTTGATTGCCGGATTAGGTGCCTGCCATAGTGGAGGCAGTACTTCTTCTGCTTCTGGTTCAGTGCCTGTTGCTGGAACTATTGATTTCTCATCAACTAAACAGTACGCCACACCATTATTAAATCAATCATTGGTTACGGAACAAACCGCTAGTAAAGCCGCTAATGCTTCTACTGCGTGTCTTGCTGTTACGAGTTCAAGTTTTCAGTCTAGTGGTCAATATTATGGTAGCGGTTCATTTGTTATTACCAATGGTTGTGGTGAAACAAAGAGCCTTGATGGTATGCAGGTAACCATGGAAGATTCGACCAGTCTAGATCCAAGTAGTTTTGCATATAGCACCGTTAGTCCTTGGATGGAAATAAAAACAAGTGTTGTTGGTATAACTGATGATAATGGACCAACCAAGCTATCAATAACTCTTGAAACTGGCGGAGTACTTGCTCCTAATGCATCAGTTAAAATCAGCTATGGTTATAATTCTCCATTTGGTAATGCTCCAGTAAACCCTGTAGTTAGTTCTGATGGCGAAGTTACTCCAGTTGAACCAGGTAACATAAATCTGACAATAAATACTAGTAAACTGGTTACTGCTTGTCAAGAGCCAACTATCTGTAATATTCCAGTAGTTCTTGCTGGTCAAGGTGGACAATTTGAATCAGTAATTGCAAGAATTACCAATAGTAATGTAAAAAGCAAGATTGTTCAAAAGCTTAATGGACTTAAACCTAGTACTTATTCTTTGACTGTTCCTGCAAATACTTTGCCACCAAAAATTATGTTTAATGCACCAAATCCAATTTTATTGGCTGCTGGTCAGACAGTTTATGAATCGGCATCGTTTTCAGCAGCTAAAGTTACTACAGGCGTTATAAGCTATAGTATTAATAAACCAACTGGAATAGATCAAAATACTCTAGATGTTTCGGTTATTAATGCTGAAAGCCAAATGGTTGCGACTATGAATACTGAATTTGGTAAGACTGTCAATGTTGGCAATTTGACAGCGGGTCGTTATACTTTAACTTCATATGGTCTGGCAGATGCAATCAAAGGAATATTCTATAATCCATTAAATAAAGTAGCTCAAGTAAAAGCTAATAAAACGACTGAGCTTGGAGCAATCAGTTTGGTTGCTCAACCTGAATCAAATATTGTTCCTGCTAAGCTAAAAATTACTGGTCTTGATGCTGGTGATACTGCAACAATTACTTTTACAGATAACTATAAGGGCAAGCAGTATAAATTTAACCAGCTGACAGCTTCTAATGGAACTAGTAATCTTAAATTGCTAAAAGGTGATGTAGTTACACTTAATGTAACTTCTAGCGCTGCTAGCAAATATGAAGTGGTTGCACCAGTTACTGGCACTATTAAAGCAAATACAACTTTGCTTGTACCATTTAAACATAAATCTCAACCTTCTGGAGGCAACCATATTGCTGTAGGATATATTGATGGTACTGCAACGGGAGCTTTTGCTGCAATCCCTGATGCTGCTTTTGCTAAATATGATGTCTTAATAGTTGGTTTCTCTGCCTGTGATGCGGATCATGTAAATTGTGCAAATAATGCAGATGATGCATTGGTTCCTATTTTCCAAAGAGTATCCAAAAATGCTAAATCTGGAACAGTAATGTTGCTTAGTCTTGGTGGTCAAAATGGTAGCCATTCATTTAGTGGCGGTAGCAATGCTGCGGAAAATATGTCAACATTAGCCAAATCGTTAGATGCGGACATTCGTTATATCAATAGCAAGATTACCACTCCAGTTAAAGTTACTGGTGTTGATCTGGATATAGAAGCAAATGATTCTGGCAATAATATTACCGAATTAGCCAAAGCTTTGCATCAGATGGGGTATTTGGTATCAACTGCACCTCAAGCATCAACAAATGGGGTCGGAGTAACCAATCCATCTAACCCAACCAGTGTTGATTCATCGAAGCCAAGCAACTTTATTTTAACAGCTTCAGGAACTACAAATAACGATTATGGAGCAGCAATTGCGGCTGGTTATGTTGATTATATCAATCTTCAAGCTTATAACTCTGGTCCAGGGGTAATCAAGATTCCTCGGGAAAATGGTGGCTTCAGTGATGAAACTTATACTGATTTCCATCAATATATCGCTAAAGCAATGAACCAAACGGTTAGCAATGATTGTGGTACTCTTGATCCAGTAACCAAGCTTTACAAAAACGGTAATCAAGTATGTATTCCAAGTACAACAAAAATCTTAATTGGTACAGTAGCAAATAAAACTGCAGGTGGTGATGCAACGATGTGGGCGTATGAAGAAAAAACTGCAGCAGGAAATGCAAAAATCCTTGCTGAATATACTAGCTCTGTAAAAGTTGCAACTCAGTACCAGTACTATGGTGGAGTAATGGTGTGGGCACTTGGTAACGATTATTACCCTAGTGCTTGGGGTGGTAATACTTGGGATCCAGCTGGTGCATATACTGACAATTTGGTAAACCTTGGGTTTTAATAGTTATTTAATTTTAAATTAATATTGGGCAGGATTTAATATAAATAGCCTGCCTAAAAGTAAAAATAATTTATCAGAAAAGAGAAATTCATATGAAAAAAAATAAATTAATTACGCTACTATTAGCGCTTGCTACTGGTCAGGTATTTGCTCATGGCTATCAAACAGCTCCCTATTCAAGAACAGCATATCTTGTTGATACTAACAAGGTTGGCTTAATCGAATATAATCCAAATCAGATATCTAATAATATGCCAACACAGGAACTTGGTAGTATGACATTAACACAGATTAATGCTTATGTTAGTCCTAAACAGAATGGTACTGGTCCATTGGCATTTTATAAAGATAACTATCCAATACAAGATGATCGCTTATGTGGTTATACTGAAAATAGTAGTGCCAAATATTTTCCGGATCTTAATAAGTCATTGCCTGATAACTTGATGACTAAAATCAGTTCTGGGCATGATATCCAGTTTAACTGGTCATATTCTGCATGGCATAAAAACAGTAATAACTTTGTATTTATTACGCATTATGCACCTGGACAGTATAAGCCAAATCCTAGCTGGAAAGATTTGCATTTAGTTTGTGCATTGGGAGCCGACCCGTATGTTAATAGTGGCGACAAGACTTCAAGCTGGAAATGCAAATTGCCTGAGATGAGTGGTGATGAAAAACAGGTGATGGTTACTATCTGGCAACGGGTTGATCCTGCTGGGGAAAATTTCATCTCGTGTTCAGATGTTAAGGTAGAAGGTGGACAGGTAGTTCCTCCTGAGCAGATTTGGACAGTACTTAATAAGAGTCTTGGTCCATGGCCAGCTAATCTAGCGGCGGAATCAGCTGCACCAAAAGCCGGGCAATTGGTTACTTTTGAGTTATCTGGAACTAAAAATGGAGTGAAGAGCATAATTGAAAGCTACTCACTGTCAATTTCAGCAAATAATCTTCATAATTGGGAGAAAGTTCTTGCTGCTAAAATTAATAGTGACACTACTCATGCGAGATATGTTGAAGTAGGTGAATTAAATAAATCAACTGGTGGTGTTGTTTATAATGAAAATGATAAAACCAAGAATTATGTATATCTTAATCATACAATTTCAGATCCAACTGTTAAATATAGCTATCGCTTAACCAAGAAAAAAGACCCTAATCCGGTAATTACTACCTGGACTCCGGTTGGTGAAAAATTAAGTAGCTGGGTAAATCCGACTTTGGTTAAAGCTAAAGACAAACTGACTTTTGCCTTGCAAGTTAATGGTACTGAAGAAACGGTTCCTGCTGTAACTGTTAGTACTCCTGAGAAAGCAGAAACACAAGTAGCCAATGCGGTTAATAAGTATGTATTTAGCAATTCACTTAAAGTTCGCGCTGGAGTTTTATCTGGTAATACGGTTAAATTTGTTGCTGGCGGAGATAATCGTGTTTACGTTTATCGCGCAACAGATGATACCAGAACTATTTCTTATGTTGTAAGAAATAGTCATGCGAAACCAGCGAGTAATTATCCGGTTTATCCAGCAGGTATTGGTAGTTATAAAGTTGGTGATCTAGTACAAGATGCAACAAGTCAGCGTGTATATGCTTGTGTTGAAGCTAGCTGGTGTAATATGTCACAATATACATTGACAGGTACAGAGGGTGCGTGGAAAGAAGTACACCCAAAAGCTGCACCAAGCGGTTACCAAACTTATCCAGCAGGACAACCTTATGCAGTTGGAAGCACAATTGCCGATGTTGAAGGTAATTTGTATAAATGTAATGTTGCTGGTTGGTGTAATCAGGGTGGCGCATATACCCCGGGTATTGGTGCTCACTGGGCTGATGCATGGTCTAAGCTATAAATTCTTTTACGGGTAAGGAAGATCATCACCTTAATTGGTAGGTCTTCTTTATGCTAATGAAATGACTTACCCCCATTATTTAGTAATGGGGGTAAGTCATTATAAAATAGTCTATTTTGTCTACTTATTTGCTAGGGCTGCTGCAACCTGACGGATATCAGCATCAGTTTCAACCAATTTGACTGGTTTATCCAGTAACGTTTGTAATTGTGGCGCAACTGGTAAGATATTACCAATAATTGGCTCAATAATAGTTTCAAATTTGCATGGATCTGCTGTTGCTGCAATTATCCACGGTTTATCATCAAGCTTTTTGCGGGCAAAATATCCGGTTGCCGTATGCGGACATACCACATAATTAAATTTCTGATTAACTTCAGTAATAATTTCCCTGATTTCTTCGTCGCTAACGCTAAAGGCTTTAACATTTGCGCGGAATGTTTCAGGAGTATTATATAAATAGCTCAGACGCTCAAAATTACTTGGATTTCCAACATCCATTGCATTCGCAATTGTTGCAATACTCTTACGCGGCTCAAATTTACCATTATCTAGATAGTCTGAGATTACCCGGTTGGCATTGGTCGCAAGACTAATTTCGCGAATTGGGAAGCCCATTGCTTTTGCCCAGAAAGCTGCTGTAGAATTACCGACATTACCAGTTGGGATAATATACCCAGCTTTCTCACCATGTTTTAGGAAAAATTGCCAGCTAGTATAAGCATAATAAGTAAGTTGTGGCAGTAATCGAGCAATATTAATACTATTCGCGCTACTCAAATGTGCACGACTAGTAAACCATTCATCGCTAAACGCTTGTTTAACAATTTTCTGGCAATCATCAAAAGTCCCGTTAACTGCAACTGAGAGAATGTTTTCGCCCCAACAAGTAATTTGTTGTTCCTGACGTTTGGAAATTTGTCCTTTCGGGAACATCACCACAACTTCAATATTTGGCTTTTGATAAAAAGCACCAGCAACCGCAGAACCTGTATCCCCGGAAGTTGCAACGATAATTGTAGTTTTTCGTTCTTTAGATAAACGAGTCATACATTCAGCAAGAAATCTAGCGCCAAAATCTTTGAATGACAGAGTTGGCCCTTGAAATAATTCCATTATATAGGTATTCGCGTTTAATTCACGTACAGGTAACGGAAAATTAAATGCATTCCGACAGATGTCAGGTAACTGTGATTCAAGCTGATCGCCTTTAAAATAATCCGCAAGAATTTTTGCTGCAAATTCTGGATAGCTTAATTTACTATCCAGATCGGCAATATTTATCTGCGGGAAATATTCTGGGACAAATAAGCCGCCATCTTCTGCTAAGCCTTGTAAGATTGCTGCGCTTACACTTTTATGGTTATTTTTATCACGAGTACTATAAAAAAACATGATTTATTCCTGTGTTAATTAAGCCGGGATTTTTGGCTAAAATAATTATTTATACTATATAATCCCTTATAGCTGCCGGAATATTTAGCAAAAGCAAGGAGCAAGGCGACGCGGTTTACATGAGAAGTAAATAAGGAGCCTTGCAACGCAGCTATTGCGAGATAGTCAGAGCAGCTACTATTTATCTTCGATTATATATGCACCATCTGGATTTATTGGAGAAATCCATTGGTCTGCTTCAATTCCATGTTTATTAAACATGGCTAACATCGCTAGAGTTACTTTTTCAGCATTTGCTTTACTATCGCAAAACGCTAGCATACTTGGACCTGACCCTGAAAAAGTCGCCGTAATTGCGCCACTTTTAAGGGCGGCTTCTTTTACTTGATAATAGCCAGTTACCAGATTAGCTCTTTGTGGCTCAATGATTAAATCCTGCATTGAACGGCGTAATAATTCAATATCTTTTTGATAAAATGCACAAATTGCAGCACCAAGCTGAGCAGATTGCTCAACGTATTTTTTTAGTGGTATTTCAGGTTTCAAAATACCGCGGGCACTTTTGGTTTCTACTTGAAGGTGCGGATGAATTATTACGCAATATAGTTCTGGATAGGGCAGATTAATGACCTCCATTGGCGCAAGGCTACGAATTAGAGTTATCCCACCAAAAACGCATGGGGCTACATTATCAGCATGACGTCCGCCAGATGCGATTTCTTCACCGTAAAGAGCATATTCTACCAATTTCTCTCGCGAAACTGGATTACTCAAAAAGCCATTTAGGGCAACTACTGCAGCAACGGCAGAGGCTGCTGAGCCACCCATTCCTGAACCCATTGCAATGCCTTTATCAATCTGCATTGAAAAGCCACAGCTAATATCCAGCTCTTCACACATTTTCTGTAAGGCATATGAGGCAGTATTTTTATTTGGTTCAAGAGGTAATCCAGTAACTGAATTAATCTTCTCAATAATAATCTGTCCATCATCACGTTTAGTAAGTGTAACTTTATCACCAACCGCATCAAGAGCCAAGCCAAGGATGTCAAAGCCAACCCCAAGATTGGCACTAGTTGCTGGGGCAAATGCAGTTAGCTTATTAACCCCTTCTTTTAATTTAACGTTACTCATTATATTAATACAGATATGAAGTTAAGCGTAGTAAATCAGCAAATACACCAGCGGCAGTTACTTC